>JAAWDZ010000054.1 GCA_022794015.1 Eubacterium sp. | reverse complement strand
GATCGCGAGGAAGGTATACTGGTATATGAAATTGAGTTTCACACAGCGACGCATGAATATGAATATGAAATCAATGCATCTACCGGAGCCGTATACAGCAAAAAGAAAGAAGTGCTTCCAGGCGGCGGTTCTTCCTCCGGAGGCAGCGGCAGTACGGAAGAAACAGATATCGGTATAGAAGCCGCAAAACAGATCGCATTAAAAGTAGCCGGCGGCGTAACGATTCAAAAAGCAGAGCTGGAGCAGGAGGACGGCGTATACGTATATGAGATAAAGATAAGAAATGGAGAACAGGAGTACGAGATAAAAATAAATGCACAGACCGGTGAGGTTCTGGAAGTGGATGTGGAATCCGTACACAGTTAAATAAAAAGATCTGACTTTTTTGAAGGTGTTTTTGGCAATGGGTCAGGGGGATATGGGATGTATCCGCCAGGGAGGGGATTTGACAGAGGAAACGGCTCTTTGTCAAATCCCCTCCCTGGCTGCATCTGACTGGAGCGGGAGCTTTTCGTTGACTAACTTCTATCAGAATATTATACTTATTTATAAAAAATGGTATAGGAGGATAAAAAATGAACAGGGAAGAAGCCTGGAGCCTGATAAAGGAATACAATCAGGATCCGTTTCATTTGGAGCACGCCGAAATAGTCGGAAAAACAATGCGGTATTTTGCTGAAAAACTGGGATATGGTGACGAAGCGGATTTCTGGGAGACTGTGGGAATACTGCATGATTTGGATTTTGAAAAATATCCGGATCAGCATTGTATCAAAAGTCAGGAAATTATGCGTGAACGCGGCATAGATGAGAAAATCATTCATGCAACGACAAGCCATGGATATGCGCTTACAGTTGATATCAAACCGGAACATGAAATGGAAAAGGTACTGTATGCAGTGGACGAACTGACCGGTCTGATTGGCGCGGCCATTCTGATGCGTCCGTCAAAAAGTGTGCAGGATCTGGAAGTAAAGTCTGTGAAGAAAAAATACAAAAGCAAAAGCTTTGCGGCAGGATGCTCCAGAGAAGTAATTGAGCGCGGAGCCGATATGCTGGGCTGGAGTTTAGACGAACTGATTGAGCGGACAATAGAAGCGTTAAAAACCTTTCGGCCGTAAAAACAGGAAGGAATCATATTTTGCAAAATTTGGCTGAATATAATACGGTCAGTACCATGAAAAAATGTAAATTGCAAGCAGGGTGATGAAATGGCAGAGAAGAAAGTATACGAGATTATGCACATAAACAGAAGAGTTGCAAGAATCAGCGATTCCGGACATTGTAAAATATACTACAAGTCATTTATGCCGTATAATTTATACCTGGAAGAAACGGATGATATTGACACGTTGGTAAATAATATTACAAATTTTAATTACTGGTGTGCAACGAGAGTGCTTACCCTGGACAGGAAATATGCCAAAGAAATACTCAACAGCATTGGGATGCTGCAGGCTGTGACAGACAAGGAAAGGGCGAAAATTGCATTGTCCTACCGATGCGCTTCTTTGACGGATGTTTTCTGGGTCAGACTGAAGAAGGAAAAGATATCGTTTGGCGAGGTGAATCTGTATGAAAATCATCTGGACAATACGTTTATTGATATTGCGTTGAAAGGCAGGCAGTATACGGTACAGAACGAGTCTCTGGCAAGGGATTTGTCAACAAATGGGTGCTTTCCAAAGGCGTGGCAGAGAACGCGTGAGGGATTTCGTCTGTTGAAAGACGGCGGAGAGGACGCTGTGGAAAGAGAGCTGCTTGCCAGCCAGATATGCAGGTGTTTTGACGTCTCGCAGGTATTTTACGAAAGAGATTATTTTTATGGGGAAAAGGTCAGTGTGAGCAGTAATATTACATCAAAAGAATATGCCATCGTATCCATGGAATCTTTTGAAATTTATGCGGCAAATCATGACAGGGATATTAAAAAATATATTCTCGCGTTGGACAGGCATAATTATTATATGATGAATATTGTGGATTATCTTGTAGGAAATACAGACAGGCACTGGGGAAACTGGGGAGTTTTGGTTCGCAATTCTAATAATAAACCAATCCGGCTGCACGATTTGATGGACTTCAATCAGGCGTTTCATTCCTATCATAATATAGAAGGTTCTAATTGCCAGACGGTATTTGGTGAGCGTATGAATCAAAAAGATGCTGCCAAAAAAGCAGTGGCAAGAATCGGACTCAATCAGATCAAAGAAGTGCCCGAAGCTGTTTTTGGAGAGCTGCCGCAATACTATGAGATGTTTTGCAAAAGGCTGGAATTGTTAAAATTGGCAGATTGCGGACATGAACAGTAGAAATATTTCTACTGTTTTGCCCGACAGGTTTTTAGCAACGATAAAATTCACAGACAGAATCCAGTTTTGCAGACATATTTAAAAGCAGAGCATCCAGTACCGTAAGCGCCGCCATTGCTTCCACTACTACAACCGCGCGGGGAACGATAACGGGGTCATGTCTGCCGTGGATAGATATATCAATATTTTCACCGGATTTATGAACTGTTTTCTGAGGCGCGGCAATGGAAGGCGTTGGTTTGATTGCAGCCCGGAAAATAACAGGGCTTCCGTCACTCATACCTCCGAGTACGCCGCCGGAATGATTGGCAGATTTGGTAATGGCGCCATTATCTGTCATGGTAAAACCATCGTTGTTTGTACTGCCATTTGCCTGTGCGGCAGCAAAACCATCGCCAATTTCAAAGCCTTTGACTGCACCGATAGAGAGGATGGCTTTTGCAAGGTTCGCATCCAGCTTTTCAAATACCGGATCGCCGATTCCGACCGGTATGCCTTCTATGATACATTCAATCACGCCGCCGGAGGAATCCTGTTTTTTCATACATTCTTCCAGATATGCCTGTGCCTGCAAGGCTGCTGCGGCATCCGGCATATAAAGCGGATTATTGTAAATTTCATCCTTATCAAAGGAAACGGCTTTTATGGGGCCGATAGATTTGGTACAGGTAGTGAAAGTGATGCCAAGCTGTACTAAAATTTTGGCGGCAATTGCGCCTGCGGCTACACGGCCGATCGTTTCTCTTCCTGAGGAACGCCCGCCGCCTCGGTAGTCATGAAAGCCGTATTTGGTATCAAACGTATAGTCTGCATGTCCGGGACGGTAGTAAGAAGCAATATCGCCGTAGTCTCTGGAACGCTGATCTTTATTAAATACAATCAGTGAGATAGGTGTGCCGGTGGTTTTGCCCTCAAAGACGCCGGAGAGAATTTCTACGGCATCGTCTTCGTTTCGCTGCGTGGTATAGCGGGACTGGCCGGGTTTGCGGCGATTTAAATAGAGCTGGATGTCGTCTTCGCAAAGCGTTAAGCCGGCCGGACAGCCGTCGATAACGACACCGATACCTTTGCCGTGGGACTCGCCCCAGGTAGTGATTTTAAATATTGTTCCATATGTTGAACCTGCCATGGTTGCCTCCTGATATAAAAATTAGTTTTTCGTTTCTTTTTATTTTAGCATGAAGATTTTTGCAGATCAATATCTACGTGATGGTTACTTTTCACGGGCAATGTCAGTTAGTTAAGTATTAGGTTAGAGGATAATATCGATTTTGATCAAAATTTGTGAAGCGAAAAACTTTAAACTTTGCGGTGGGTTTAAACCCAACACCTATAAGGGAATGAGTTTTTTCACAGGATTGTGTAAAAGGTTGTCCCACGTTGGTACAACAGAAAATTGGTAATTGAATAAAGGCTTTACACCTAAACCGCTTATTGGTATAATGAAACTATCATATAAACGGCACATATAAAGGATGGTGATTGTATGACTGAAAAAGAAATGATACAAAAGAATGTTGAAGAATTTGCAAGATTACAGCGTTATATGAGATTGTCTGATAAAAGTTCTGAAGCATATGCCGAAATGAAAGACAGATATATTGAATTAAAAGTAATTCTGACGGCATCCGGAATTAATCTTACAGAACTTGACAAAATCAAAGAGTAACGACTAAATAACTAAACGGGGACTATTCCAAAGTTTGTGTAAACCTCCAAACTGATGTAAGATAAGACTACTCAGTTTGGAGGTTTTAGTATGGCGAGATAAAACGAAAGTCCGCAAAAAGAGCAATGAGAGAAATGATACACAGCGATCTCAAAGACAATGACAACCAGAGATATCGAATCCCGCATGAAACTTGAAACGGTCTCAAAATCATTTATTATTATCCAAAAATTCCAGAACTCTTTTCGCTGGTATTTCACATTCAGGATCTAACATCATATCGTGACATAGATTGTCTAAAAGTATACTTTGCTTTTCTTTATTATTTTCAGTGCAATCATAAGTATCAGACGTCTTTATTAATGATTTTTTAGGAAAATATGAATCATCTTCTGAACCGATAACTAAAATCGGGATATTTCCGTTATATTTTCCACTGTAATAAGGTAAATATAAACTTACAAAAGTAATTACAATGGATTCTCTATGTAACAGTTTATTATATCTAGCAATATCATTCATAGATTTAATTCTATTATCAAAAAAGGCAGAACCTGCAATATCTTCGTCTGATACTTTCACTCCCCATGCTTTTAAAGCGGCAATACGTAAATTTTTCTTTCTTAGTCCAAATAGGGTTTTGAAATATGGCATTCTTTTAGCCGTTGCTGATGCAAACAATATCAAGCCTTTTACTTTGTTAGAATGCTTTTTAATGTATTTTTGCACAATTGCACCACCCATAGAATGTCCAAGTAAAAACGGTTTTTCTATGATTCCTTTTTCTTGCAAATATTTCACAACAAAATCAACACATTTTAATTGATCTCCTTTCTTTTATTTGTTTCTTATTCTTTAATTTTATCGGATAAAAATATATATCTAAAATAGCTTCAAGAAAAAATTTATATAATTTTTACATTTCCCGCACATATCATCTTACGGTAAGATATTCGACTTCAACTCGAATAATGAGGGTTCGATTCTCTATGTGTTTTCAGACAGCCATAATTGCTGTCTTATTTCATTGAATAAATAATGTATCTTAGAAAATTTATCGTGAACGAACTGGACACAATGAAATCAAACGGTTAAAAAGGGACAACCAGAGGCTACCAGGATCTTTGGGAGTATTGGAGAGATATAAATTGGAATATCGGTAACTGATTGAAGAATGAAACGAGGTAAAAGAAGTATATATTAAACGAATGGAAGAATGATTTCTCAAACATGCTCTAGGCTGAACCGTTACAAAAATGTAGACGGATGTAGAAATTTTACTTGAGTATCCGGTCAGGTTTTATTATAATAAATCATACTCTGGACTACAATAACTGGAGCGGTGACAAAGAAAATGATGGAATAAAGCAGGGGCAGAAAAGAATATAGCTGCTGCAAAATAGAGGGAGACTTTATGGCAGAATATAAAATTTTAAAAAAAGACGGCAATGCAAAACGTGCCAGGTTTCATACGGCGCATGGCGTCATTGAGACGCCGGTATTTATGAATGTGGGAACTGCGGCGGCAATTAAAGGAGCTGTGTCTACGGAGGATCTGGAACAGATTAAAACGCAGGTAGAGCTTTCGAATACGTATCATCTTCACGTAAGGCCGGGGGATGAATTGATTCATAAATTGGGCGGCCTGCATAAGTTTATGGCGTGGGAGAAACCCATTCTTACGGATTCCGGCGGATTTCAGGTGTTTTCACTGGCCGGGCTGCGCAGGATCAAAGAAGAGGGCGTGTATTTTAACTCTCACATAGACGGCAGGAAAATTTTTATGGGGCCGGAGGAGAGTATGCAGATTCAGTCCAATCTGGCGTCCACGATAGCCATGGCTTTTGACGAATGTCCGTCCAGCGTGGCGGACCGCAGCTATGTGCAGAATTCCGTAGATCGTACATCCAGATGGCTTTCCCGCTGCAAAACAGAGATGGCAAGGCTAAATTCACTCCCGGATACGATCAATAAAGAGCAGCTTTTGTTCGGAATTAATCAGGGGGCAATTTATGAAGACATCCGTATTAGTCATGCCAGGCAGATTGCGCAAATGGATTTAGACGGATACGCGATAGGCGGGCTTGCCGTAGGAGAGACACATGAGGAGATGTATGGTGTGTTAGACGCTGTGGTGCCGCATTTGCCAGAGGACAAACCGACTTATTTGATGGGTGTGGGAACGCCTGCCAATATATTAGAGGCGGTGGACAGAGGCGTTGACTTTTTTGACTGCGTATATCCGAGCAGGAATGGACGGCATGGACATGCTTATACCAATCAGGGTAAATTGAATTTGTTTAACCAGAAGTATGAAAAGGATACAAGGCCGTTAGAAGAAGGCTGTAATTGTCCGGCATGCCGCAGGTACAGCAGGGCGTATATCAGACATTTGCTGAAAGCGAAGGAAATGCTTGGGATGCGGCTTTTGGTATTGCATAATCTGTACTTTTACAATTTGATGATGGAAGAGATCCGGGATGCGATTGATGCGGGACGGTATCAGAGCTATAAGGAAGAGAAACTGTATGGGATGAAGCAGGGGAGCGCAGAATAGATTAAAAATATGTAAAATGCAGAAATGCACTTGCCGTTTGCAAAAGATTTGTGTACAATAGTTTAAGGTCGCAGGGCGAATCAAACTGTCCTGAAGGCATGGACAATAAGGAGGAAAAATCATGAGTATTTTATTAAGTGAAGGGAATGTCAGTTCCCTGCCGATGCTGATTTCACTGGCAGTGCTGTTTGGATTTATGTATTTTTTTATGATCCGCCCGCAGCAGAAAGAGATGAAGAAGAAAAATGCCATGCTTGCTGAGCTTGCAGTGGGAGATACTGTATTGACGACAAGCGGGTTTTACGGCGTCATTATTGATATCGCGGATGATACGGTTATTGTGGAATTTGGCAGCAATAAGAATTGCCGTATCCCAATGCAGAAGGATGCAGTTGCAGCAGTAGAGAAACCGGGAGCAGAGTAGGATGTAAAAGGGTGTAAAGCAAAAACATGCTTTACGCCTTTTTTGTGAGGTGTCAGTTTATGGAGAAAAATGTACGTCTGGCAGATATTTATGTCAAAATTTACAACAAACAGCCGCTTATGATGGAGGATCTGGCCTTTCTTGCAAAGTACGACAGAGAATGTTTTGAAAAAACATGCTATAACCTGATTTATAATATTCCGGAAGCAAAGGAACTGATGAAACCCATACCATCGGAAGGGGCCGAAGACAGGCAGGAAAAATCAGAGGAATCTGCCGAAGAGAATCCCCGGATACAGCAGGAAATGCAAAAAGGCGGTGCCCCCGCAGAAGCTGCACCCCAGGAAGTGGTTTCCGATACGGCGGGAAGAGAAGAACAGAGGCCTGAGATAGGTGTGCTGTTGGATAATTTAAAAAAGATGGAGTGGCAGGAAATGCCAGTACCGAATTTGGATGCGGGCAAGGTGAAAAATCTTCTTGGGAGCTTATATATGGAGATGATGTTTCCCCATAATGACAGATATCGTTATTTTGATCTGGAGGAAAGTTCACACAGATCGATTTTTAACAAGAAGGTATGAAGGGGGCTTTCATGAACATACTTTTAACGGCCATCAATGCCAAATATATTCATTCCAATCTGGCGGTGTACAGCCTGCGTGCTTTTGTGCCGGAGTGTTTTCGGGATTCTGTGGAGATTGCGGAATATACGATTAATCACAGGCTTGAATTTATTTTGCAGCAGCTTTATAAGAGGGCGCCGGACGTGCTCTGTTTTTCCTGCTATATCTGGAATTATGATTATGTGAGGGAGATTGCGGCGGAGTACCACAAATTGCGGCCGGATGTGCCTATTTGGGTAGGCGGGCCGGAGGTTTCTTATGAAATTTTGCAGATGTTTAAAGAGAACCCAGCGTTTTTTGGCGTTATGATTGGAGAAGGGGAAGCGGCATTTGCCGGACTTGTGGCATATTACTGCGGCGGCAGGAGGGGAGAACTTTCTGCGGTTTCGGGTATTGCGTTTCGGAGAGAGACATATGCAGCCAGGCGTCGGATTGCGTTGGGGGAAGATGTGTCGGACTGTCAGCCGGGAACTGGTCAGGATGGGGAAATCTGTCAGACGACGTCGAAAGAACCGTTTGATTTTGACAGTATCCCGTTTTGCTACGAAAATATGCAGAGGTTTGAAAACAGGATTATTTATTACGAATCCAGCCGGGGATGCCCGTTTTCCTGCAGTTACTGTCTTTCTTCGGCAGACAAAAGGCTGCGTTTTCGGAACCTTTCACTGGTGAAGGAGGAGCTTTCCTTTTTTATGGAACATAATGTACCGCAGGTGAAGTTTGTAGATCGCACGTTTAACTGCAATCATGCGCATGCTATGGCAGTCTGGCAGTTTATCAAAGAACGGGATAAAGGTATTACAAATTTCCATTTTGAGATTGCGGCAGATCTTCTGACTAAGGAAGAGATTTCGCTTCTTGCAGGACTTCGGCCGGGACTTTTGCAGCTTGAAATCGGCGTACAGTCTACCAATCCAAAGACATTGGAAGAGATTTGCCGGGTTACAGATTTGTCAAAAGTGCAGTCTGCGGTACGGCAAATTCAGAAAGCAGGCAATATTCATGTCCATCTGGATCTGATTGCGGGTCTTCCTTTTGAAGGGTATTGGCGTTTTCGGGAATCTTTTAATGACGTATACGCCTGGAAGCCAGAACAACTGCAGCTTGGGTTTTTAAAGGTGCTCAAAGGCTCGTTGCTGTACGAACGCAGAAGCGAATACGGGCTGGTTTACAGGGAGCGTCCGCCCTATGAAGTGCTTAGGACAAACTGGCTTTCCTATGACGAGATACTTTTGATTAAGCTTGTGGAAGAAATGCTGGAGGTTTATTATAACAGCGGACAGTTTGAAGTTACAATGAAGCTTTTGGACGTGGTATATCCCGATGCTTTTGGTTTTTTTCTGGCGCTTGGACAGTTTTATGAAAAAAACGGGTATCTGGAACGAAGTCATTCGCGTATCCGAAGGTGCGAGCTGTTACTGGAATTTGCAGCAAAGGACGGCAGGATACCCAAAGAGCTTTTAGAAGATTCCCTTTTGTATGATTTGTATTACCGGGAAAATATGAAAAGCCGCCCTTACTGGGCCAGAAATCCGGCAGAGTTTGCAAACGTCACCAGGACAGTGTGTAAATCCGGCAAGCTGTCGCATGTGGAGCCGTTTTTTTACCGTTTTCCAGGCAAAGAAGAAAAGACGCTGGATGCGCTTCCGAAGCGGCTTGCAAACGAGGTATATGTGTTGTTTGAATATAAAAAGCGAGACGCATTAAGCCATCAGGCGAAGACGACTGAGCTTACAGGCTTTGGAGAAGAGGGGATAAAATGATCAAAAAACGTACCAAAGAAATTTTAAAGCGCCTGGACGAGGCATATGGAACAGAATATGTCTGTTATCTGAATCACAAAACGCCATGGCAGCTTTTAATTGCCGTAATATTAAGTGCGCAGTGTACCGACGCAAGGGTTAATATTGTTACAAAGGATTTGTTTGTCAAATACGACACGCTAGAGAAGTTTGCAGACGCCGATATGGAAGAGCTGGAAAAGGACATTCATTCCATCGGTTTTTATCACAGCAAGGCTAAAAATATTATTTCCTGTGCAAAGACACTGGTAGAAAAACATGAAGGTAAGGTGCCGCGCACTTTAGAGGAGCTGACGGCGCTGGCCGGCGTGGGGCGCAAAACAGCGAATGTAATCCGCGGGAATGTATATCACGATCCGAGTATTGTCGTGGATACACATGTAAAACGGATTTCAAAACGTCTGGGATTTACAGAGGAGCAGGATCCGGGAAAAGTGGAGCAGGATTTGATGAAGGCGCTGCCCAAAGATCACTGGATTCTTTATAATATTCAAATTATTACATTTGGGCGTTCGATTTGTGCGGCCAGAAATCCCAGGTGCGGGGAATGTTTTCTGAGCGATCTCTGTACGTCGGGGGACAGGCGGCAGGAAGGGTAAAGTATATGGACAGACAATATGACAAGACGAAAATGGGAAAAATCGTATTTGGCCTGTTTGCCGTGTGTGCGGCAGGATATTTGCTGCTGCTGTTTTTTGTAAATCAGAGAGTAATCCGGGCAGACGTATCCGGCTGTGAGGCCGGTACTGCAGAACAGATGGAGATAAAGATTGAAAAAATAGAAAGTAAGTACGGTTACTTAGAAGTGCGCGGATATGCATATGAGCCGGGGGTCAGCGTCGATATCGCAGATACGCAGGTGCTGGCATACGATCCGGTGGAAGACGTATATTACGCCCTTCCAACCGAAAATGTCAGGAAAGAAAGCCTTACCAAGCAGGCAGATGACGGATTTAATTATGATTATGCACAGTTTCGTTCCGTTACACGTCTGAGCCGGTTGCCGGGCGGCTGCAGAGCCTGTATCTGGTATCGGTGCAACGGCGCCGACAGGCTTATTCACACGGAGGAAGTTTTATTTTATTAGGAGAAGGCGATGAAAAAATTACAGGTTTGGTTCAAACAGATCACACGCAAGGAATATCTGCCTCTGTGGTTTTTTGCAGGGATACAGCTGGTATATCATATTTTTATGACAGAGCCGCAGGATTCGGATGCCATGTGGTTTTTCTGCAGGCAGCTGGATGCATATTCATTAAAGGACTATCTTACGGCCCGTTACGAGGTCTGGTCGTCAAGGTTATTGATTGAAGCAGTTCTGGTTTATATTTCAAGAAGCATATTCTGGTGGAGAATACTCGACTGGATATTCTGGGTATTTCTTGCCTGGGCATTTATATGGCTGTTTCCGGAGGAAAAGCGCGAAATGGCGGCTTATCTGGTGGTTGGGTTTTTGTGCGTGTATCCGCTCTGGGATCTGCGTACCGCAGGCTGGATTGCAACCAGTACGAATTATACCTGGCCACTGGCTCTTGGGGTATTTTCCCTGCATGGAGTAACGCGTGCATTTTACGAAAAAAAGACGCCTGTCGCCTTGTGCCTGCTTTATGGCCTGGCCGCATTTTACGGGGCAAATATGGAACAGATGTGCGCAGTGCTTTTGGCGGTAAACTTTTGCGCCATATTCTGTTTTATCATGCGCAAAAAGCCGGTCAGGCTTTATGGGAGCGTGATTTTGGGATTTGTCATTTCAGCGGCAGAGATCATATTTATTATGGTATGTCCGGGCAATGAGGCGCGCAAAAATCAGGAAATTATAAACTGGATGCCCAATTTTAAATCATATCACCTGTTGGATAAAGTCAGCATGGGCTTTTTGGACACGATGCATCATCTGGTGACTTCGGGAAGCCTTTTGTATTTGAGCTTTCTCATTTTGCTGGCTGTATTGGTATTTTTCAAGACAAAACGTCTTGTATTCCGTCTGGCAGCTGTTTTTCCGGTGTTTCTGTCCATCGGGTTTTCCTGCTTTTCAAATGCCATAAAAGTGGATTTTCCGACCTTTTTTAAACTGATGGACAAGAGCGGATTTATCTGTGGCAGTAATTATCACATTATGGCCAATTATATTCCAACTGTTTTGTATTTGTGTGTCATCGGCTGTATGCTGCTGTCGCTTACGGCTGTCTGTACCAGTTATTTTGAGCTGTTGTCACAGGCGCTTCTGCTGGCGCTTGGGCTTTCGACCAGGGTCGTAATGGGCTTTACTCCTACCATATATGTATCGCAGGAAAGGACGTTTTTGTTTTTGTACATGATACTTGGCGTCAGCGCAGTTTATCTGGTACAGAACAATATCGGGCTTTTGTGGGAACAAAAAAAAGCCTGCCATACATTAAAGCTGGCAGGCATACTTCTGGCTGTTACAGGCATCATTTTAAATCTGGCCGAAATCGGGTCTATATAAAGTGTTTCTGAATGCGCCTGAACCATTTACTGTCTAACATCAACCGGTTCAGGCGTGAACAGATATCTGCAAACAGATAAATCATAACAAAGGATGCAATCAGATATAAAAATTCCTGCAAAATGGTGAGGTGTGTTTCTTTTCCGGAAAGTCCGATGACCTGACTCATCACAACGTGCTGCAGCAGGAAAATAGCATAAGAAATGCCTCCTGTGTATGTGAAAAACGGTTTGATCCAGTCAAATTTCATGACAAAGTTTCCAATATGGTAAAACAGTAAAAACAGGCCGACAGCAATTGCCTGCGCACACAAAAACGGATCCAGAGGAACTTTTACAAAAATAAACAACAGTGCAATTCCGCCGAAAAATACGGTTACCCATTTATTCTCCAACCATTCTTTGTATTCAATAAACAACATTCCCAACCAGAAAGCAAGCATACATACAATTAAATTGCGCTCACGCTGGATCTGAAAATAAGGCATGGGCCAGTGAAAGGCCAGGGTTGCCGCACCAAGTACCAGCGTGGTCAGTATCCTGCAGTGCTTCATGCACCAGGTAAGCAACGGATATAAAAGGTACAGCAGCACAAGTGCGCCCAAAAACCATTCTCCAATAAAATAGTAATTTTGCGGATAACGGTAAGAAAGATAGCCGTCCATACCGGTAAGCGTCAGCAGCATAGATTTGGGGCTGCCGTTATAGAATAAATTTCCTGCTGTAGTTGCCTTCTGGTAGTAGAGGAAAAACCAGATCATATAAAACATGGGGAACAGGCCCTTGAAACGGGAAAAGTAGTAACGCTTCAGGGAATCCACCTTAATAGAAGGATAGTTGTAGTAGAGGGATGCGCCGGAAAGCATGAAGAATATATTCACACTGGTATTTTCACCCCATACACCGTTGGCATGTGTGTAAAAAAGTGGAAAATTGTCGTACCAGGGCGTAACGTTGCAGATGCATGCAAAGTGGTATATGACAATGATCCATGCGGTTGCGCTGCGCATGAAATCAAAGGCGTTAATTCGTTGTTTTTTCATAGTGCACGGCTCCTTTATTTGATATTTGTATCTGTTATTGTATCATATCTTATTCCAAATGCACACAATTTAACAGATTTTTCACAAAATATGTGGGAGTTGGTGGTGTGAGGGGGATGGTGGAGATGCGTTCCGCCAGGGAGAGGCTGTGAGGTCCCTGCCCTCTGTCTGACGTATGCTTTACACCATCTCCCCCCCCACTTTTATTTCCCCATTGAAACTTTTTGTTGAGGTGGGTCGTATTAGTTATAAGAAATCATATTTTAAAGCATAGGGAGGAGAAGGCTATGGCAGGAAATTCGATAGATGTAAACAGCATGACAAAGACATATGCAAATTTTGCGAAGTGCTATGGTCCGCAAAAGAGTCAGGTGTCGGGATCGAAATTTGCAGATGTGGTTTTGGGTAAGCTGGAGGAGGCGGAACGTACGGAGGCGGTTTCGACGAAGGATATGACGATGGAGGAGTATAAGCAGTATATTTATGATAAAATCGCGCAGATTCCGGTGCATCCGTCGCAGTCTGGCTGGCAGTGGCATGTGGAGATTACGGACAGCGGTTTTGAAGCGATGAAAAACGATCCGGAATATGAGGCACAGGTGTTAAGTGCAATTCGTGCGAATTTTTCATTTCGGGATCCGTATCAGTCCTGGAATTATTCGGTTCTGCATTTTGGCGCTTCCGAAGAAGAATCCTATGGGCAGAGCTTTGGCGGCGGCAGCCGGGTATTCCATGAAAAGGAAGAAACTTATTGGGAACGCAGACAGAAACGCCGGAAAAGGCGGCAGGAGGAGCTCTTAGAAATACAGGAAAAGAAAGCGGCTGCCAGACGGTTTGCGCAGGAAAAATACGATATGAAAATAGCGCAGATAAGGGCAGATCCGGAAATTAGTGGAATGGATTTGCAGTCACCGGATCTGACAGCAGCTTATGAGGCGGCCATTTTTGCGGATCTGATAGCAAGAAATCATTTTGAAGTATAAAAAGGAGAATACATATGAATATAGGAAAGTATACAGCGCAGGGCATTCCGGCAGCATTTACAGGTCAGAGGACGAAAAAGAAAGAGGATAAAGCAGAGTTTAAAGCAAGTATGGCGCAGGCTGCAAAGCCTGTAAATAAGGAGTATATTATTTATACGAAAACGGACGATATGCTTTATTCGGGCGGAAACGGATCAGGACTTTCGTATTATATCAAATATGCGGAAGAATCCACAGAAGAAGATCCGGTTGTCATTGCAAAGGGAGTAGATGAAAACGGACAGGAGTTTGAGCAGACGATTCATATCAATAAAATCTCACCGCATCATGCCACACTGGTAGAGATGCATGCTTTGGAGGCTCATATGGGTGTGGATAAAAACGGCGGCCTTTCGTCGCTGCCTCTCGCGCCGGATCTGGGAAATATGGGGTTAAATGACAGGCGGGATTTTATAAATATGTTCCGTAATACAATAAGTGACATGACATTGCTGAAACAAAGAGAAGCTGTAGCTTATTATCAGTACAGTATGCAGATGTATGAGGATTTTATTTTAAAACCACGATGGAAATAAAATAGATTTGGCCTGGGTGTTCGGATAAGGTGCCGCTTTTTTCTGACGGCACCTTATCCGGGTTATTTTTTCAGACATTCCAAAAGTCTGTCATTGGCCTCTGGCTTCATGATGCAAAACCGAATATATTTCTGATCAAGGAACGGAAACGAAGAGCAGTCCCGTATCATCATTTTTTCCCGAATCGCCCGCTCAAACAAATCCAAAGAAGTAACTTTTTCTGTCAGGATCTTAACAAGCATAAAGTTTGCACTGGGCTGATAAGCCTTATAATCCGGGCTTTCGGATAATATACTGAGGATTCGTGCGCGCTCCGAAGAAATCAATGCTTTTGTTTCTTTTATATACGCTCGATCGGAAAACATCAGTTCTCCTGCAATAACGGCAAGGGAATTGATGGTCCATGGATTCTGCCGCATATGAATTGATTTGATCAGATCGCGATTCCCGGTTACAGCATACCCAAGCCGAAGTCCCGGAGAAGCAAAAAATTTTGAGGTTCCACGCAGTATGATAATATTGTTATAATAATGAGTCAGCGGAACAGAAGTGATTTCTTCCATAGTTTCGGCAAATTCCACATAAGTCTCGTCCACCATAACAAAAATATCATACTGCTTGCAGATATCCAGAACACGGCGCATCTGGGACCTTGTTATAGCTGACGAGGTCGGATTATTGGGATTGCAGATAACCAGAAGATCAATGCTTTCATTCAAATGTTTCGTAAAATCCGAAAGGTCGAGGCAAAAGCCATTTTCTTCTTTCAGTGGATAATAATGCGTGGCGCCTCCGCCTAAAAAGATTTCCCTTTCATATTCCGAATATGTAGGTCCCAAAACCATTGCTTTTTTCGGGCGCTCTATCTGGATAAACAGTGAAATCAGTTCCGTAGAACCATTGCCCACAATGATATTCTCAAAATCCGTATGGACATATTCGGAAATGCAGCGACGAAGAGAAGTATATTCTCTGTCCGGATAGGTTGTAATTGCTTCCAAGTGCGCGGCAAGCGTCTGCTTTAAATTGGGAGAAATACCCAGTGGATTTACATTTGCAGAAAAGTTTGTAATGTCTTCTTTGCGGATTCCGTAAATCTGTTCGATGGTTTCCAGATCACTGCCGTGAAAATGATCTTTATGTTTTAACATATTAAAATACCTCCGGTTGAATTTACAGGATAGATCGTTTATAATACCTGTAAGTGTAATTATAATCATTTAAAATGAAAAAGCAACAGATTGTCAGGAGGAAATGTGCGTAAGCGGATAAGAGAACTTGCAGAAGGCAGAGTAGACTGTGCAAAGCCCGTCGTAGAATTTTCTGTCGAACGGATTGAGCTGCAAATCCCGGAAGGGGAAGACTATAAAGGAGAATTTACAGTCATCAGCGAAAACCACGTCCCTGTACGTGGAATGGTTTATTCCTCAAATCCCAGAATGGAGTGTAAGACTTTGGGATTTGAAGGGGAAGAGATTCGGATACAGTATCTGTTCCACAGCGCCGGCTTGGTGGAAGGGAATATCCAAAAAGGAGAATTTACGGTTGTGTGCAGTCAGGGGGAGTACAGCCTTTCTTTTGTTGTGATGATTTCCAGGCAGTATGCAGATTCACAGAATGGAATCATACGTAATTTGGAGGCTTTTACAGAACTGGCACAGACAAATTGGCAGGAGGCAAAGCAGATTTTTTACTCTCCTTTTTTTTCGAAGATTTTTGGTACAGAAGAAGAAAAAGAACGTCTGATCTACAATGGAATTGCAAATGGGCGGAAAACAGATACGGGAATGGAGGAATTTTTGGTGGCGTGCGGCCGGAAAAATCCCGTCACTGTTACAGCGGCGCAGACAGAATTTACTTTTTCCCAGGTCACGGAAAAGTCCATACAGGAGCTTACGCTTTTTAAAGATACCTGGGGATACATAGAACTGGAGTTTACTAGCGATGCCGATTTTCTTGAAGTGCCTAAAAGGCGGATTGGGGCAGAGGATTTCCTGGGCAGCCAGACAACGGTGAATTTTTATCTCAATCCTCTCAAAATGCACGCCGGCAGGAACTATGGAACATTGGTGTTTGGAAATATACGGCAGGAAATCAGGATACCTGTCTGCGCTATGCTGCATGGGGAGAAAACTTCGGAAAATCCAAGAATCAGGGAAATACAAAAATTCCGTGCCAGGCTTTTGGAGGAATATATTGCGTATCGGCTCAGGAAAACTGTAACTGGAAAATGGGCTGCGGAAACATTAAAGATTCTGGACGATCTGATTGTGCGTGAACCAGGGAATGTCTGGTATCGTTTGTTTAAGGCTCAGACCTTCTGGATGAATCGTCAAAAACAGGAAGCAGAGTGGATTCTGGATGAATTCAAACGGAAATGGGAGGATAAAAGGTGTCCCCAGTGGGGGTACTATCTGTATATCTGTACCCTGATGGAACAGGACGAAGCCGGAATCAACCGCCTGACACAGGAAATTGAGCAGATTTATCTGGAGCACCAGGAAAATCTCATACTGTTTTGGTGTCTTCTGTTTTTACGGGAAGATTATGTACAGAACCGTTACCAGAAGCTAAAAGCGTTAGAGGGACGGATCATGGGCGGCACAGACAGTCCCATCTTATATGTGGAGGCATATTCTCTGTTTGTGGCGGAACCCTATCTGCTGAGCCGTTTCGGAGCATTTGAAGAAAAAATCTTAAACTGGGCCCAAAAACAAGGCGTTCTGACAAAAGCTCTGGCAGAACAGGTCATATCGGCTTTTTCGGGTCGGTACATATTTAAGGAACGGACACTTTTGCTTTTAGAAGCCTGCTATAAGCTCTTAGACGACGAACGTATACTGAAAGTGATCTGCGAATATCTGATCCGCAGTCAGATATATGGCCGGCGCTATTTTTCGTGGTATGCGCTTGGAGTGGAAAAAAAGCTGCGTATCACAGGTCTTTATGAAGCTTATTTAATGTCCATGGATGTCAGGAGCGTGCAGAATGTACCACGAATTATCCAGATGTATTTTAAATACAATAATCAGTTGAATTACAGGCTTAAAGCGGTCTTGTATGTCAATATCATTGCTTCTAAAAAAGAATATCCGAATGTCTATGAACAGCATTATACAGGCATGGAGAATTTTGCTTATGAACAGATGGCGCTTATGCATATGGATGATAATCTGGCTGTGGTCTATGAGGATGTGCTTTCGCACGGAATCCATTTTCCGGAGGTTTCGGAGGCAGCTGCAAATATTTTATTCATACACAGGCTGACCTGTCCGGATCCGCATGCTGCAAAAGTAGTTGTTCTGCAGGACGTGCTGGATAGCCCCTGTACAGTATCCATTTTAAACGGTAAGGCATATTTTCCTCTTTATTCTGACCGCTACGCCGTTTTTGTAGAAGACCGGTATGGGAACCGTTTTAGCAGTGGCATACCGTATCAGTTAGAAAAGATGATGTATCCGGGCAGATATTTAAGAAGCTGTATGCAGAAATCCCCCCGGCAGCTGCCGCTTTTGCTGCATTATTTTTCCAATCGCAGGGCACAGGAGATTTTTGAAGAAAAGGATCTGGGCTATTTTCGTGCTGTCATGTCATGCAGTGAGGTAAGCGCCAGGTACAAAGCGCTACTTTTTCCCAAAATGTTCTGTCTTCTGTATATATTGGATTTGACAGAGGAGATGAAGCAGGAGCTTAAAAAGGTGGATTTTTCCTGTATGCAGCCCAAAAGCAGAGGATGTATCATGGAGATGTGCATAGAAAAACAGCTTTTTGCACAGGCGTATCGGATTGCGGAGACGTATGGCCTGGAAACAGTACCTGCAGCCTTAAGAGTCCGTCTGTTAAACGATCGGATACAGGCATTGGAATATGCAGAAGATGAAATGCTTTTAAAGTATTGTGCAGATACATTTTTTGTTGGAAAATATAATGATGTAATGTTAGAATATCTCTGCAGATACTATCAGGGTCAGACAAAAGATATGGAAAGCATATTTAAATGCGCGCAGAATTTTTATATTAATACACAGGAACTGGCAGAACGTATTTTAGTGCAGATGATGTATACGGATGGATTTGTCGATGGCGTAGATGTTGTATACAAAAGCTACGAAACGGCGGGAAGTCCGTTGTTAAAAAAAGCTTATCTGACCTTTTTTTGTTACCATAGTTTTGTAGGAGGCATGCTGTTGTCGGAGGAGTTTTACCGAACACTCCGTTTTTTCTGGAAAGACGGCTACGAGATAGACGGCGTGTGTGAATTGGAGCTGTTAAAGTATTATGCCCTGCATCCGGCTGTTTTGGAACAAGAAGAACAGATAGCGGACGATTTGCTGAAAAAATACATTCTGCAGGGTATTTACTTTGCTTTTTACAGGGATCTTGGGACTAATCTGGTTCAAAAATACCAGCTTTATGATAAAACTTTTATTGAATACCATACCACAAAACACTGTAGGGTGAAGCTCCATTACGCATATGTGGGACGGGCGGAGCATGCGTCGGACAGGCTTGCCATAGGCGAAAGCACTAACAGCGCGGATGGGGAATATATTACGGAGGATATGGCAGAAGTTTATGACGGAATATATGTAAAAAAAGTGATTTTATTTTTGGATGAGTCTATCGGATATTATATTTCCGAAGAAAGAAACGGCCGGGAAGAAGTCACAGAAAGCGGGCTGCTTTCCTCGAAACCTGTACAGGCCGGGATGGCAGAAAGCCGATATGGCAGGCTTAACGCTATCATCAGGCAAAAAGCAGAGGGTAATACAGAGGGCGTTTATAAAAAAATGTTAGAGTATGAACAATTAGACAATACAGTAGATCGGCTATTTACCATAGTCTGACCAGACAAAAAGAAAAACCGGAGAAAAAATATGGCAGAGAAATATATCGGTATTGATTTAAATGATAAATATGCGATGGTAAGCCACTACACATACGGAATGTCAGAACCGGGAACTTTCAGCATGGTAACCGGGAGCGAAATTTATCAGATCCCGATGTGTATCGCGAGGCACAAAGTCAGCGGACAATGGCTGTACGGAGAAGAGGCTAGAGATTATGCCAGAGAAAACGGGACATCCTGTATAGAAAGTCTTCTGAAAAAAGCGCTGGCGTCAGAAACAGTTGGATTTGGCGGGGAAGTTTACGAAGGCTCCCGTTGTCTGTTTTTGTTTATTAAAATGCTTACAGGGCTCTTGATACAGTCAGGAGAAGAGAATCTGCCGGACAAGCTGGTGATTACCGTCGAAAATATGAATCTGGAGTACCGCAGGCTTTTTAAGCAGTTTGCGGTATGGATGAAGCTTCCGCCGGACAGGCTTATGCTGTTGGATTACAGGGAGAGCTTTTACTACTATGCATACAGTCAGCCGCCCGAATTGTGCGTACACGATATTGTACTTTTTTATTATACGTCCAGAGAGCTTTTATGCTGGCGGCTAAGCCGTGACAAAAAGACAATTCCACAGGTTGTGACCATACAGGAGGGACATTATATTCCGATCTTAGAAGACAGAGATGAAGAATTTGCCGAAATTGTAGCAGACGCTCTTTCAGGCAGTTTCGTTTCTTCCGTTTACCTGATTGGAGAAGGATTCGACGGGGACTGGATGAAAAAATCCCTGGCCGCCGTCTGTCTGGGCAGACGCGCCTTCCGCGGGAAAAATCTGTTCAGCAAAGGCGCATGCTATGCGGCCGCGGCAAAGGCCAGAAGAACAGACTGGCCGTATATTTACATGGGAAACGAAGAGATTAAGGTGAATATTGGTCTGAAAGTAGAAAATAAAGGAAACACAGAGCTTTTAACGCTGATTAACGCCGGGGAGAACCGGTACGAGGCGCAAGGAGAATGTGAAGTGATTTTAAGCGGGAGTCCTTCGGTAGATTTTTGGCTGCAGCCTCCCAGAAGCAAAGAAGCTCTGGTGCAGTCCATAGAGCTTACGGATATGCCAAAGAGAAAGGAAAGGGCGACGCGCCTCAGAATTACCGTAAAACCGGAAGCGGCAGATAAGATTCATGTCTATATCCGTGATATGGGATTTGGAGGCTTTGTAAAAAGTTCGGAAAAAGTGTGGGAATATACGTTTTCCATTTAACAAACAGGGGAGGCCGGAATGGGAGAATTATTGTTATGCAGCCGTGAACTGGCTTCAATACCGTATTATATTGAGAAAATTTCTCTGAATATATATTCTCTGGAAGAATTGTGTTATTACTTAAGGGAATATATTGATTACGTGGAAATTACTTTTATGGATGAAGAACTGATCCGTTGGATCGGAGAAGAATTAAAGCAAAAGGAGCTTTCCAAACAGCTTTCCGAAATAAAATCCCAGGGCGGCAAGCTTTTAGAATTTGTCGGTGCAATTACGGCAGGCTGTAATTACTGTACATCGGAAGAAATAAAAAAGATACAGGAGAAACTGGCTGTTTTTGAAAATAAAACCGAAGTAGAATGTAAGAAAATCCGTGCAGATCGTCTGCTTCAGAATAAGTGTTATCAGGATAGCATTCTGGCCTATCAGAACCTTTTAAATCACCCGGAAGTTTTCGGGGCGTTTGCCGGAGACATCTATCATAACCTGGGTACGGCATACGCAGGGTTGTTTTTGTTTGAGGATGCTGCAGACTGTTATGGGAAAGCATACGAAAAGAACAGAAATCCCTCTTCCAATAAACAGCGCCGGGCAGCATTACAGCTTGCTGCAGGAATTGTACCGCAGGCGGCGTCTTTTTCGGCAAAGGATTATCAAATACCGGCATCTGCACTAATAGACTGGAAAAAAGCATATTTAAAGGGCATCAAATAAGAAAGGGCAAACTATGGGATTTTTTAAAAGGAGAAAGAAGAAAAAACCGGAACCTGGGAGAAATTATCAGGCTCATTTAAAGCCCCGGGCAGATGAAATTTCACAGGAGGCTCTGCGCAACAGGAAAAATATTCAGCATTATATTATCAATTGCTGCGAACAGATTATAGAAGCAAAAAAAGAACTGGAAGAGGAAAAAGCAGAATACAGAATGGTAACAGATTACCTGAATGATATTCAGGTATTGGAAGAACTGCCGGAGGAAGACCTGGCAGAAATTCATAATGCGGCCGAAAATGTGCGAAAGCTCGATCGTATGCGGGAAGAATATCAGAATACGGAGAAAAAAATCTCCGATACACAGTTTGCCCGGATGCAGCAGGAAGAAGACCGGATTCCCAGTGCGATTATGCGTCTGCAGACAAACGAAGCCTACCAGACTGCCATAAAAAAAGACATGAACTATCTGGAGGGAGAAAAAACCGAGTGGCATTACAACAAATTAGAACTGCTCCATCAGCAAAAAATATTAAAACTGCTTTCTTTTGCATTGCTTGGCATATTCGCCATGAGTATTGCGGTTTTGTTTGTTCTTCGAACAGGCTTTCATAAAGATATCCGATATGCGTGGATGGCTGTGCTGCTGGT
This sequence comes from Eubacterium sp., assembly GCA_022794015.1. Lineage (GTDB taxonomy): Bacteria > Bacillota > Clostridia > Lachnospirales > Lachnospiraceae > Roseburia_B. The sequence goes on along the minus strand of JAAWDZ010000054.1, from coordinate 1,178 downwards.
TACAGCCGTCAGCGGATTTGGCATTTTTATGAAAATGAATTCCAATCAGACAGAAATTAAGCGATCTGAAGTAAATATAAACCATGCAATTGAACTGCTTAACAAGATTAAATTTAAATATGTAAATGTCACAAATGCAGTCGACTATGCCAGAGAAAAATATCGTGTAAAAAATTCATATGAACTGAATTATATCTGGGAGCAGTATTTAAACGAAGTAAAAGAGCGGGAAAAGTTCGAAAAAATGAACGAAGATCTGCAATATTTTAATGATAAACTGGTACGTCTGTTAAAACGTTACCGGCTTTACGACGCAGAAGTCTGGATCAACCAGTCAGGGGCTCTGGTAGACAAAAACGAAATGGTAGAGGTTAAGCATAACCTGATTGTACGCAGGCAGAAGCTGCGTTCCAGAATCGAATTCAACAATAAAAATATACGTGAGCGCAGAGCAGAAATCGACAATATATTAAAGAAACAGAATATTAACACGCCAGAAATCCGTGAAATTATTGATTCTATTGATCAGTTGCGTGTGGGATAGGGAGGCAATATGAGTAAAAGGGAAAAAGCAGAGGAATTGTTTTTAAAAGGTTATAATTGTGCTCAGGCTGTGGCAGGCGCCTATGCCGAAGAAATGGGAATGGATTTTGATACGGTAGTGAAAACGGTGTCTTCTTTTGGTGGAGGAATGGGCAGGCTGCGTGAAGTCTGCGGAACAGTCAGCGGAATGTTTTTTGTGGCGGGGGCGATTTACGGCTATCAGGATCCAAAGGATATTGCCGCCAAAAAAGAACATTATGAGAGAATTCAGCTTCTGGCCTCTCAGTTCAAAGAGGAAACAGGCAGCATCATATGCCGGGAGCTGCTTGGAGTAAAAGGCAAGGATACCAGTCCTGCGCCAGAAGCACGGACAAAAGAATATTATCAGAAGCGTCCTTGTGTCAAAATGGCCGGACTGGCAGCAGATATACTGGAAAAATATATGGCGGAAACATCGTAATCCTGATGGTAGAAAACGATCCTGGAATCCGGAAATGTAACAGTTCAGCCCAGGACTTTGCACCTGCTGCAAAGTCCGTGAGAATACGTAAAGGCTGGAGTGGAATCCGCCCCTTTGCCGTAGGGCAAACTTTAAATGGGCGGATTCCGTAACAGTGAAGCCGGAAGGCTGAACT
>JAAWDZ010000008.1 GCA_022794015.1 Eubacterium sp. | reverse complement strand
GAAAAACCATATTGAAAAAGTAATTGTCTACCCATCTTACATGATGTTCTATTTTGATATTTTTGATTCTGTCAAGGTTGAGATAGAGAAGATAAACTATCGGAAAATGGAATTTCATATCTGTTTGTGAACGCAGGTAAATACCTGACTCCCGTAAATAATCAGATAACCCAATCCACATTTTGACGAAATAAATTCTCCGATAATGACTCCGACCAGGCAAAGTCCGATATTACTTTTCATCAGTCCGACCAGGTTGGCGCGGTTTGCAGGCAGTATCACCTTAAACAGCGCCTGGCTTTTACTGCCGCCCAGGGTTTTGATCAGCTTGATTTTTTCCTCATCCACCTCGGAAAATCCAATATAAAGATTTAAAATTGTGCCAAAAATTGCCACCGATGCGCCTGTCAGTATAATTGTCCTGTAATTTGCCCCAAGCCATACGATTAAAAGGGGCGCAAGGGCGGATTTCGGAAGACTGTTTAAAACCACCAGATAAGGCTCCAGTGTTTCGGTTAAGCTTTTGCTGTACCAGAGCAGGATTGTGACTAGAAGTGAACAGGCCATTACCAGAAAAAAGCTGGCCAGCGTTTCAAAAAGCGTAATACCGATATGGAAGAATAAAGCATTTTCCTTTGTCATAAGATAGAAGCAGGAAAGCAGCTTGCCGGGACTGCTGAAGATAAAATCATCGATCCATCCCTGTCTTGCGCTTACTTCCCATAAAATCAGAAAAACCAGTAAAATCGCGACCCGGTACAGATGAATTCGAATTTTATGAAACTGATAAGAACGCAGATAAGCAGCCTGCGTGACGGAAACTGTTTCATGGTTCATGCGGGTTTAACTCCTTCCAAATCTGATTGAAATAGTCTTTGAATACATTGGTATTGCGCCTCTCCAACGGAGAAAGCTCTTTTGCAAAGTCAATGGGAATCGTTTTTTGGATACCGGCAGGCAGCGGCGTCAGGACAATTGCCCGGTCCCCAAGGCTGACTGCTTCTGACAAATCGTGTGTCACCAAAATAGCTGTTTTGCCGGAGTTGCGGATAATGCCGCCGATATCGTCACTTACCTTGAGTCTGGTCTGATAATCCAGAGCTGAAAACGGCTCGTCAAGCAGCAGCAAATCCGGGTGTAAAAGCAAAGTGCGGATCAGTGCGGCCCGTTGACGCATACCACCGGAAAGCTGAGAGGGCCTGGCATTTTTAAACGGATACAGTCCGTAGAGCTTTAGCAGATGTTCGGCTTCTAAAATCGCATCCTCCGTCACCTTCTTTTGTATTTCCAGTCCAAGTAGAATATTTTTCCAGACACTCCGCCATTCAAATAAATGATCGTGCTGCAGCATATATCCGATACGGCAGCGGTTCTGCTGTCCGATTGGTTTCCCTTTAAAACAGATTGTGCCGGATTCCGGTTCGTTCAGCCCACACAGCAGTGAAAGGAGAGTGGATTTGCCGCAGCCGGATGGTCCTACGATACTTACGAACTCACCTTCGTTTACCTGAAAGTGGATATCGTTTAAGGCGGGGGTTTCTCCCTGTAACGTGTGGTAAGAGTAGTGTACATGGTTACATGAAATCAATGGTTGCATAAAATCACCTGCCTTTCTGATCTTATTTTATGTCGGCTGTTGTTTTTTGACACCAAATAGCCTTGTGCGTCAAATCTGGCCATTGCTTTTTTCACTGCAAATGCATATAATTGCTATGAATGAAAGAGGTGGAAAAATCATGAACCGCAATTACCAGAAAGAATTAGATCGTATTTTATCCGGGCTTTCACCCGAAGCGCCTCCGCGCCTGCTTCTGCACAGCTGTTGTGCTCCGTGCAGTTCATATGTAATAGAATATCTTTCTAAATATTTCCGTATCACGGTTTTTTATTATAATCCCAATCTGTATCCGGACGAAGAATACGAAAAACGTGTAAACGAACAGATGCGTTTTATCGAAGCATTCCCGGCAAAATACCCGGTGGATTTTATCCGCGGCGCGTTTGAAAAAGAGCGGTTTTATGAAGCTGTAAAGGGATATGAGGCGGAACCGGAAGGCGGCAGGCGGTGTTTCCTGTGCTATCGGCTGAGGCTTACGGAAACGGCCAGAGTGGCGAAAGAGGCAGGGGCGGATTACTTTACGACGACGCTTTCTATCAGCCCGCTTAAAAACGCGGCCAAATTAAACGAAATCGGGGAAGAGTTAGCCGGAGAGTACGGCGTAACCTATTTGCAGTCCGATTTTAAAAAGAAAAACGGGTATCACCGTTCGGTCGAGCTGTCAAAGGAGTATGGGTTGTACCGGCAGGATTATTGTGGGTGCGCCTTTTCCAGGCAGGAGCGGGAAGGGCAATGCGCGCCCGGCGAAAGTCGGTGAAGCGGGTGAAAAAGAAAATCGCCGCCGCAATCTGCGCGTATCAGGCAGATTGCGGCGGCGAGTAAGGTGAGATTTAGTTTGATTTTGCAAGCGGCACAGCAAAGATCGTCCGGCTGGCTGAGTGGGATACGATGGTAATCAAGATGTTTGCAGAACAGGTAGTAAAGTATATAGCTGCTATTTGCATTTTAAGGCGTCTATATTTTCCCATTTATACTGAGCAGTAAATAGGATGCCGGATAGCGATTGGCAAGCTCAGTTTCCGTATACTGCTCCTTTAGGTTTAGCGCATTGTTTTTGAACTCACTGTACCACATCTGCCCTGTGAATACGCCATTATCAGACAGACTGGACGCAAGCGGTTCTTCGCCCCAGCCAGTCGCAATATCCTTACATACCTGCATCATAATGTGACCATCCAGTCCGGTTTCGCCGCCCTCCTCGAACCGGGCGAAGCAGTATTTTAAGGTGTACTGACCGTAGTATGTCAGCTCCCGGTATTCGATGGGGTGTTCCTTGATATAATCTCCCGGATTTGAGGACAGAGCAGGACTGCCGCAAATCGTTTCTATGAGCGTTTCAATCACCTGATTGGTATCCAGTCCGGTAGACGCTGCCGCCTGGGCGTAACACTCCTGTTGCTGTTCGAGGATGAATCTCTGGCTGTCCATACCGTCCTCGGCAATGTGTGCCGGGAACTTTTCACGGATGTCTGGCGCAAAGTTACTGCCGTCCCTGGGTTCCCAATATTCCGTTAGAGTATAAGTCGGAGTGTGACCGCGCTCGTCTAAGTCAAAGGAAAGTGCCACAGGGATATGGCTGCCGGTGCCGGTTTCCAGGCCATTGTCCGTAACCTTGTATTCCTCATAAAGCGCCCACCCGTAATAGGTGATTTTATGGGTGCTGCTTCCCGCTAAAGTTGTGTCAGAGAGTCTCTCAAGTGTGATGAAGCTGCAACAGGCTACATCATATTCCTGCGGGTTGGAAGATTTGTTATGCTCCAGAATTGCCTGACGGATAGCGGTCTGTTCGTCAGAAAGAGCGGAATTATCAGATTTGGCAACCTTTGGTACATCATTTTTGTGCGCCGCTATAAATTCGGAAACATTCTCTGTCCGGATATCAATGCTGTCATCCGCCTCATTATTTACCCTCAGATAGATATACATAGGCGTTTCGTCTAAAACACCGCCAACCAGGACATCAAACAGTTGATCAATCTCGTAACGCATGATATAGAGCCCTGAGCCAGTTTCCTGTCCTGAATATTGCTCAAAATCTGACCATGTCAGCGCGTCTCCCTTTTGTGACAGCATAGTCACATCATCAAGGGTCAATTTGCGGTTTTCAGCCCCATCTATTTTCTGCGAATTCTCCTGTGAAACAACTCTTATGCTGTAAACCGTACCGAACTGGGCCGGATAGCTCTCCAGAATAAAACCATCATAGGTAATCTCCCAAATGTCTCCCACTTGAGGTTTGGGGGATGAGGGCATATTCGCGATGGAAACACGGAACAGGTCGCTGGAGGACAATTCCCAGGAACCCTCCACTGGTGTGACCAGTAAGGAGTTATCTTCAACTTCAGTAATCCGCACCTGAACCGTGTGCTGCTCCTGGGAAAATCCCTGCTTTGGATTTGTTGCAAAACACACCGTTACTACCGCACAGGCGATGACAGTCACAACAGTGGCCCAAAACGCCGGCTTTCTGTAATTCAGCACGTTTTTCACCCTTTCTTTTACGCCAATTTCGCCAAAGGCAAGTGGGCAAAATGCTGCCAGACGACGCCCGATACTGCATTCCAGCAGGGCGGTAGAATACTGTTTCTTCCCATCCAAATCCATCTGCCGGATCACCTTTTCGTCACAGGCCAGCTCAATGTCCCGGCAAAGCAGTACATAGGCAATCCAGCACAGGGGATTGAACCAGTGAATTGTCAAGCTCAGAAAGCCCAGCGGTTTCCACCAGTGGTCCCGCCTTGCCAGATGCGCCTTTTCGTGGGCAATCACTGGCTCTATGGCCATCGCGCCAATGTTGGAAGGCAGATATATTTTGGGCCGAACCAGCCCCAGGATAAACGGAGACTTTACCTGGTCGCACAGAAAGACGTTTCCTTCATAGGGCACTCTTTCCGCAACGCTATGGTGTACCCGTATATAACTGATTACAGCATATAGCAACATTGCGGCGATACCGGTTAACCAGATAACCGACAAAATAAATGTCAAGACATAGAGTGGGTTCACGCTGGCAGTCGGATTCGGCGCAAAGGTTTCACCCAGAACAGGATTAACTGCATTGTTGAAGGCAGGGATACCGCTGTGGATGACGGGTGTTTCATACTGGATGTTATGGGAGTTGAAGGTTTGGGCGCTTGGGATCAGGCTCAATGCGCTTTCGAAGGAAAAGGGAACTACCAACCGCAAAGCGACAATCCCCCACAAAAGAATAAGGATCCACTTCGGAGCCTTTTTCAGTACGAATCGAAGCAATACTACCGCCAGAATCAACCAGCTTGCGGCAATACTCATGTTCAGAGTTTTTAAGAATATATCGCTCATATCATTCACCTGCCTTGTCGATTAGTTCACGAATCTCAGTTATTTCCTCGGTCGTCAGTTTCTTTTCACTGGTAAATGCGGCAAGAAAAGCCGGGAGCGAACCCGCAAAGGTTTCATCCACATACTTCTTGCTGTGGCGGGCATAGAACTCCTGCCGGGATAAAAGAGAAGTCACCATGCCGTTATTGTTTTGAAACAGGCCCTTTTCGCAGAGCCGATGCAATACCGTGTGTGTGGTTGTCCGCTTCCATGTGAGTTTTGCCGCAGCCAGTTTTGTAAGTTCGGCGGATGTCACTGGTTCTTTCTCCCAGATGATGTCCGCAAAACGAGCCTCCACAGCCCCTAATTGAATTTCCGCCATAAATATTACCTCCTGTCTACATAGTGTAGTCTTGTACATAGACTACACTATGTAGACACATTTGTCAAGAACCTTTTCAAAATATGAGGCAGTAATGTAAGAGCTGCCCCCGTATCTGAAGATTATTACTACTCCGAAACCGCCAGATAACAGTGGTAAGTGAATTTTCCGGAATGCTTTCCGGATAAAGTACTTATGAAGAATATATTGCTGGCGAGATCACAGATAAAGATTTGGATCATAGAGACTTTCTGATTAACTATTCTACTTCATGTAATTACAAAAAGGGAAGGATACGGGGAATACTTAAGATGTGTATGAAACGAAATCCGAAGGCGCAGATTTTGGAGGGGAGTGCAATGCATGCATGCGGGCCAGGCCAAATTACAAAAAAGCGTATTCCTGAGAGAAGAAATGACGGACAAGTTTCCGTTTTAGATATTTTCAAAGATGCAGATATGATTTATAATATCGAATATACTCTGTTAAAAGAAGAGAAAAGCGGTTTGATATCTTTTGAAGAAATTGAAGAACCTGACTTGCCGGATGGGGACTTGTATTTGGATGAAGAGGATAAAGAAGATTATATAAATTTTTTTGCTCAGGATACAAATGATAATTTTTCATTGCCATGTACTGTATATCTGAATACTTTGCAGAATGTTCATGTCGGGAAAGGTGTATTTTCAGATAGTATTATAATGCATCAGGAATCAGGCAGTGTTGAAGAAATGGATCAAAATGGGTATTATAAGATGAAAGATAAAGATTTGTATGTCCAATCTGCCATAGAGGACGAGGAAGTCCGGTTGGAAAACTTTTTCAGGATGAATGCTCCGTCGTTATTGGTTTCCTATATTAGGGCCCAGATGGCATATCATACAGCGCAGGCAGGTTTTCCGGCATTTCACATACCGTTTATTGATTTTTCAAAGGATGTAAAGTAAACACATAGAGATTATCACCCTTTCTTGTAAATGTTTGAACAGGAAGCTTTGCTTTCTATGTATTGCCAGGCGTTAACAGGCAGGGTGATTTTTTTGCTTTAAAATTGATGGCGGACAGGCAGCATGGTTCCTGAAACCATCCATTTTCCGTGTTCACAAATGCAGATAACTGAATAGAAATAAATAGTTTTGGAAGAAAGATGAAAAGATTGCTTTTTGGGGTTCAAACGTATATAATTGCTATGATTATTTTTACAGAAAATCAGCCCCAAATCGGCACTTTGCAGGATATTGAGGCAGGAAGACGAAAGGAGTACCGGACATATGGCACAGTTATGGGGAGGACGCTTTACAAAAGAAACGGACAAGCTGGTATATCAGTTTAACGCGTCCATTACGTTTGACAAAAGATTTTACAGGCAGGACATAGAAGGCAGCAAGGCGCATGCTGACATGTTAGGCAAACAGGGAATTATCACAGAAGAGGAGGCGTCAGAGCTTGCGTGGGCGCTTGACGGGATTTTGGCGGACATAGAATCCGGGGCGCTTGCGGTAACGGAAGAGTATGAGGATATCCACAGCTTTGTGGAGGCGACACTTACTAAGCGGATTGGCGATGCCGGGAAAAAGCTGCACACCGGGCGCAGCCGAAACGATCAGGTGGCGCTTGACATGCGGCTTTATACCAGAGAGCAGGTGCAGGAAACGGACGCGCTGTTAAAGAAGCTTTTAGAAACAATCCTGAGTGGCATGGAAGAACATACGCAGACGGTAATGCCTGGGTTTACGCACCTGCAGAAGGCGCAGCCGATTACGCTGGCGCATCATCTGGGGGCGTATTTTGAGATGTTCAAACGCGACAGGCAGCGTCTTTCTGATATTTATGAGCGCATGAATTACTGTCCGCTTGGCTCCGGTGCGCTGGCGGGGACGACATTTCCGTTAGACCGGGATTATACGGCAGAGCTTTTGGGCTTTTACGGGCCGACGCTTAACAGTATGGACGGTGTGTCCGACCGGGATTATCTGATTGAGTTTTTGTCGGCGCTTGCAACTGTGATGATGCATCTGAGCCGTTTTTCGGAGGAAATCATTATCTGGAATTCCAACGAATATCAGTTTGTGGAAATTGACGACGCCTACAGCACTGGCAGCAGCATTATGCCGCAAAAGAAAAACCCGGACATTGCGGAATTGGTACGCGGCAAGACCGGGCGCGTATATGGTGCGCTGCTTTCGCTTCTCACTACGATGAAGGGGATCCCGCTTGCCTATAATAAAGATATGCAGGAGGATAAGGAGCTGGCGTTTGACGCAATGGATACCGCCAGGGGCTGCATTGCACTGTTTGAAGGGATGCTCGCCACGATAAAATTTAATAAAGACACGATGGAAAAAAGCGCCAGCCGCGGGTTTACGAATGCCACTGATGCGGCGGATTATCTGGTTGGGCGCGGAGTGCCGTTTCGGGATGCGCACGGGATTATCGGTCAAGTGGTGCTTTCCTGCATCGAAAAAGGGATTGCGATTGACGATCTGCCGCTTTCAGAGTTGAAACGGTTTTCCGATGCGTTTGAAGAGGATGTGTATGAGGCGATTTCCATGGAAACCTGCGTCAACAAACGCCTGACCACAGGTGCACCTGGCAAAGAGGCGATGGAGCGCGTGATTGCGGAAGAGAAAAGGTATTTGGAGAGCGCGGGCACAATTGGTATAAATGTATAAGATATCTGCATTTCCAGAAATATTTTTAAATAATATGCGGATTGCTTTTTCGGGCTATCCGTCATAAGATATCTATGAAACGACAAATGTACGCCGCAAGCGGACAGGAAGAGCAATCCTGGCATTTGCCGCAAAAACAGAAAGCAGAGGAGAAAAGAAGATGGACAGGAAATTAAAGGTTGGCATTTTAGGCGGAACAGGCATGGTAGGACAGAGGTTTATTACCCTTTTGGACGGGCATCCGTGGTTTGAGGTGACGACGATTGCAGCCAGTCCCAGAAGCGCCGGGAAGACTTATGAAGAGGCCGTTGGCGGGCGTTGGAAAATGGATACGCCAATGCCGGACGCTGTAAAGAATATCATTGTAAAAAATGTAAATGAGATAGAAGAAGTAGCGTCCTCCGTGGATTTTGTATTTTCCGCTGTAGATATGACGAAAGACGAAATTCGTGCCATTGAGGAAGCCTATGCAAAGACAGAAACCCCCGTTGTTTCCAACAACAGCGCGCACCGTTGGACGCCGGATGTACCAATGGTGATACCGGAGATCAATCCGGAGCATATGCAGGTCATTGAATTTCAGAAAAAGCGTCTGGGTACAAAGCGCGGGTTTGTAGCGGTAAAGCCGAACTGTTCGATTCAGAGCTATGCGCCCGTTTTGACGGCGTGGATGGAATTTGAGCCGTATGAGGTAGTCGCTACCACCTATCAGGCTATTTCCGGCGCAGGCAAAACGTTTTTGGACTGGCCCGAAATGGAGGGCAATATTATCCCTTACATTGGCGGAGAAGAGGAGAAGAGCGAAAAAGAGCCTTTGCGTATCTGGGGTAAAATTGCAGAAGGCGTGATCGTTCCGGCGCAAAGCCCTGTAATCACCTGCCAGTGCATCCGTGTACCGGTACTGAACGGGCATACGGCGGCAGTATTTGTGAAATTTAAAAAGAAACCGACCAAAGAGCAGCTGGTTGAAGCATTAAAGAGCTTTGAAGGAGCTCCGCAAAAGCTTGGACTTCCGAGCGCGCCAAAGCAGTTTATTCAGTATATGGAAGAGGATAACCGGCCGCAGGTAGCGCTGGATGTGAATTACGAAAACGGTATGGGAGTTTCCGTTGGACGGCTGCGTGAGGATACGGTATACGACTGGAAATTTGTCGGCCTGTCTCACAATACGGTGCGTGGAGCTTCCGGTGGGGCGGTACTTTGCGCAGAGCTGTTAAAGGCGCAGGGTTATATTACAGAGAAATAAAGAGGAGCAGTGAATGGCAAAAGCATTGTTTATAGCGGAAAAACCAAGCGTGGCGCAGGAGTTTGCAAAGGCGCTTAAGATGGATATGAGAAGCTATAACGGATATCGGGAAGGCGAAAAAGCAGTGGTGACCTGGTGTGTCGGGCATCTGATTACCATGAGCTATCCCGAAGTATATGATATGAAATACAAAAGGTGGAGTCTTGCGACGCTGCCCTTTATTCCGGCAGAATTTAAATACGAAGTGATTGGAAGCGCTGCGAACCAGTACAAAATCGTGGAAGGGCTGTTAAACCGCGAGGACATTGATACCATTTATGTCTGCACGGACTCCGGGCGGGAGGGCGAATATATCTACCGTCTGGTGGAGCAGATGGCAGGCGTAAAGGGCAAGACGCGTAAGCGGGTCTGGATTGATTCCCAGACTGAGGAGGAGATCCTGCGCGGCATACGGGAGGCAAAGGATCTTTCGGAATACGACAACATTGCGGCAAGCGCTTATCTTCGGGCCAGGGAAGACTACCTGATGGGTATTAATTTTTCCAGGCTTCTGACCTTAAAATACGGAGATGCGGTGGCTTCCTATCTGAAGGAACGCTACGCCGTCATACCGGTCGGGCGCGTTATGACCTGTGTACTGGGCATGGTCGTGCGCCGGGAGCGTGAAATCCGCAATTTTGTCAAAACGCCGTTTTACCGTGTGATTGCCAAAGTCAATCTTTCTGAAACTGTGGTGGACGCAGAGTGGCGCGTGAATCCACTTTCCCGTTATGCGCAGTCGCCGAAGCTGTACAAGGAAAACGGTTTTTTAAAGGAAGAAACGGCAAAGGAGTTAATCAATGCACTCACAGGACTTCCCATGCAGGTGGAGAAGGTGGAAAAAAAGAAGGAAACCAAAAATCCGCCTCTTTTGTACAATCTTGCCGAGCTGCAGAACGACTGCTCTAAGTTTTTTAAAATAAGCCCGGATGAAACGCTTGCGGTTGCACAGGAATTGTACGAAAAAAAGCTGGTGACGTATCCGCGTACGGACGCCAGGGTGCTTTCTACAGCAGTGGCGAAGGAAATTTCTAAAAATATCGGCGGTTTGAGGAATATTCCGGGTATGCGTCCGTTTGCGGAAGAAATTTTAGAAAATCAGTCCTTTTTGCGTATTTCCAAAACCAGATATGTCAACGATAAGCAGATTACCGATCATTACGCCATTATTCCGACCGGACAGGGCATGGGTGCGCTGGGAGCGTTAAACGAACGGGCGATGCATGTGTATGAAGCGATTGTACGGCGGTTTCTGGCCATTTTTTATCCGGCGGCGATTTATCGTAAGGTGAATTTGATCGCAGGCGTGACGCTTTCGCCTGTGGGTACGTTAGGAGATGCTATGGCAGAGCAGGCGCCGCATACGGAGCAGTTTACGGCCGGATTTAAGCTCTTGATCGATCCCGGCTATTTAAAGGTTATGCAGTATTCCTTCCAGAAGAAAAAGAAAACCGATAAGTCTGAGGATGCCTGCGATGAAAAACTGCTGGCACATATTTCTTCCCTGAAAAAGAAGGATCCGCTTGATTTGGCGGGTTATGAAATCAAAGAAGGCGAAACCTCCCCGCCCAAGCGTTACAATTCCGGTTCTATGATACTTGCCATGGAAAACGCCGGACAGCTCATTGAGGACGAAGAGCTGCGCGCGCAGATAAAGGGCAGCGGAATCGGCACCAGCGCCACACGCGCCGAAATTTTAAAAAAGCTGGTGGCGAACAAACACCTGGCGCTGAATCAAAAGACGCAGGTGATCACGCCGACTCAGATGGGAGAAATGATTTACGATGTGGTCAACGCCTCCATAAAGTCGCTTTTGAATCCAGAGCTGACAGCAAGCTGGGAAAAAGGGCTGACCTACGTAGCCGAAGGCAGCATTACTCCGGAGGAATATATGCAGAAGCTGACGAAATTTATCGAAAGCCGTACGAACGGGGTTTTGAATCTGAACAATCAGTATGTGCTGCGGGGAAACTTTGACAGGGCCGCGGAATATTATAAAAAGCCGTAAAAATGTAACAGTTCAGCCCAGGACTTTGCACCTGCTGCAAAGTCCGTGAGAATGCGTAAAGGCTGGAGTGGAATCCGCCCCTTTGCCGTATGGCAAACTTTAAATGGGCGGATTCCGTAACAGTGAAGCCGGAAGGCTGAACT
>JAAWDZ010000053.1 GCA_022794015.1 Eubacterium sp. | reverse complement strand
TTTTTATTCTTGCTTCATGGTAAAACCTCCTCTCTTTTATGGGTAATGCGAAAAAATAGTTTTTTGGTTAATTCTATTATCTCTTATTTCCCCGTAAAATGGGAGGTTTTTTTATTAATTTTTTTTAAGCGTCAGAGCTGTTATAACCAGAACACTAACTTTTACTCCGTAACCGATTGTACTGAAGCCAGCCATATTCTGTCAGGATCTCAGAATCCACATCCTCTATCGCCTGATAATAATGTCCCTCTTTATCCAAAATACCTGTTCCCGAAATTACAGGATATTCCTGGTAAAGCTGCCATAGAAAAGACTCATACGCCGGCATGGACAGATTGGCTTCTTTTAAAATCAGGGCAGAGAGGTAATTCGGGCTTATTTTTTCCAGATTAACCTCTTTTAATCCGTAATTGCTCCACAAAACAATCGGCGTAATGTACTGCTGCCGTTTCTCCTCTGTCGTTAAATCATCCAGCCGCTTTCCATATAGCAGTTCTAAAAACTCGTCACCCAGATATGGCTGATGATCCCCGAAGAAGCAAATTAACGTTGGTTCCTCCACTTCGGAAAAATAATTGATAAGCCCCTCCAACTGCCTGTCGCTTTCCTGCACCAGCGTCAGATAAACCTCAGCCTCTTTAAAATCCCCATAATCAGATAAATCCACCGTACTAGAAAATCCCTCAAACTCATCCGCATAACCTCCGTGGTTCTGCATGGTCACATTAAACATAAAAAAATTGTCCGCCGTATTTTCCTCATAGGACCTGATAATCTGCTGATAATCACTGTAATCGCTGACGCACCACCGCAGTATATCTTCGTCCTTTACGTCCATACTCTCTATAGACAGAAAACTATCAAAGCCAAGATACGGATACACTTTATCGCGCTCCCAGTTCGCCGCAAGGTACGGATGAAACGCTTCCGTATAAAAATCCTGCTCTTTTAACACATCCGCCAGTGAGCGGATTTTCCGACTGACAACCGTCTGGTAGGGCACGGCCGGCACGTATGCACAGGACACCCCGGTCAGTACCTCAAACTCAGTATTTGCCGTCATTCCTCCAAATACAGATACGTGCAGATTACCCTTTAAGGCACTCTCATTCTCCTCCATGGAATCCACATACGGCATATAGTCGCCATCCAGTACGCGATCGCCGATTACCCTCAAATCCGCAAAGGATTCATTCATCACTACAATAATATTCTGTGCGGAGATTCTCGTCTCATCCGGCCCCTCTGCCACAACCCCATCCAGAATATCCCTGCATTTTTTTGCAGAATATTTTCCAGGCCTATGATATGTGGCATATTTACAATGGGAGAGAAACCCTGCTACCACGCCCTCTTTTTCATAAATGGATCCGATATCCCACAGGCTGTCTGTCAGCTTCGGATAAACAGCTGACGCATACAAGGCTGTCAGACCCGTAACAACAAGCAGATTTACCGCAGACGCTTTCACGCTCCGCTTTGCCCTATTTTCAAACCTAATCAGAAATAACGCAAAAAAAAGCAAAAGCAGCAGCAAAAATGCAAAACCTATCCGCCATGTCAAATCATACGAATAGCTCCCCATTACGCTAACCGCTGTTCCAAGCGCCTGCAAATCCCACGGCACGATCGGCTTACCACGGAACAAAAACACATAGTAATTGGCTACGGAGGCCAGAAAACAGGAAATTCCTGTGATTAGCGCCGCCGCCTTCAGTGAATTGGTAAGCAAAAACAGTATCCTGCCAAAAATATAAATCGGGACGGCATTGGTAATTATCCTCCAAAAAGACAGGCTGCCCCCACCTAAATTAATAATATCAAACATAAACCAGCCTGCCAAAGAAACGGCAATCAGAAACGCTTCCCTGACTGCCGGCGAATATTTTTCGGGCACAATCATCCCTTTTCTCATTCCGTATCTCCTTTTGTCAGATTTCTCTTACATTCTCCCACAATTTCTTTTACAACATACTGCGGCGCATTGTTGATACATATATAAATTCGGCCGATGTACTCCCCGATAATCCCCAGAATACACATTAAAATGCCGCCGATAAACAAAACCACAGAAATTAAAGACGACCAGCCCATCACACCGGAATCCCCGTACAAAAGCCGTCTAATTACGACAAATACCATAAACAGAAATCCTGCTCCCGCGCATAAAGCCCCGATTAAATCTGCCAGACGCAGCGGCATAATGGAAAATGCAGTAAAGCCATTGAGCCAGAGAGCAAACAGCTTCTTTAAGGAATACCCGGACTCCCCTGCCACCCGATCCCTGTGGTTTACGTCTACATTTTTGATGCTTTTAGTAGTACGCAATACCAATCCGATGACATAGGGAAAGGCGTGGCTGTATTTTTTCATCTCGTCCACCACGTAACGCTTTGCCGCAAAATAACTGGATACATACAAATCCCGCGGCTTTCCCAACATCCATTCCGTCATCAGGCTGTTCACCTTACTGCCCAGGTTGCGGTACCACGCATGCTTTTTCGTCTGATATCTGGCGTACACTACATCACAGTCGTCCGATATAGCATCCAGAAGCTTATCTAACTCCGCAGCCGGCGTCTGCCCGTCGTCATCCATACACACCACAATATCGCCTGTCACATATTGAAATCCGGCCATCAGGGCCGCATGCTGCCCGAAGTTTTTGGCCAGCCCAATCCCTGTAATATGCGAATCCTCCCGGACAAGGCTGCGGATCACCTCAAAAGTACTATCGGGAGAACAGTCGTTGACTAAAATCACCTCATACTCATACTGCTTTAAACTATCCATTTTCTGTCTGATTTCCCCAACCGTGCCGCGCAGGAATTTTGCGGAAGCATAGCAGGGAATCACAATTGAAACTTTCATTTTTTTCCTTTCTCCCCTGCAAATTTAGCCATAAATATCAGATCCTTTTTTTCTCCGTTTATGATACGGTCCTCTTTTAATAGTCCTTCCTCCGTAAAGCCGGCTCTCTTATAGCTTTTACGGGCTCTTTCATTCTCAGCCACAACCCGCAGAAAAATTTTGTTCAATCCCAGATTCAAAAAGCCGTACTCCGTAATCAGTTTCGCAGCCTCTTTTCCATATCCGCAGCCAAGCTTATCCTCTTCTCCGATGAAAATGCCAAACTCTGCCTTCAAATTCACCCGGTCAATATCCCTCAGATATACAGATCCGATTTTATTACCGGTATCCTTTTCCCGAATGATAAACTGAACCGCCTTCCCCGTTTCTATCATATTTTTTATCCAGCTTCTGTGTCCCTCGCAGGTAAACGGCTCCTGATACAAAAACATCCGGCGCACAAAATCCTGATTCCGCCACCGTACAATATCTTTTGTATCACTGTCTGTCATCTCCGTCAGAACAATTCTGTTTCCTTCTAAACGCATCTTAAATTCCTCTCTTATCCGGCAGTCATCTGACGCCATAAAACACAAGTATTGCCTCAATCACCCGTTTTGTATCCTCCTGATCCATACCGTAATACAACGGAAGACGTACCAGCCGCTCGCTCTCTTTGGTAGTATAGACATCTTCGCCGCAAAACCTTCCGTATTTCATCCCGGCCGGAGCCGTATGAAGCGGAACATAATGGAATACGGCCAGTATACCCTGCTCCTTTAAAAACGAAATAAGCCTGGTTCTCTCCTCTAAATCCTTTGTCTTAATATAAAACATATGTGCATTGTGCACACAGCCCTCCGGAATATACGGCAGCTCAATTCTGCCTGCTTCCTTTAAAGGCAAAAAGGCTTCTTCGTACCGTTTCCAAATACTCATTCTGCTGTCGTAAATATCTTTAGCATGCAGAAGCTGTGCCCAAAGATACGCCGCGTTTAATTCGCTCGGCAAATAGGAGGAACCTGCTTCTACCCAGGTATACTTGTCAATCTCACCCCGGAAAAATTTACTCCTGTTCGTTCCTTTTTCACGGATAATTTCCGCTGTTTCTTTATATCTGCCTTCACGCAGCAGAATTGCGCCGCCTTCTCCCATACTGTAATTCTTTGTTTCATGGAAGCTGTAGCAGCCCATATCGCCGATTGCGCCAAGCGCTTTTCCTTTGTAAGAAGCCATCACGCCCTGTGCGGCATCTTCAATTACATACAGATTATATTTTCCCGCAATCTCCATTATT
Source organism: Eubacterium sp. (assembly GCA_022794015.1). GTDB lineage: Bacteria > Bacillota > Clostridia > Lachnospirales > Lachnospiraceae > Roseburia_B. The sequence goes on along the minus strand of JAAWDZ010000053.1, from coordinate 63,312 downwards.
TTATCCATCTCGCATGCTACTCCGGCATAGTGGACCGGAACAATCGCTTTCGTCCTGTTGGTAATTGCCGCTTCGATTAAATTCTCATCTATATTCATCGTATCCGGACGGATATCCACAAAAACCGCTTTCGCGCCGCGCAGCACAAAGGCGTCAGCAGTCGAAACAAAAGTATACGAAGGCATAATAACCTCGTCCCCTTCCCGGATACCGCACAAAATCGCTGCGAGCTCCGTAGCATGCGTACACGAAGTTGTCAAAAGCGCTGCACTGGCATCTGTCTTCTGCTCCAGCCATTCATTACACAATCTGGTATATTTTCCGTCTCCACTGATTTTGCCTGACCGGACGGCGTCTTCGATAAACTTTAATTCTTCCCCGACTACCGGCGGGACATTAAAATTAATTTTCTTCATTTATGGCCTTCCTTTCATAAGCCAGTATTTACTTTAACCGGCTTCCATTAACGCAGCATTAAAATTAAATATTCATTCCGTTTCCATATTACCATAAAACAGAAAAATGGCAAGAAAGAATTTATCCCCCTGCATACAGCATTGCAGAAATGTTACAATTCACGGCCTAGCCGGCCGCGAACTGTAACGCAGAAATAACGGTAAATTCTGTACTAATAAAACCTGATACCACCAACAAATGTATACCAATAGAAAATACCGCACAGAACCTGCAGGAAAAAGACCGCGTAACCAATTGCCAACGCCGTTTTTTGTCTTCCGGTTACCTGCCCTTCACAGGCAAAGCGGCTGAATCGGATCAACGATACCATCCACACAATAAACATAGAAATATAAGATCCCCAAAGCCAGTTGCCATGTGCCTCTCTGGCTCCCTTTTCGTATAAAAAGGCACTTTCCAGCCATGCGCACAGCTCATAACAAATCAGCAGTCGGATGCTTTTATCCTGATACAGCCTCCTAAAATCAATTACCAGCACTGTAATCGGAAATGCAAAGGCCAACAAAAAAGAAATAAACAAATTTGGTGTCCAATTATACAATATTCTCCCATATGAAATTCCAATTCCCTCCGAAGACTCTCCAAAGAAAGAAATAAAAAACTGAAAGAATATAACTGTCACGGCAGGAATAAACGCCGTTGCCAAAACAAAGTATTTCCAAAAACGCTCCTTCCATTCTTTTCCCCAAATCGTAATGCAAAAATACAATCCCAATCCCGGAATCATGCCTTGAAGAAAAGAAGGCTTGGCCAAAGCGCTGACAAGCAGAACCGCACTTAACACCCCGTATTTTTTTCTTCCAATATCTTTGTCATCGGATATGATATCCGCGCAGATCGCAAACGCCAGAACTGCTGCTCCTTTTACGGCAATATTTGTAGGATTATGGTACGTATTGCCGGTTCCCTGTCCAAGATAATAGGAATACGTACACGCTGGTGCATAGATTGGCCCCATAAAAAACAACAGCAGGGACCAGAACCAGATATTGCTGTTACATCCCTCTCTTTTTTCATAATGGCTCCATACGTATCCGACGCACCAATAAGCACAGCAGTTGAACATGGCGGTAGCAGACGCCGCCGCTCCACAGATATTCAAACCCCATTTATATAATATTTTTACTACAATATGCCACAGTGGATAGGCAGTTTTGTGCAACAGGAAATCCCGTGCCGTATAACGGTTCAGAGATAATGCCCATTCTGCATGTATTGGAAAATCCCACGCCAATTCTCCGCCCTTTGCAACTGCACAATAAGTAGCAATATACAAAAGCAGTGTGCCGCAAAAACAATACATGATATTTTTCTGTTTCCATTCCCTGTTCATAAGTATCCCCTCTCAATTCATTTTATACTGCAGGGAAACGTCTGTCCGTTAGCAAGCGTCAAAAAGACAGATGTAACATTTTCCCTATTCTGTTACATACTGGGAATAGGCTTTGCTCTAAAAAAAGGCGTTTGGTCCGTATCAACAAATTTAAAATCTGCAGTCACTTAAAAATTTCTTGAACAAGAATGGTTATCATGATAAAATAAGTATCAAATTAGGGAAAATGTTACGAGTGTCCTCCTGCCGTTCGATAGGTTATACTATACTTACCAAAATGACAAGGAGGCTTTTTTACTATGGCAGCTACAGAACCGATTAGAGACAAAAAAGAATTAAAAAAACTGGCTGTGTATTTCCTCAACAAAGGTCAGCTTCGCAATTATGCGCTTATTATTATGGGAACATGTACAGCGCTTCGTATCAGCGATCTGCTCCGCCTGAAATGGTCCGATGTTTATGATGAAGAAAAACAGACGTTTTGTACCCATATCACGATTACAGAACAAAAGACAGGCAAATCCAAAATGATTGCCTTAAACCAGCAAATACGCGGTATCCTGGCACAATGCTATTTACGCCGCCGTGGAGACTATATCTTTGCCAACAACCGCAAAGAGCCAAAAGCAATCAGCCGGGTACAGGCATGGCGGATTATCCATACCGCGGTAGTAACGCTTGGGATTTTGGGAAAAATTTCCTGCCATTCTTTACGAAAAACCTTCGGATATCACGCAGTAAAAAGCGGCAAAGTATCACTTGCGGTTATTGTAGATATCTATAACCACAGCAGTTATGAGATTACGAAGCGTTATCTCGGCATCACACAGGATGAGCGGGATGAAGCATATCTGGGAATACAGTTATTCTAATTCCCGCCAATACTCTGTAATTAGTATTTTAAACACATTCTATAACAGAATTTTGCCAAATAAAAACCATACACAGTAGGTTGTACTGAACGATGCCGACTGTAAAAAAAGGGCGCAGCCCTCACACAGGCTGCGCTCTATTTTGTGATGAACGTTTCAACGAATGCAGAATCAAAATAATATACATTTATCCCATGATCCTGCCAAGGTTGTGGATAACTTACATAACAGGCGCTCTCCTCTTCCTGCAGCACCAATTCCGACTTCCTGACAGTATCCCGATCCAATACATACAAATCTCCGTCATACCAGACGTACATCCTGCCTTCCCTGACATAAATACGATTTTCCTGCTGTGTGGGCTCACGATTTTCAATCGAAACCGCGCTTCCGAAGAGATTGGAAAACTGTGTCCAGTAAGAATCATAAAACGCCATGGAATTCATCGTTTCAAACATATCCAGAGAAGCAAATTCAGCATCCCCAAAGCTTTTAAACAAATCAGTCTTAAGACATGCCTCCATTTCTGTGAGCCTGCGGAAATTCCGGTTCTGTTCCTGAGAAAAAACACCATTGGAATACTGTACTCCCGCTAAAAGCACACAAAGGCCGGGCACAATGAAAAGACGGACCCACCTGTTTTGTATCAGAGGCCAAATCAGCCGGCACATGACAAAAACGGCAAAAAAATAGGAAAACCACGTAACCGGCAGCGCCACAAACCCATTTTCCCCGACATTGCCCTGATACATCTGAGCCACTGCAATCGGAAGGGACGGCAGTACGATACAGATGCATCCACCAAAAAGGATAAGTATTGTCCGGGCCGAAAACCACTGATTTTCTTTTTCCTTTTCTCTAAACAGCGCCGTCAAAAGGAAGCAAAAGACCACCACCAGAATCAATATCCGAAATAATTCTCCGGCCGAAAAATCCTTATAAAAATTCAAAAGGAACTTATATTTCGGACTGCCCCAGACATAAAATCCGGGAAAGCTGGCTTTGAACAGATGCAGGATAATTTGAAACGAGCCTGCCGCATCAAAACTTCCGAACTGATTGCCGGCATAATTGGAAACAAATATTTTGGAGCATACCGCATATAACACCAGATAAACGCAGCTTACCACAAACGGCACGCTTAAATACCGGACTGTTTTTTGGAATTCTCTGCGGATATCCAGCCGGTACAGCAGCAAAAACAAAAAAATCGGTGTAAGCGCGATAAACGTCTCGTAACACATTTCCGCCACAAAAAGACATACCATGGAACCTGTCAGATATTTTTTGCCGTGGCCGTCTATAAAATCCACATACCACAGAAACGACAGCAGTAAAATCGCAAACGGTATATTAAACAGCGTACAAAACGCATTCGGCGCCGTATTCTCAAATGAAACCGGCATAAATGCGGCCAGACAGACCGCTGTAAAAAGTGAAAACCATCTGTCTTTCTTTAACTTATACAAAAGATACGAGAACAGCCCGATATCCAGAAACAGAGAAAGTACCTGCATAATCCGGAACAGATAACCGCGTGAGGACAAAAACCCCAGACCGGATGCAATCGGCAGCGTAACCGCCGACAAAGCCCTTCCTTTCTCAATCTGTTCCGCAAACACACTTTTTAAAAACTGTCCTATTCCATGCATTCTGTAAAAACGGGTCGCCAGTTCGTCTCCGCACATAATGCCCTGATTAAACAGCGGAATGACTATCATACAGCACAAAAGAACGCCCGCTGCGGCAAAAGTCTTCCGTTTCATATCCCTACATCCCTTCCTTTCTGCTTCGTTTCCCATACACTTTCATCCATGCTTTCTTAAGCAAAATAGGTACTGCCATGCCCACAATATAATAAACCGGCCATAAACCGGTAAAGGAATGTGGAAATTCCGCCATGATTTCTGTTTTTCCGGTAATATGACAAACGATAAAATCTACCAGCTTTAATGCCAGAAAATGAAGCGCCATAATATCAAAACTCATACGCCCGGCCAGAGCAAACAAACCGGTCAGTCTTCTGCTTTTACCTATCAGCTTTCCAAGGCAAAGGCAGAACCAGATCCCGCAGATCGTCACCGGATAAAATACATAATGGTTGATGATCTGATAACGAATCAGCTCAATTATCCCAATATCCAACTCCACAACCCATACCAGCGTCAGAAAACTTACAACAAGGCCTGCCGGATTTACAATCCATTTCAGCCTCTCCCTGCAGACAGCAAAATAATGTCCCAGGGCAATCACCGGAATCATCAGGTAGGAAATCTGCAGATTGAACAGCATGCCATACTGATGCTCTGTCGTATACAATCCCACAACCCCTGCCACTGCAAAACACAGGATGCGTATCCCCTCCCGCCAGACCTTTCTTTGGATACCGCGCGTTAAATACATCACCGCCGTATAGAGACAAAGCGAAAAAAAGAGCACTGGCAAAAACCAGAACGCCGACAAAAATTCACCCACACTCTGAAATGCAATCGTGTTGGTGAGCATAATTATCCATTCCCCTGGCGAATAACAGGTAGCCTGCAGAATTCCCAAATAAATAAACAGGTTTCTGCAGACTAAATATAATATGCTGTATACCAGAAACGGCCCGTACAGCCCTTTAAGCTTTCTGGCAGCAAATTCCCAATAATCTACTACATTATCCTTATATAAATATCCGGAACAAAAAAAGAAAACCGCCAGATGATACAGATACACGAACGGACCTGCATGGAGAGTAAATCCTCCTGCGTTTATATCCCAGCTGGCATGTCCGATTACAATGGACAAAATACCAATCCCTTTTACCACATCTATAAACGGATCTCTGGCTTTCAATTCTGTCTGCATGCTATCCTCACCTTTTTCTGTAATGACCCAACAAATCAAATACTACATTCACAAACGACCAGAATATACTTGTCAGCAGATAATGCCTGCGCCTCAAAAGTAATGCGGATATTCTGCGATATATCTGAACAAAAGGACTGCCCCAGGTCATAAGCTCCCGAATTTCAAAATTATCCCAGAGATCCGGAAACAGCTCCTCTACCTGGTTCATATATTTGACAAGCAGATCATAGCGCTTTTGAAATGGTTCCATACGTATCGGATAAAACGGCAGCGCTATTACCTGATGCAGATATACAGAGCCTTTAATCTGCTCCTGTTTCTTTGGGTCAAGTTCTTTCATCCGCTCCATACAAAGCTTTGCCGTCTCCAGGATGACAAACCTGGATTCATTAAACGAACTGTTCTGAATAGAACCGCTCCTCTGGTAATAGTTGTAGTAAGGCCTGTCAATGACAGATATCCTGTTCGCCCTGCCCAGAACTATCGGAGTTACGGCCACATCCTCGTTATTTTTACCGACCGGAAAACTTAATCCTTCATACAGTTTTCTTTTTACAATTTTGTTCCAGGAGGCCGGCATCATAGACATATCAATTACCTGTGCAAAATTCCCTTTTCGTATTTTGACCGCGCAGGGCCAGACTACATTCCGGGACGGGTCGTCATAGACAAGCTTAATGTCGCAGACTACGACATCCGCCTGCTCCCGCTTTGCAGTATCAAGCATATCCAGATACATATCCCGTTCGATATAGTCATCGGAATCCAGAAAAATGATAAACTCTCCGCACGCCCGTTTTAATCCGTAATTCTTGACGTCTGAAAGACCGCCGTTGGGTTTGTCAAACCGTTTAAAATACTGTGGATATTTCTCACAGTATTCTGCAATAATGTCCCCGGAATTATCGGTAGAACCATCATTGATGAGCAACACCTCTGCATTCTCCTTTAACATGCCAAAAGAATCCAGCACAGAATCCAGACATCTCCTCAAATATGCAGATGTATTATAAACCGGGACAATTACCGACAATCTGATATCATTACAATCCAAATCGAATCCGCTCCCTTTCTCTTCTTTCCAGTACTTTTACACGCACCTCCTTCGGTACGTTAAAATTTTTCAATGCAAAATCCTGCAGGCATACAATTTCTTCAAATTCCTTTTTCGGAGCAGTTGACAGTGTAAGCCCCTGCGTCTGCATCCTGTGATAGTTGAAGGAATCCTTAAAATATGCAATTTTTCCGCACATTAAAAGATTCATATACGTATACCAGTCACCTGCCAGCCTGTATTCCTTGGCCTTTTCCAAAATCCCATAGTAATCGCCATTTCGGATAACTGCACTCGAAACATTGGCTATCGTATTATTGATACACATAGTTTCTGCAACCTCGTCCCTGCCGTCTTTGATATAATCCTGATTCCATTTCCCACTTTCAAATATATCAATCCATGGTCGCAAGTCCCCCATTAACAGCACATTGTCCTCATCCATAGTAAGCGACTCACAGTATGAAATAATCACGCCCTCCGTCAAAAAACCCTGCATCACCGTCTGCAGAAATCTGGGATCACAGCTGTCATCCGCTTCTGCAATCCAGACAAATTCGCTTTTGGAAACAGAAAACGCTTTCTGCCACTGTGCAAATACGCTTCCAGAATTCGTCTCATTTTGAATGAGCGAGATCGGAATACCTGTGTCGTTCTCCCGGATACGCTTTTGAATCAGCTCTATACTGCTGTCGGAGGAACAATCATCCAGAATAATGATTTCCGATACCGGATATGTCTGAAACAGAATCGAATCAATCCGCTCATTTAAATACCTGGCATAATTATAATTTGGTATCACGGCCGTCACCGGCAAAATCTCCCCCTCTGCTCTGGGATAAAGTCCCTTTTGTCCGTATATGTCAACCTTATGCTTCATTTTATCGGGCATCGGTGCCTGCTTTATTTTTTTTTTCAGACCTCTGTACAGCTTTCTGGCCAGCCGGTAAACAGGCCCTGGCCTGATCTGGACCTGTTGCTCCCGTTCTCGCAGCACAGCCTCATAATCCTCGCAGACCTGCCGGATATGCTGCTGCTCATACAAAAGAGTATTCATAAGCTCTGTGTATGTTTCATCTTCAAAATCATATTTAAGCACTCTGATATCCACCCTAAGCTTATGGGCGCCTTCCTGCAAATTAAACCAAAACCTGGGCTTTTCGTTTACAAAATAAATGCTTTCTCCAATCACTGTTCCGTTATGCCCGGCATTGACCGGACTGCCATCTGCCGTAAAACTTTTCAATTGCAGTACACAGTTGCAGTTTATAGGAAAAAAGATTGCCCTTCTGCCTCCCTTTTGTACGTCAAATTCCAGATTCAGCTCTCCGGGATACGGATTTATCTGGTGGGTAATGCTTTTTCTGTAATCAAATACTCCGTCGTGCTCAAACAAAAGCTCTGCGTGATAATAAGATGCCGCGTCCAGTGACACAATACGATCACATTCTCCCTTCAGATACTCCGCACTTGGTTTCAGCGCAAACATATACTGATAGATATTACCCTCTGGACGGGCCACCAGAAACTTAAACACCTCTTTGGGTACGTCCGCATACGTATTCTGGATTTCACATTCTCCCACCCGGATGAGGGCAGACGCTTCCTCTACCACGGTAAACCCTTCGCTCTGCACCATTTTCGTAAACGACTCTCTGGTAAAAAACCGTAGATGCGTATTGTCCAAAAGCCCGGTAGGATGATAGGTAAAACGATCATTGATCAAATCAATAATAATAGAATTGTGCGCTATATTTGGAACGGATGCCAAAATTTGCCCCTGTGGGACCAGTGCCTTTTTGCATTTTTTCACCACTTCCCACGGATGCAGCAAATGCTCTAAAACATCTGCAAAAATAATAAAATCATATTTTTCTCCATCCAAAAGCCAGCAGTATTTCTCAATGTCCCCCTCGCCACTTCCGACAAAAGCGCGGTTTGCGTACAAAGCAGCCTTTTTGCCGGACTCCTCATCAATTTCTACAATATCCACCAGACAGTTTTTGTTTTCCTTTAAATATCTGGTCAGCCTGCCGTCTGCAGAGCCAAATTCCAGCACCCTTGACGATACAGCCACCCTGTCTGCAATCCAGGCCAGCGGATTATCTTCATACAGTTCCAAATCAAAATCATACTTTCCCATTATTTCCTCCATTCATGCGGGATAATGCAGACACCCTCGCCTATATAATCCGCGGTAACCGTAAACTCTTTTATTTTAGCCCGGTATTGAATGGGGACCGTAGCTGTTTTATCAAAAATAGCCACGTCAAAATAATACTTTCCACCCAAAACACGGATACCGTCCGGATAGCTCAGCTTATAGCAGTTCCGTCCAAAACGCCACGGAATCTTTTTATCATCCAGCAGCGTATTGACCCCGCAGATGTATGCTTCATCCAACCGCTTTAACGCAACCCCAAGCACTGGATATGCTACGTTTTCATCGTATACGTCGTAATAAACTTCTACGGTCATATCCTCAAACAGGTCAAATTCCTCTTTGACCTTTCCGTCTGCGCCAACCATACGGACTCCTGCCACCTCGGCCACAGACTCCTTCGAACCAGCCTTAAATTCGGACAGCTCTTCGAAATCATACCCAGCGTCCTGTGCCTGCTCTTGTGGGGCTTCGGCAGCCCCTGCCCCCTGCAGATCGCACAATTTCAGATAATCCAGATACTGATCGCAAATCCGGTTTGTATCCCCGTAAGCCTGTACTGTACCGTCCTTGAGCCACAGGCCTTTTGTACAGAGTCTGCGGATTGCATTAATATCATGCGATACAAACAGAACGGTTACTCCGCTGTCCATCATGGACTTCATTTTGTCCATACACTTCATCTGAAAACGCATATCACCGACACTTAACGCCTCGTCTACAATCAGAATCTCCGGCTCTACATTAATGGCAACCGCAAAAGCCAGCCTGGCAAACATACCCGAAGAATAGGTTTTGACAGGCTGGTAAATAAAATCTCCGATATCCGCAAAATCTATTATTCCCTGCAGCTTCTCCTCCATTTCTGCGCGGGTAAAACCCATCATTGTGCCGTTGAGGAAAATATTCTTGATACCTGTAAATTCCGGATTGAATCCGGTACCAAGCTCAAGCAGGGCGGCGATTTTGCCATGTATGGTAAGCGTTCCTGACGTCGGTGTCAACACTCCAGTAATTATCTTTAAAAGCGTTGACTTGCCCGCGCCATTTGTACCGACAATTCCCAGCACCTCTCCCTTCTTGACAGTAAGACTGATCCGGTTTAACACGCATTTTTCCGTACTGTATGTATTTTTGAAAATACGGAATGTTTCTTTTACCCGATCAAATGGATTTTCATACAAACGGTAACATTTTGTCAGATTTTCTATTATAATCGCATTATTTTCCATGAAAACCGCCCTTTCCTTAGGGAACTTCTTGTAACAGATCAGATGGTCTGAACTGTTACTATTTCTTTACAGTACATCGGCAAAATGAGGACGCATCTTTTTAAATACTGTACTGCCGATCCACAGCATCCCCAGGGTAAATACCCAAAAATAAGCTGTTAGCAACGGCTGCTCAAAAAACCACTGATGACTGATAAAGCTGTCTCTGTACCCTTCCGTAATATAAAAAACCGGATTCAGTTTGACAACCCACTGATATTTGGGGGGAATTATCGTATAAGGCCAGATAATCGGCGTCGCCCACAGCCCAATCTGAAGCACAATATTGACTATTTGTCCCAAATCCCGAAAAAACAATATGATCGCAGAAGTCATTACTCCCAGCGCATAAAGCAGTAATATCGCACACACCAGATAATACAGTACCTGTATCACGTATACCGACATCGGTTCCCTGTTTATTAACGCAATCAAAAACAACAAGCCTATAAACACCAGATGGATAAACAGGGCGGACAATATTTTGATCACCGGAAGCAATTCTATATCAAATACCACTTTTTTAACCAGATAGCCGTATTCAATCAGACAGTTTGTCACCGCGTTCAGCCCGTCGGAGAAAAAAAACCATGGCACCATACCGGTGGCAAACCAGAAAATATAAGATACGTTTTCGACAGGCGGCGTAGATTTTAAACCGAATTGAAAAACGCACCAGTACATCAGAATTGTAATCACCGGCTGGACAAATGCCCAGAATATGCCGAATGCAGATCCAGCGTATTTGGTAGAGAAGTCATTGAAAGCCAAATCCCAGATCATTTCTTTATTTCGTTTAATTATTGCTATCACTGGCGTACCTCTTTCACTTATAATCCCAGACATTATAACATCTTCAAAGTAGAATAACAAGAATTTTGATAGCTTTTGCGCGTCTCCCTGCGAAATGTGCTCCAATATTCCCTCATTTTTGCGTCCCGCAGGCTCCGAATCCAATAAAGCGCGCACCGATACGCGTATAACAGGAAAAGCTGCCATTTCTTGGCATGCAGGTAGTTACTGCAGTAATACATCTCGCTCTGGCAGATGCATTGGAACATAAACGGCTTTGCCTTCTCTGTCGTATGTCCATGCCTGTGCTGCACCCTTGCATCCGGGCAGTAATGTGTCTTCAAGCCAGATTCCTCCATGCGAATTCCGATAATCAGCTCCTCGTCATAAAGAACTGTATGCTCATCCAGCGGTGTAATCTCCCCTGCACATGCCGCAGACATCATAAAGCAGCAGCCGGATACATAATAAACATCACGTCCTTTGTCCGGATCCTGATCCAGACAGTAATATTGTTTCCACTGCCTGCGAAAAATAAGCTTGGCAGCGGTAAAAATCTGGAATATATCTTTCATTTCTGTCTTCTTAGAACAGCAGCTGTAATGCACCTTTCCGGTTTTTGTCAGTACCTTCGGCCCCACAATGCCGGTATCCGGATGCAGCTTTAAATACGCTGCCATATTCTGTACGGCATCCTTACCGAACAGAATATCGTTGTTGGTAATCAGAAGATACTCGCAGCCATCCTCAAGCGCCTGTCTGATCCCGATATTGTTGCCCCTTGCATAACCGCCGTTTACCGTGCTTTGTAAAAAAGTTACCCCATGTGCGCGGATATACTGCTTTACCACCTCTGGCATTGGTTCCGTCGATGCGTTATCCACCAGATAAATGGTATAAGGCTCTCCTTTTAAACATTTTGCCGCACTTTTCATACATCTTAAGCTCATATCCCAGGTCTGGTAATTTAATATAATAATACCTGTCATCTCAACCTACCTTTTTCCTGCGTAATACTTTTTCTGGACTACGGAAAGCAGACGCATCGGAATCAGCCCTACAATCATAGGCTTTGCGGCAAAAAACATGCCCTTTGGGAACAGACCCAGCCGATAAAACGCACGCCATTTGATATGGGCTTCATTGATGCGGTAGCGGTATTTCCGGCGCTTATACTGATTGGCGTCCCTGCGTATATAATAGAGAACCTCCGGCAGATTCGCCCCGTAGCAGCCCTCTTCATACAGCCGGAGCAGAATATCATAATCTTCCGCTCTTGTCACCCATCTGGAAGTATCATAGCCATGCACCTTCTTAAGCGCCTCTCTGCGAAACATAATAGAAGCATGCACAAAAGGCAGAGAAAAAAGAAAATCCTCCGGCTGCGGCCGTTTACAATACCAGTATATTTCCCCGTCGTCGCCAATCCGGTTTACAAAAAATTCTCCCCTGCAACCCACAAAATCAATATCCGGATGTTTTGTCAGATAACTGTACTGCATACGCAGACGGCTTTTGGCAGAAATATCATCCGCATCCATGATTGCAATAAATTTCCCTTTTGCAGATTTGATACAGCGGTTCCTGGCGTAACCTGCTTTGCGATTCATTTTGTTTCGAAACAGGCGGATACGGGAATCTTTTCGCGCCATCCCCTTTAACAATTCGAAGGTGCCGTCTGTAGAGCCGTCGTCACAGATCAACAGCTCAAAATCTTCAAAATCCTGATTCAGGATGGAATAAACTGATTTTTTTAATATCTGTCCTCCGGCGAGATTATATACGGACATCACCACGGATATTTCTGGCATTTTCGTTTCTCCTTTTGTATTATTCTAAGGAACTGTTAAGAATTAACTTTGCAGCATCGGGTCTTCTATCTTCTGTATACACATATCTTTCCTATAACAATTCTAACGGTTTGTATAACTGTCTGTAAATTTCTTCGGTACAATCGGTAATATCTTTGGAAACAAACATATTGTCCCTCTTTCCCATCAGGTAAAATCTGCCGCTGTTTTTGATTCCATAATCAGCCAGTTTCAGATGCGCTAGTGTACTGGCAGATGTGCGGCTCGCTTAGTGGGAAAAATCATAGCGCACCTGCATCTAATGCAATCTTAATCCTTCATACAAAACCAATAAATTTTCCGCATCTTTTTATGCACCTGTTTTACATCAAATCTTTCTATCTTCTTGTATGCGTTCTTCCGGTACTTCTTTGCCAAATCAGGATTCTGCTTTAATTTCAAAACTGCTCCGGCATACCCTTCCGCATCCATTGGCTCTGCCAAAAGTCCTTCCACGTCATCCGTAACCAAATCTATATTTCCGCGGATTCGGCTGCATACCACAGGCAGCCCCGCCGCCATAGCTTCCATCAAAGATACTGGAAGCCCTTCCTGCACAGACGGAAACGCAAAACAGTCTGCCATCTGCAGAAACACATTTACATCTTCGCGATAACCGGTCAAAATCACCTGTCCTTTTAGGCCAAGCTTTTGTATCAGCTTTTTATCTTTCTCTTCACACTCTCCAAGCCCGACTGCCAGATACTTAATGCTTTTGTCCTTTATCTGCGCCATTGCGCGTATCATGGTTTCCTGATTCTTTCTTTTAGAAAGCTGCCCTACACTTACTACTACAAAATCATCTGCCATTAAGCCAAATTCCCTGCGCAGCTTGTCCGCATCGGCTGTATTTTGGGCAAACATTCCGGTATCAACACCAATCCCCGGCACATAACAGACCTTTCCGGCATGAAATTTCTTCGCACGTTTATAATCTTCCCTATTGATCGTAATTAAAATATCCGTATAACGGGATAAATATTTCTCAATCGGATAAAACAAAAGCCAGTTTGTCTTTGGCGCACCTTTATAAAAATGGAATCCATGCGCCGTATAGAGTATCTTCGTCCCCGATTTTCTCCGTTTCTTCGCCGCCAGCCTTGCTACAACGCCTCCAATCGGCGACTGCGTATGCACAATATCATATTGCTGCTCCATGCAAAGCCGTTTCATCTGACAATATGAGCGGATAATATTGCCCACATCCCCAATACTTCTCGGAATCGGAATATGATATGCTTCTATCCCTGCCTGTTCCAATTCTCTCCGAAACGCATCGACCCGCTCCTGACTTGTGATACTGCCAAACTCAAAATTACTTGCCACATGCACTTCATATCCCAGCTCCTGCAAAATATGAATATTATCCATATTGAATAAGTCAATCATAGATGCTACGGACGCAGTCACAAGCGCTTTCTGACCGCTGCACGATTTTCCGATATTATCTGTACTCTTTTCTATAGTCTCACAAAACGGCACAGCAGCAGTTCCGGAAAAGTTTTGCAATCTCTCCGTCCTGCGAATCGACTGTTCTAATCCATACCTCTGATAGCGGTTTCCTCTGTATTCGCTCAGTGATTTCTCATATGTAAAACTCCCAAACGCCTTACCGGCTAACTGACCGATTTTCCCTGGCATCCCGCTCGCCGCATTTACAAACGGATTCAAAACCGAAAGCAGTGCAATCCTTTTTCCGGATGCATGCGCAATCGCTTTTACCAGATCTGCTGTCGATACATACTCTTTATTCTGCGGATAAAAAACACCGCTATCACCATATTCTATAATTTCACGGATAAACTCACACAGATTTTCGATATATATCATGCTTCTGCTGTTTTGTACCGCAGGAAATACGGGAAGCCATCGCGCCATTTTAGCCAGCAGCGGATAATTTCCTTTACTGCCCGGCCCGTATACCATAGGAAGCCGCAGCACCGCCACATGAAACGTTTCACTTTCCAGCCCGCGCACAGCAATATCTGCCTGCCACTTGCTGTCACCGTAAAAATTGGCCGGATTTGGTTTTGTATCTGCCGTAATCACTTTCTGCTTTCCAAAGGGAGCGCTTTCCCCGTAAATAATCATACTTCCCGGATAAATAAACTGACGTACTCCGGCAGCCTTTGCCACTTCTGCCACTTCTCTGGCCAGATCACGGTTTACCCTGTAATATTCACGTTTTACTTCATCCGACACATTTCCTGTATCTGCATGCGCTTTTCCTGCTGCATGCAGCACCGCATCATAGCTGCTAAAATCCGTCTGCTTCCATTCGTCCCCATGCACACTGATCGAATCCACCTGCCAGCGCGGACAGTATTTATGAATATATCTTTCAAATGAAGTTCCTATATAGCTGTGTTGTCCTGTAATTAATACTCTTTTCATATACCATCCCAATATTATGATTTTCTGCGTCCTTTCCTGCGTTTCCCAAGACGCCCGGTACCGCCTTCAACAACCCCTTCGGCATTCGCTACCGCATGGAACGTACCAAGGAAGCACCGTACATCAAACCAGAAGCTCATCCGTCTTACATACTGTCCGTCCAGTCTTGCCTTGACCGGAATTTCCAGCTCGTCCCTTCCGTTGATCTGTGCCCAGCCGGTCAGTCCAGGCGGCACATCATTTGCACCGTATTTTTCCCGTTCTGCCACCAGATCGTCCTGGTTCCACAGTGCCGGTCGCGGTCCGACAAAGCTCATATCGCCTTTCAATATATTAAACAGCTGCGGCAATTCATCCAACGACGATTTGCGCAGGAAATGCCCCATCCTGGTAATATACTGATCCGGATTTTCCAGCAAATGCGTTGGAATATCCTTAGGGGTATCCACCCGCATGGTACGGAATTTGTAAATCGGAAAATATGATTTGTGAATGCCCACACGTTTCTGCTTAAATAATACCGGGCCCTTACTGTCTAACTTAATTGCTGCGCTAAGCCCCAAAAGCACAGGAGACAATACAGCGCAGGCCCCAAGGCTCATGCCAAAATCCAATCCCCGTTTTACTTTCAGATATCTTCTTTGTCTGGCTGTAATCCGATGCTTTCTCACTTTTCTGGTTTTATTCACTGTTTCATACCCCCTGTTCCATTTCCTCCCGGAATAGCCCGGATCATTTTCAAACACGCTCTAATTTCCGGAAGCAGTATCCGCAGGATGATACGTCGGCACAATGCGCTTCACCCATTTCCTGATATCCTCCGGCTCTGTCACCACATATTCGCTCAGCTCCTTAAGCTGCTGCAAAAACTGCTCTTCATCTATCTCAATCGGCTTGCCAATATGGATTCTGCGGTTTGCCGTATCCTGCAGCCCTTCCTCATCCATCAGCATTTCTTCAAACAGCTTTTCTCCAGGGCGAAGCCCTGTAAACTCAATCTGGATATCCTCTCCCGGCTTATGCCCTGAAAGCAGAATCAGGTTTCTGGCCAAATCTACAATTTTTACAGGTTCGCCCATCTCCAGGACAAAAATCTCTCCGCCCTTCGCATATGCGCCTGCCTGCAGCACCAAAGACACGGCCTCCGGAATTGTCATAAAATAACGGATAATATCCGGATGCGTCACCGTAACCGGGCCGCCGCGCTCAATCTGCTTTTTAAACAGCGGAATCACGCTCCCATTGCTGCCCAGTACATTTCCAAACCGCACTGCCACATATTCTGTCTTCGAGCGCTTATTGTATGTCTGGATAATCATCTCACAAATCCGTTTGGATGCTCCCATAATATTTGTAGGATTGACCGCTTTGTCGGTGGAAATCATAACAAACCGCTTTACCTGGTAAAAATCCGCCGCCTTTACCAGCTTTAAAGTACCCAGAACATTGTTCTTAATCGCTTCATTCGGACTGTCCTCCATCAGCGGCACATGCTTGTGCGCAGCCGCATGATAGATAATGTCCGGTTGATAGGTTTCAAAAATATAATTCATCCGATTGCTGTTGCGTACAGATGCAATCAGAACAACCAGTTTTAACTCCGGAAATTGTACCTTCAGTTCATTTTGTATATCATATGTGGAATTTTCGTAAATATCCACAATCACAAGCATTTTGGGATTGTGCCCGGCAATCTGGCGGCACAGCTCGCTTCCGATAGAGCCTCCTCCTCCGGTGACCATAATCACCTTATCTGATACATATCCCATAATAGAATCCAGGTCTACTTCCACTGGCTCCCTGCCCAGCAGATCGTTGACATCAACCTCTTTTAAACTGCTGATGCTGACGTCCCCGTTGACCAATTGATAGATACCCGGTACACGCTTCAGTTCGCATCTGGTCTGCTTGCAGATATCCAGAATCTGTTTCATCTGCTGCGGCGATGCTGAGGGCATTGCCACGATGATCTCGTGTACATGCCGCAGCATACACTGTTCCACAATGTCCTCTCTGCTGCCGACAATTTTTACCCCGTGGATATAGCCGCCCGCCTTCTCTTTATTGTCATCAATGACGCCAACCACTTTTTTCTTTAAATAACTGCTGTTTTTAATTTCCTTAATCAGGGCGTTGCCTGCGTTCCCTGCTCCCACCACAAGCACGTTGCGCGCATTTCTGGCATCCCGCATCATATTGCACAGCGCCCGGAATACACGATAGCTGTAACGGCAGGCCAGTATCAGACCGAACAGAAAAATTCCAAAAAACGCATAATAACTCCGCGGCACCGGATAACCTGTTTCCGGATGAGACAATAAAATCAGTATCATATTCAAAAAGGCTTCCACCACACAGGCCGATACCAGATACATCATCTCCACCGCGCCTGCATAACTCCAAAGACTGCTGTAGAGCCGGAAAATCCAGAAAATCAGCAATGTAGTCACTGCCACTGCCGGAAGCGACTTCCATGCATTTTCCAGAAAGTAAAGCGGAACTTCTCCAAAATCAAAATCAAACCGCGCAATCAGCGCCAGCATACTGGCCGCAAATACAGCACAGACATCATAGCACATCAAAAACACACGCCGTATCCACAGTTTTTTGTCTTCAAATAATTGTTTCATATATTTCACTCCATCAATCAGAAAATGTCTGCTTTTCCGTCCCCATTCCAAGAAGCAGGTAAAACAGTGTCCATACTGGAGAAAGAAACGGCTCTTCCAGATTAAAAAACAGATTTGCGATCAAAAAAACAGCCGACACACTTATGAAAAAAAAGCAGATTTCATTATTCTTCCGTACTTGCTTACACCGCGCCATCACCATCTTTCCACTCTGACAAACCAGTCCTATATACAAAACTCCTGTAAATATTCCATACCGGTATGCAATTTCCAGAATCCCATTGCCCGGATACCATTCCTGTCCCCAGAGATTAAGCACTCTTTCCGGATGTCCGCCACAATTCAATTTTCTTAAAAATTCTGACCAGATTACACGCTGATCATACAGGCTCTGTGTTATAACAAAAGAATCCCCTGCCAGACTCCGTACCGCACCTGCGTATATTAGATATGCGGACAGCAGCAGTCCGGCCCCGTCCTGCCATTTTTTTCCCCGGATAAAATGGAATCCAAATACCAGAAACATGAGAACAGCATAGAATATCATACTCTGCTGAAATATAAAACACCAGACAAATACCGGAAAAAAAGATAAACGAAGTCCGGACATCATATTTCTCAAAAGACAGTCGGGATATTTCATCTGCTGGTGCCAGTAAAGGAAAAATTCAACAACAGTCAGCATTATCCATCCAGGATATATATAGTATTTACCAACCAGTATATCTGATATGCATGTCCCAAGCCAAAACACTGTCCATATCCAGCTTCTTTCCCTATCCCTTTTTTTATCTGTTTCTCTTTCCTCTATAAGAAGCAATGCTATCAAAAACAGAATTATACAAAATACAAGTACAAAATACCTATAATATTCTGCCTTTGCAAAAATCTTGCTGTTCAAAGCAGCGCACTGCAGAAAAAACAACAGAGCAAATAGAAAAATCCGCACCTTCTCCCTGTCCTCTTCTCTCACATTCAGATACAGATGATTTCCCAGTTCCCTATAAATATATTCACATACGTCCTTCACACTTTGCAACAGATATCTGTCAAAAGAATTCCAAACAAATTTCGCTCCTGTAGAATGTGCCAGCCAGAACGTACCCCAGCAGAACAAAAATGAAAGCAGAAAAGTAATCCATGCGATTTTTTTCATGGAAACCGGCAGCTTCATACGGAGCTGTATTTTTTTCAGAGAAAATTCCACGCCTTCTGCATTCTGCAGGCGAACCGCAATCGCTTTAACTGCCTGGCTGCCGTTTAATGTAATATAATTGTCTCCAGCCTGAAGCTGCGCCCAAACTGTACCAGATACAGCTCCTTCTTTATTATAACAGTCTACCCGAACCTGAATGAAATCATCAGAGCATGTTCCAAGCTCTACAAATAAATAATTCCAGACTTTTGCAGCATTCATCTCATTCAGTTGAATGATTGCCTCACCCTTCGTAATCTGCATACACCGCCGTGTTTTATCATAATGTAAGCCATCCCCCTTCTGCGACAGCATACGCTCAGAAAAGCTGAAAACCTTTCCCGACTGCAGGAGCTGTTTCCTATTGTATCCGCCTGTCATAATACAGCACGCCAACACATAAGCCAGGCATACGCACAGCCCTGCCGCTGTAAATCTACTGATGGAAAATCTTTTCTTCATATAACCTGTCATTCTCCTTTACCGTATCTGTCTGAAACAGATAATATCCCGCGCTCATATAGGCCAGAGTCCATGCAAGATATACCCACGGCTGCTCCAGTGTATCCACCAGTGCCATGCCCACATAACTGATCACACAGCCAGCCGCCATAAAAGCATATGAATTTTTACAGCTCAGCTTCCGCCATACTTCTTTCAGGAAGGCTCCCCAGAATACAATATAAATCCCTGCTGCCACTACGCCATAGCGATATGCGGTATCCAAAAACATATTATGTGCAGAATGGCTTCCGCCGTTCACCTGACATCGGAATTCATGTCCCCACAAATTCATATTGCGCAGATACGCTTTCCAGTAAGTAACGCGGCCACTACTCATAGAATCCAGCGACCTTCTGTTTAAAGTTTCAATAATCCTGGAAGCAGACGCGTACACCTGTTCTGCAAACGGATTGCAAAACAGATGATTATCCAACGCATACAATGCATCTTTTTTCCAATGCACCTGTATGCCCAGAAAATACGGTATATGATATAACAGCCAGTCCGTTATATATTTTACAGGAAATATACAGACTGAGGATATTGCCAGAATCCGCAAATATTCATGAATAACCGTTGCGGACACACGCATTTTCACCAGGCGGATAAACATAAACAAAATCAACAACGCCAGTCCCAGCATGGCGCCCCGACATTGTGATTTCCAGATAAGGTAAAACAGCAAATCAATCTCCAGGCCATAAAGGACTGCCCGTCTCCAGGTAATTATGCCTTTTTGCACCTGATAATCTATTTGTGTAAATACGGCCACAAATACGGATATCAGATATCTGCCAAAAGGATTCGGATTGATAAAACAGCCTGCATAACGAATTCCCTCTGTAGCGGGCCTGCACAGAACACAGAACAGAACTATAAGAACAAAAGAAATCTGCAGCGCAATCCCTGTTTCCTTTAACAGCTGATCCGGATTTTCCATCTGCATCCAGCAATAAAAAAAGACGCCAAATACAAATAAAAAAACATATCCTACACACGTAAAAACCTTTCCCACAATAAAATCGCTGATACACATGGAAATGCACAGCAATCCCCAGATATAACAGAGTTTTGTGTTCCATCGTATTTTTTTCTTTACCGGCCGCACCATCAATACGCTAAGCGTCAGCAAAAAAAATATCTGAGATCCCATAGATATATAATACCAGGATTTCATCCGGTCTGCATTTATCAAAGCGGCAGAACATAAAATTTCTGCCAGAATGCACAGTATCCGCAGGCGCTGTCTGTCTTTTTCCGTCATCCCTATAACAGGAAGCTGCTGCAGCCTGGAATATATCAGCTCCAGAATATTCAGATAAAAATCGATCCACCAGTGCCCGCTTCTTCTTTTATGTTTCCGGCATTTCCGGGAATAATATACAACAATTACAGATATTATGCAATAGACCAGCAGGAAAACTCCGGTAAAACCCGCAAATTTTTTCAGCGAAAATTTACTGAGCATTGTACGCGCCATTGCTGAACGGATCCGCAGCTTTTCTCCAGTGCAGCCCTGAAATACCATGCACACAGATATAAAATTTTTTTTTGCGGGTTCAATAATATTCCATCCGTTATTGAGGGTAATCTTCTGTTCTGCTGTCACCGTCCAGTCTGTATTCAAATAGGTTATTAACACAGGTAAATTTGGAACGCTCAAATCCGATATTTGAAAAAGCAGATAATTCCATTCATTTTCATAAAAATGAAAGCCCTTAACTGCCGTATCCTCTGTGATAGTAAAAAATGCATCCGATCTGTTCAAATATAACAGATTCGTTCCTTCCATCTCCAGATCCATATCAACAATCTCACATATATCTCCCTGATCATAAAAGCTGTTCGAAGAAAAACTTCCCCCGATTAAAATCATTGCTGCAGAAAAAGAAAATATAATTCCAAAGACCGCCCATAACCATCTGTTTATTTCTTTCACTTCATAGTCCTCTTTAATTTATGTTTATTTATCGTAACAGTTCAGCCTGCAGTCTCACTGTTACTTACTTGTCAATATATGAAGAAAATACAGTTTAAAATGTCAGGCAGACAACACATCCTGGACTATTTTACTCTGTACTCTCCCAAAACAGTTTATTTACTTCTTTAATTTACGCTGAAGGAAACGATATCCCCGGAATATCAAACTTCGGTCTATTGTTTTAAGCGTTTCCTTCAGCTCATTTATTTTTTTCTCCTGATTGCAAAGCGCGTTTCCCATCACCATGACAATATCACGGTACATATTTTCCGGATCTAATTTCCATTGTTCTGTTTTTACTACCGGATCATAAAACAGAACCCCATCCTTCCTTCCCAGATATTCGACTGCAGTTTTCCGGTTGCTCTCCATATATTTCTGTAAAAATGCTACCTGCTCTTCATAAGAAAACATATTGGTTTTTTTCAAAGTTCCGTCTAAAACCATCTGCTCACTGACATGATATACTGCTCCCCTCATAAAGTCTTCCATTTCCTTATATTGCGGAATCATATTTATCCAGCGCCTTATTTCCAGGAAATTGCCTTCCAGAGCTAAATTTCTTTCATTTTCTTCTTCAACAAAATCTTCGGTAAGCTTTAAATGGACGCTCTTGAAAAAGTCAGAAAAGAGCGTATGCCCCTCTCCTTCAAACTGTCCTCTCTCATATACGCGCAGTATTAAGTTTTCCCTGCCAATTGCATTTGTAATCTGCTGCAGATACTCATAGTAATTTAAAGGATAATATTTAAAGTGATCTGTATCCATACATTCCTGAAAACTTTTGGAAATTCTGGGCATGGCCTTTACCGACTGGTTCCACAGAGACTGAATAAACAGATCCTGTCTTCTTAGATAAACAAGAATTTTTACTTCGCAGTTTATCCGTCTGAAATCATCCATTACCTTTGTCCAGAAGTTTTTAATTTTTTTGGAACGATGCCAGATCAGCTCATCTGAAAGAATAATAGACGAATATTTCCTGGCAAGCAGCTCCAGCAGTTTATACGCCTCCGTCTGCACCTCCAGCTCGCGCTGCTTTCTTTCTTCTCCCTGAAATTCAATCGCCCTGTAAACTAAAAAATGGCCGTTTCTGTCATTATACTTTTTATCAATTCCCAGCTTTAATAAAGGATAACAATATCCCTGCTTCATTAACTCTGCTTCATTCATTCTTAAAAATTTCTGCAGCGCTGAAGTTCCGGTTTTCTGCAGTCCTACACACAAATAAACAGTTGTCATTTTAATCTCCTTTTCTCTCTGCCATATTTATGACCATTTTTAATCTCTATATAAAATTGATACACAAACAACTATTTTTACATTATGACCGGATAACATTAATACCACATTAAAAGACACCTTGTTTTCTACTTCATAATCTCTTTCAGCTTTTCTACCAGACGCTTCGACGCATGTCCTTCTTCGTAGCACTGCATTTTATCATAGAAAGCCTGATAATCCTTTTCATACTGCTTCTCGTCAAAATTCAGAATCCTTTCGCATAATTCCTGATTTGTCTTACCAATAGGAAACGGCGTAGATTCAATAGGAAATAAAAACTCGCGATCCTTTTTTGTATACAAATCAATATCAGGCACATATAATAATCCCGGCTTCTTTGTAAAAAAATAATCATAAATCCAGCTGGAATAGTCTGTAAGACCGATATCAGCTACAAGCATCAGATCCTGAATATCCGGATAATTTGTCACATTGACAATATTGGAATTTGATTTATCCAGATTCAAATACAGACGATCCAAAAAATGATAACGCACCATAATAATCCATTTGCCGCCAAAACGTTTTTCCAGCGCCTTTACTATGTCGTCATATG
The DNA here is from genome assembly GCA_022794015.1 of Eubacterium sp. GTDB lineage: Bacteria > Bacillota > Clostridia > Lachnospirales > Lachnospiraceae > Roseburia_B. Next base: position 40,105 of record JAAWDZ010000053.1, on the reverse strand, counting down.
CCAGTTCCACAAAAGCCGTGCCCGACTGTTCCCGGTAAGTAGGCGCATACAAAAGAATATGCATATCTTTGCCGAGATGGTATTTTTTACGGATGGATTCCTGCAGAACCCGGCTTTCTTCTGAATCCAACTGAAACAGTATATCGTTTCTCGGATGTCCGTAGGGAAGCATCTCGGCATTTTTCCAGAATGTATTACGAAACAGCTCCTCTTCAAACCGGCAGTTTGTCAGGCAGTAATCTGTAATCCGACCCTCCTGATAGGCTTTTTTTACCCAATATTTATTGTTGTTTACAGTCTCGTCAAATTTCTTTAAACCAAATGATCCATGCCACGTTTCAAATAATACCTGCTGCTTTCTCTTATGCGCAAACAGATATGTAAATGTAACAGAATTATCAATCCAGACTTTTGAAGTCGCCGCTTCCCTGTAAAAATCATAGGAACCTCTCTGTACCAGCTTTACATTCGGCGGATAATTCTCATGATTCATAATATTTTCTTTTCGAACCACCCATACAATTTTATAGGGCAGCTTCTGACGGAAAATTTCTTCTGCAACTGCCCTAGGATTGCAGTTATAGCTGCCCCGCGAGGTCAGCATCATAATTTTATGATTATCAATCGGCTTCGTCTGAAACTTAAAATAATTATAGGCATATGCAACCACACGGTCTGCATATTTCCAAAGCCTCGCCCATAATGACTGAAAAAATCTTCCTTCTGATGCATCTACTCCAAATACGCTCATTTTCTAACCCTCTTATTAAATTTCTTCTGACATCTTCGTTGTACAATAGTTTCTGTCCCGCATGGCATGGACAGCTTTCTTATCATTATGGCCGGGAAAGATTAATATTTCATGAAATCTTCTCCAATATTTCCATCGTACAATGTATTCCGTCTGAAATAGCGTACATCGGTTTCCACCCCAGTTTTACCAGCTTTGTTCCGTCCAGAACGGCACGGACTACTTTTGAAAAGCCCATTTTCTCTGTCTCGTCCGGCAAATCAAAAAACACCTGCTTTTCTTTTTCTGCGGCAATCATCCCCGCAATTTCACGTATACTTGCAACAGCTCCCGGCTCTGCAATATTATATGCTTCTCCATTTCCACCTTTCAGCAGAACCAGATACATCGCCTGCAGAGCATCTACTACATAACAATGCGATCGTTCCAATGTCCCGTCGCTTTTTAACACAATATCCTCCCCACTTAACACCTTACGGAAAAACTGAGACATCGCCCTGCTATCAGTTGCCGTCATGGTCGGCCCGTAGCAGTGACACGGCCGTACGATGACTGCATCCAAACCATACTGACTAATATAACTCTGGCACAATACTTCCGCCGACCGCTTGCCGGACGGATAGCAGGAACGTGGATTCGCATAATCCACATAACCGCAGTAGCCTTCATAAAATCCATGCTCTAACGTATCGTCGGGCTGTCCATACATCTCGCCGGAAGAAACATAAAGCACTCGCTTCGCCTCGCAGCATTTTGCCATCTCAAGCACATGGTTCATGCCGATTACATTTGCCAGCAGCGTATCTACAGGATACTTTGCCATCATTGCCGGATCTGCATTGCTCGCTGCATGAATAATATAATCTGTTTTCCCTTCTATTTTTAATTCTTTACTGACATCAAAAGGCAGAATATGAAAATACGGCCTGTCCGTATACTTTCCAAAACGGCTGCGCAGTTTACTCTCCGTCCTGCCCAGCGTATAAATTTCAATGTGATATCCATAATTTTCATTCAATGCTATGAGCACGTCTGTCATCCCAGATCCAAGCATCCCGGCTGCACCCGTAATCATAACCGCCCTGCCGTCCAACTGCCTCCAATCCACATCTGACCGGTCTATCATTTGTAAAATCTGATTTAAATATTCGTTATTCTCTAACAGCATATACCCTCCATTCCAAACGTATCTTAAAATTCAAACAAGCCCTAACCCTGCACATGAAGCAACGCTTTAAATATCTGCATATCATCGTTTGTTGTAATTTTGATGTTTTTCTCGGAACCTGACGAAAAATAAATGGTTTCCCCCAGCGCCTGCATCAGTACACAGGACGCCGCCGTATTTTTAATGCCGCGTTTTTCAGCTTCTTTGTGGGCCCACAGCAGTTTTCCAATCGGATACGTATGCGGCGTCTGAGTCCTCACAACAGATTCTCTTGGAATGGAAATGGTCGACTGCAGATTCTCCTCGTCTTCACAGCGGAAAATCGCCTCTGTACAGGGAATCGCCGCGACGGCAGAACCCTTTGCCCTGCAGGTACTGATCGAATCCGATATAATATCCTGAGAAACCATCGCACGGTTTCCGTCATGGACTAAAATCAAATCATCCTCAGTGCATTCTGCTGCAACAGCCATCAGACCATTATGGATAGATTCCTGTCCGTTTGCGCCGCCCACAACTGTCCATCTTAATTTTGTAATGCCAAACTGCTTTGCATAAGCTTTTAATATCTCCAGCCATCCGTCCAGGCATACGACTGCAATCGCATCAATACCCGGATGCTTCTGAAACTTCTCCATCGTATATACAATCAGCGGCTTATCCTCAATATTCAGAAACTGCTTCGGAATATTATTGTTCATGCGAGTCCCTGTTCCGCCCGCCGTTAATAACGCAATATTCATATTGCCCTTCCTCCTTATATCAGGCAGATTATTTCTGCCTTAAATGTTTTTTATGTGTCTGGGGAATCTCCATATAATCTCCGTATAAATTTGTCAGATATGTTTCGTAACCGGCAGATACATAAAATTCCCGCTGTTCAAAGGACATGCGGATTCTCGGCTCAAATACATCCTTGGGCATACATTCTCTGCTGCCATATTTCCCTACCGCGCTTCCAACAATCTGACATTCCTGATACTTATAACTTTTCGCTGTTTCCGTAATTTTATGCACAAATCTTCTGCTTCCAATTAAAATCAGCGGAAAAAAACAGATTTTCTTTATCAGCATTTTGAATCCGCTTCCTGTAACCTGTTCTGCGGATTTTGACTGCCAGAGCAAATAGTAATACCGGGCAATCCGCCTTGCATGCTTCTCCTGCGCCTCTGTTGTATCTGGCATTCCGTCGACCGGAAAAATGTCAATCCACAATGCCTGTTCTTTTTTATATACTTTTTCGTATACGGAAAATCCGGGATTGACAACCTTCATATATGGACACATATTACTCGAAAACATATCATCATGGTATATGAAGTATTTATTATACAACCTGCCCTGTGTCAGCGAAATAAATCTGTCGTAATCGGGCCTGGGCATTAAAACGTCAATATCGTCATCCCAAGGGATAAATCCATGGTGCCTGACTGCACCAAGCAGCGTACCACCTGCCAGATAATATCTCAGCTGCTTCTCATCGCAGAAAGCCGCAAAATCGATCAAAATTTTTAACGCTTCTGCCTGAACCTCTTTTATTGAATACGCCTTCAATTGTCCTTCCTTTTCAGAATTTACAGTTATTAACAAGTATAACAACCACATTTTTGCCTGTCAAGCATCCTGCTTTGGCTCCCTGCCGAAAGGCGGCTTCCCGTTACTGCGAGCGGTCTCCCAGGCCGTGAACAGTAACGACTTCCCATGAGCCGAAGCGGTTGCATTATACGCCAGACAGCATAAAATATGCATGACAAACTGGCGTGGGTGTGAAATATAACACAGTTCAGCCTTTATAAAATATCTTTTACCGCCTGATAAATTCTTTCACTATTTTTCATATCCCTTAACGGAAAAAACGCTTCTATTCTTTTCTGATATGCTTCCGCCGCCGAAACGGGATCTTTTAATATCTGCTCCAAATGGCTTAGCAGCTCTTTTTCCGTCTTTGCCACCGGACCAAATCCATCTCTTTCATAATGGAAATATCCTTCTTCAAAATGCTCGTTCCTGAACCTCTCCTGATCAAACTGATAATAAACCAGCGGCTTGTCCATATAAGCAAAATCCATAGCCGTACTGGAATAATCCGTAATCATGCAAGAGGACTCCATTAAAAGCTCCTGCAGATCCCTTGTCTTCCAGTTTTCTATATGAATATATTTTCCGGTTTCTATTCCGCTTTCAAATACGGACGTCATATTACGGTGGGGAAAAAACACAAGCTCATATCCGTTTTCTTCCAATACCCGTTCCAATTCAGAACTTCTTAAAAGCCTCTGGTAAGCCTTTACATATTCGCTTTGATTTAGATCTTTTTTCGAATTATTGTATGGATCGCTGGACGCTTCATACAGCCAGCGGCGCCAGGTGGGTGCCAGAAGAACCTGATTTTTTACAGTATGCGCCTCAAGCAGCCGATCAAATCTGGCAAATCCCGTATATTTTACATATCCTTCCGGATATCCGAATTTTTCGCAGACATAGTCGTATTCCGGCTTCGCACCACAAATAAACAGACGCATTTTTGTATTGGAATAAAAAAACAGTTCGGCTAAATCCTTTGTAATCCCATGCTGTAAAAATACGCGCCTGTTTTTCAGAACACCGTATACCTCCAGCAGATAACATACCGCCGCATTTGGTTTCCCGCCTTTATGCGAACTGATATTCACTTCTGCCGCCAGATAATATATCCAGTGCCTGAAGCTTCCATAACCAACGGCTTCTCCAAGTCCGGATACCTTTTTCGCATCAGGAGCATTTGCCGTAATCGCATAAACGATATCCTGTCCGGGATGTTCTGCTCTGACATAACGGTAAAACCAGTATCCATTGTCTCTGGCCTCTTGTCCGTATTCGCAGATAAGCCACATGTGAGGACGCTTTTTTCTCAGAAGCCCGGCAGGAAGAAGGGCAAGAAAAAACAAAAACAAATGTCCGATATCCCAAATACTTACCTGCCCAAGCTTTTTTAAAAATCTCCTCAAAAAGATTCCTCCCGCATAGATATCTTCATTCTACTTCATAAATTCCGTGTATTCATCCAGGACTTCATTGGTTTCCCCGATTTTTTTAATCTGACCGTCATGCATCCACATAACCTGCTGGCATAAGCTTCTCAGAGAAGCGTCGCTGTGGGACACGATAATCACCGTTCTGTGACTGTCACTGATAAGCTCTTCCATTTTCTTAAAACTTTTTTTCTTAAATTTGCGGTCTCCAACGCTTAGTACCTCATCCACCAGCATAATGTCTGTTTCAAGAATCGCCGTAATAGAAAATGCCAGTTTAGAATACATACCGCTTGAATATGTCCTGACCGGCATATCTATAAAATGCCCGATTTCTGCAAAATCTATAATCTCCTGCATCTTCTCTCTGACATAACTTTCTTCAAAACCAAGCAGAAGGCCGGATAGCAGAATATTTTCACGTCCTGTCAGCTCTTTCTGAAATCCTACGCCGATTGACAACAGGGAAACAGAATGTCCATGCAGATCAATCTCTCCTTCATCTGCGGAAAAAACACCGGCTATTGCTTTTAACATTGTGGACTTGCCGCTTCCATTTTTCCCAATAATGCCCAGAATTGAACCTTCCGGAACTTCAAATGACACGTTTTTCACAGCTTCCACAACCTGATTGTTCGCTTTTTTCAGCCGCAGCAGGTTTTTCTTAATAGAATATGCTTTGATCCATTTATATGTGATGCTTACGTTCCTTACGCTGATTGCACTTGTCTTCTCACTCATTATATCACCTTCACATAACTGTTTTCATTTTTATATATCAACTGGATGCCGTATATGGATATGAGGCACGAAACCACAAACCATACCGCAATCAAAATAAACTTCGGCCTTTCTCCGTATAAAATTACCTTTCGAAAAGAAATGATAAGATAGGCCATTGGATTACATTCGCCGACCAGACTTCCGAGCATCGGACTTTTCTTGCCAATACGCGTTTCTATATTATAAAAAATACCTGTCATATAAAAAACAAACTTTAAAAGAAGATTGATAATATTGGATAAATCGTCAATAAAAACACCAAAATGGAGCAATATGCACATCAATCCAAACGACAGAATCCATAAAATAACCAACAGCGGAATAACCAGCACAATATTCACGGTAACCGGCACCCGGTAAATGGCCAGCATAATCACAATAATCCCAAAAGAAATTACCATTTTAAAGCCATTCACATACATTTTCGACAAAATCAGTATAAATTTGGGCATATAAACTTTCGAAACAATCGGCTTATTTCTTTTTACCATCCGGACACTGTTGCGTAGATTCCGGCTAAAGAAATCCCATGCCGTAATACCGATAAAAATAAACAGCGAGAAATTTTTCTCTTTTGCATTAAAAATATAGCCAAAAACAATTGAATAAATAATCATAAAACATAACGGCTCCAGCACCCACCAGACCCAGTTTAAATAGGAGCTGGCTACTTCCGCCTTCAATTCTGCCTTGGCTGCATATAATGCATATCCATTGTGTTTTTTTAGATCACTCCAAAATCTTTTCATTACACTTCCTCCATACAAACTATAAACCCGAAAAAGTATATCACATATTTTACCACATTTCTACTATTTTTCAATATTAACCCACTTATCGATATTTCTTCACCCCATTCACTGCATAACACAAAAAGAGCCAGGCTGCTTTCCAGGGCCCAATCCCCATATACTTATATACTCCGTAATGCATTTTAGCAGATTTCAATTTGTTTCTGGACTTTCCGCCTGCAGACAATCTGGATTTCAGCAGCGGCTCATCTATTCCGTATGCCTGACCGTATTTTTGCAATATACGCAGCCAGAGAATATAATCCTCATGCAGCTCATCATGGCACATATAAAATTCTCTCGCTGTCGCCGTCCTCATTAACACCGACGAACAGGGAATACAGTTGGTACGCAGCAGATTCCGATACGTCGTCGTCTCAGGAACCCCAATTACTTTCCCCAAAGGCTGCCCGTCACACTGCATAAGCTCCCTGCCGCTATAGACAAGCTGCGCCCCCGTTTTTCTAAGCAACCCCGCCTGTTTTTCCAATTTATCCAAATCCCACCAGTCATCTGCATCCAAAAATGCCAAAAGCTCTCCCTTAGCCATGCGAATCCCCGTATTCCTCGCCTCCGCCACCCCCAAATTCACTTCGCTGCAATAATAAACAAAGCTTCTGTGCGGAATTTCTGCCGCTTCTGCCGCTATCTGCCCGATCGCTTCCTTTGTGCCGTCCGTGGATGCATCGTCAATCACAATTACCTCCAGCTCCTCCTGTATCGTCTGCAGCAAAGCAGATCTCACTGCCTTTTCAATATATTGTCTGCAATTATAGGTCGGAATAACAACAGAAATCATACCCATCCTCTTTCCTTTCCAACAAAGCATATTTTCGATGAAGCATACGTCCGGCAGAGGGCAGGATGTGCAGACGGGGCTGTGTTCCGGGATTAAAAAGGTCTAAAGTATCCCGCTTTGTGTAGCTGTATGCGGACGCAACCGTCATAAACGCGCCGTCCATGGCGCGATTATGACTTGCCCTCTGCCGGACTACGTTCTCTAAAACATTTAGGGGGTGCCTGTTCAGAGCTGTACGCAGTCTGTTTTGGATTTCATTTATTCTTAGTTTCAGTTTTCTGGTTTCTGGTTAGATTGCTCCAAAACTAAACACAATACTCTGACCAACTGCCCGCTGCACACAAACCACACTTTTCAAACACCTGAAAACCCCACGCCACACTCTGCCCCGGATTCTCCCTGACGGCCCCCTTCATCCAAACACCTCACTCCTTAAGAGCCGTTTTCTGTGCATCATCTACTCCTTCGGATTTCTCTTTTTGGGATAATATTTTCACCGTCAATATAATCAGTTTAATATCCAGCCAGACTGAATAATTGGTAATATATGTCAGATCCAGCTTCAGCTTATCGTAGGGAACCGTATTGTACTGTCCATACACCTGTGCATAGCCGGTCAGTCCCGCTTTTACCTTTAAACGCAGCGGAAACTCCGGAATTTTTTTCGTATACTGCTCTGTAATTTCTGTCCGCTCCGGCCGCGGCCCCACAAATGCCATATCTCCTGCCAGTATATTGAAAAGCTGCGGCAGCTCGTCAAAGTGCAGCCGGCGTATTACCCTGCCAACTGGTGTAATCCTGTCGTCATGTTCTTTTGCAAGCCTTGCCCCATGCCTTTCGGAATCTACAATCATACTTCTGAATTTCAGAATATCAAATTCTCTGCCGTCTTTGGTCTGACGTTTCTGTTTGTAAAATACCGGACCACCGTCATATAATTTGATACAAATTGCGATTAAAAGCATCACCGGGGACGCAAGCACTATCCCAGCCAGTGAAATTACAATATCCATCGTACGTTTTACAAACATCTGCCGGTAAGTCAGGCCGTTGTTACGGAACAACAGCAGCGGCGAGTCAAATAAATCAATGCTTTCAGAATTGCGGATCATAATATCGGATATTTTCGGAATCGTGTAGCAGCGGATATTTTTTTCAAAACAAAATTTAATGAACCGGTTCCGGTCTTCTGCCATAATATCCCCAATTAAAACCGCATCATATTGTAAAATCCTCTCGTAAATAGTATCCGCCCCGGCGCTTAACGCCACCTTCTCCTTGACATGATATTTATCCTTACGGGATTCCAGTTTTCGAATAATTGCATTTGGACTGATATCCCCATATATCAGCAGCATTTCATGCGGAGGATAGATAAAAGCATAAATCCAACGCATAAAAAGCGCCCAGAGCAATACCAGTACAAAATCCACCAGACAAAGCCCAAACATCGGTTCACTGTTTTCAAGAAACTTCCAGTCACCGTTGATGAGAGAGAGCTGCAAATAGGTTACGCCGTTGACGCAGAAAATAGTCAGCACCTGAGAATACATAATATCCCACGTCTTTAAGTATCCGACTTTAAGCGCCCCGAATGCTCTGGAAAACACAATAATAAACAGTCCATATAAAGCGATAATCACCCAGTTACCGCGATTCCAGTATTCTACCGGCATCATATCCTTGTAATAATGAAACCAGAGCCAACCGTAAATCCACGTCTGCAAAAGCACGATAAACAGCTTTGCCCAGAACATAATCATACGTTTGGTTTTTAATGATGAAGACATTCCCATAGAAACCTCTCTATTTTTTCCACATTTTCTTAAGTCTGTACTTTGCATCAATTTTCGGTGCAATCCATTCTGCGGCGGCAAGACTCATAGAATCAATGCGCATATCCAAAAGCAACGTTTTCTTCCCTGCCGGAACCTGCATAATTAAAAGATTTGGATCCTCCGTATCAAACAGATACATCCCCGCTGTGAGCCTGTGCCCATTGCTGATAAAATCCAAAGTACCGCCTGCTCCTGCTTTCCAGCAAAGCTGCGCGATATCCACTGTACAGGCCTGACTGCCCGGATCAATCCGCAGCTGTTTCACATCTTCCCCTACCGGAATTTCCAGCTTGTACGTACCGTCCAAAGCCTTACTGTGATAAAATACACTCTCCTCTTCCGAAAAACCATTTCCTCTGTCAAAATAGACCTGCAGCGCCCGCCTGCGCTCCTGCTCGTCTACTATATTTAAAATACTGCTGATATGGTACGCCGGCATTCCATATTCCTTGTAAAGCTGACGCATTGGGATATGCCCGTCCAGCACATACTCCTGAAAAGCCTCTTCCATATGCTCATATGCCGCCAGCTCCTCTTCTGTAATTCCGACTTTTTCATACAGGCTTCCCGCGTCCATCCGTCTGCGCTCCTCTGTAGTCTCTGCATAATACCGGATACAGCGGTACATAATAAAATGCACCGGAACCGGGAAATGAAACGACCACTCATAATCAATTACATTCCATCTCCCGTCCCCATCGACCAGAATATTCGGCAAAATCATGTCTATATCACTCACCGAAGCCGCCAGAAGCCCTTCCTTAAGCCCCGGATTTCCAAATACCCTCTCAAAATCTTCTGACATGTGAAACTCCTGCAGCCTGCTGCAGTTTCCAATCTCCGTCAGAATCTCAAGCAAAGTCTCTCTTGCCCTCTCATATGCCCCTTCTGCTAACATACGATCCAGGATCTCCTCCATTGTCTGCCCACAAAGAAATTCAAATACCATCCCGTCTTCTCTTTGCCGACACGCATTGATCAAAAACCGACTGTTTTCATACAAATTGCAAAGCTGCTTTGCCTTCTTTTCCAGATCCTTAAGATGCGGATTTGCCGCCTTTGTATCCGCCGCCTTGATCAAATGTCGTGTTCCATCCTGTGATCTGGTAATATACGTACGGATATTGCGCAAAAGCCCTCTGTCATTTGAAAACTTTACAAACAAAATATCTTCTCCAAACTGATTCAAAACCGGACTGGAAACTTCTTTTTCTGCCACAATCAGATACGAGCTGGAAAACTCCGGAAACTTTTGCCTTGTAACCAGAGCATCTGCCGCCCTGACTTCATCAAATAAAACCAGCCGTTCTGCATCAAAATTCCCAATCTGATCGATCAGTTCCCCTGCCTTCGGTAAATACTCATCCGAATAAATACTCATAGCAATCTCAAAATCCGGAAACGGATAATAAAACCTTTGCCCCAAAAACCCTGCATCGGTCAAATTCCGGGCAATCTCTTCCTTTGTCCATCCAACAGATCCTTCCACTGCTTCCACCGCCCCAAAATATTCTTTTGAGCCGATTTCTTTTACGCCGGCCAGATACTTCAGCCCATAAGCATTCTCTACCGCGAGCACCAGCCTGCCTGAACTCTTCAAATGAGCGGCAAAAACTCCTGCATCCGTTTTTGAAATATTCCCCAGGCAAATAATATAATCAAATTTGCCATCCACCGGAATCTTCCCCGCCTGCGCAACACAAACGACATCCCCTGACATTTCTCTAAACTTCGCGGCAGCTACATCCTCTTTTCCTATATATAAAACGCTCTCCTTCCTCTCAATCGGAAGCCACGCAATAATATTCGCCCTTAAATACGATTCCCTAAAAACATCCATTCCGGATTCCTCCACATAACACCCAAACATATCTGACGGGCAACATGAACTGTTACTCCCGCAGCGCATCCTTCCCGCAATTTCGGCGTTTCCCATAGTCAATCCGCCTTCTGCATATTCAACCTGCAAATCTGTCTTTTATTCTTTTTTCCGTGACCATAAATCCCAAAATCAGAAAACAGATTCCAATCCCAAGCCCCACATACAAAGCAATATCCACCGGAATCTTACATACAAACAAAAACAGGCTTAAAACAAGCTCTGCGATCCCTGTGATTTTCCCAATACCGATAAATATATCCGGCGCAATGCTCTGCGCAAAGTCCCAGTGTTCCTGCGACTTGCGGGAAGTCGGTGTGTCATAGCCGTTATGCGATTTCATATCTTTGACCGGATGCCGCTTTAAAAACGTTCCAACCAATATCATAACAAACGGCACAATCAGGTTTAAAATCAACATTGCATACAACGTTCTCACTCCCTCTCATTTTCAAATTGCAGCAGTTTCATAAAACGCACGGTTACAGGCTTTGTCATGCACACAAGCCGCCGGTTTGGCGGATCTGTCACTAATTACGCTACTCCACAAAGATCCTTGTGTTCATATCATAATACCCCACCGTGTTCTTCGTCGAAACCACTGTCAGGTTACAGACGTCATACAGCCTGTGGTACACTGTAAACTCCCCGTGCGGATATCCCGTACATCCCAGCGACAGCAGATATTCCCCTCCCTGCAGATCCATCTTCTGCGTAAACGAAACTACCTGCACATCCCCGGCACGTTTGGGCGTAATTTCTATTTTCTCAAACATCGTATTTGTTCCGCAAAGCTCAATCCCCAGCAAATTTTTAAACGAAAACGCAAAAATGGGCTCCGCGATATCCTCATGAAAGAGCACTTTCATCTTCACGGTCATCTCCGTTCCCTTTTCAATTACATTACTGTAACGTCCGTTTGCGTCCATAAACGCAAAATCAACAATCTCCGCCTTTTTGCTCCCATACTCAAGTACCTCCGGATTGAGCGGCAGCGTGCTGCGCCAGAGCTCCTTACCGCCGCCCTGATCCCAAACCGAACGTCCTTCCGGCAATTCTTTGCCGTCATCATCCAACTGGTTTACCAGAACCCGCTTATACAGATCCACTGCTTCCTTTGGCGTCCCCTCAAACAGCTTGTGCCCTTTGTTTAAAAGAATCGCCCGGTCGCAGTATTTTGTAATGCTGCCCAGATCATGACTGACAAATAAAATGGTCTTGCCCATTTTTTTAAATTCTTCAAATTTATGGTAGCACTTCGACTGGAAAAACACATCACCCACCGAAAGCGCCTCGTCTACAATCAAAATTTCCGGATCGATATTAATTGCAACTGCAAATGCCAGGCGCACAAACATTCCGGAGGAATATGTCTTGACCGGCTGGTTGACAAATTCCCCAATATCTGCAAATTCCAGAATATCCGAAAGCCGCTCGTCAATTTCCTCGTCGGTAAATCCAATCATCGTTCCGTTTAAATACACGTTTTCAACTCCGGTGTATTCCATATTAAATCCCGCGCCAAGCTCCAAAAGAGCAGAAATCCTGCCGTCCACCATAACCTGACCTCCGGTCGGGTTTAACACCCCGGTGATAATTTTTAATATCGTTGATTTTCCCGAACCGTTCGTACCGATAATGCCGACCGTTTCTCCCTTTTTTATTTCAAAGTCCAGCTTATCCAGAGCAAAATGCTCCCGGTAGCACTTCTTTTTTGTCAGGTTTAACGCATCCTTTAACCGTTCCCTCTGACGGTCATACAGACGGTAAACCTTGCTCACCTGCTCGACCTTAATTGCAATATTACCCATGAATGATAACTCCTTTTCCACTTTCCGAGACTTTACAGCACATCCGCAAAATGCATCCGAAGCTTTTGGAATACGCCCGTTCCGATCAGAAGCATCACCAGCGTAAATACCCAAAAATACACTGTCAGCCCCGGCTGCTCCCAAAATGCCGTTTTACCTATCAGGCTGCCCCGGTAGCCCTGTACGATATAGTATAACGGGTTTAACATTAAAATCCCCTTAAACCCGGCTCCAATATCCATTGTATCCATATTCCACATAATCGGCGTCGCCCAGATTCCCACCTGCAGAACTATACTTATCACCTGATTTAAATCGCGGAAAAATACCACCAGCGCACTTGTCAGATAAGTCAGCCCCAGCAGAAGCACAAACAGGCACACCGAATAATACAGAATCTGCAGCGTATACAGATTGGGGTAATATCCGTAAAGCGCATACACAAGCACCTCAAACGCCAAAAAAAACAGATGTACAAAAACTGCGGATATCACCTTTACAATCGGCAGTATGTCAATCCGAAACACCACCTTTTTAACCAGGTAGGAATAATCCAGAAGCGCCCTGGTGCCGCCGCTCAGCGCGTCGCTGAAAAAAAACCACGGCACCAGGCCCGCCATCAGCCAGAGCAGAAACGGAACCTCAGCTCCCGCCGCATTTTTGACCGGAACCGGCTTAAGTCCCTTTTCAAATACAAACCAGTATACGAATATCATAATCACGGGCTGTACAAACGCCCAGACAATCCCCAGATAAGAGCCTGCAAACTTTGTCTTAAAATCATTAACAGAAAGGCGGGCAATCAACTTTCTGCACGCATAGACCCCCGCCAGTGATAATCCCCGGTTTCCCTGCCGCTGCAAGCCGTGTGCGTTACCGGAGATATCCGTTTTTTTTAATTCTGCCATACATTTCCCTCTTACCGCTTCTTTGCCGCGGCATATGCTTCGATGCCGCCCCAGACCTTATCCTTATCCGATAAAATCAGGTCTGCTTCCGTCATACCCTCCGGCATCGGCCACTCTACGCCGATCTTAGGATCCTTCCATAGCAGGCCGCCCTCGTCGTTCGGATGGTAAAAATCCGTCACCTTATAACAAAACTCTGCATAATCGCTTAACACCACAAACCCGTGCGCAAAGCCCTTTGGAATGAAAAACTGCTTTTTATTCTCGGCGGAGAGCACAACGCCGAACCATTTCCCAAACGTCTCCGAGCCATCTCTCAAATCCACCGCCACATCAAACACTTCTCCGTTAATCACACGCACCAGCTTGTCCTGCGGATAATTGATCTGAAAATGCAGCCCCCTGAGAACTCCCTTCTTAGAAGCTGACTGATTGTCCTGTACGAATAAGCAGTCTATCCCTGCTTCTTTGAAATCATTATAATTATACGTTTCCATAAAATAGCCGCGTGCATCTCCAAATACGCTCGGCTCAATCACTTTAAGACCTGCAATTCCATTGCAGTCTTCTGTCACTTTAATTTTTCCCATGTCTTTTTCCTCTTCTATAGTCCTTCTGCAACCTCAATCAAATACTTTCCATACTCCGTTTTCAAAAGGGGCTGCGCCAATTTTACCAGCTGTTCCTTATCAATAAATCCTCGTTTGTAAGCAATTTCCTCAATGCAGGAAATATAAAGCCCCTGCCTCTTCTGAAAGGCCGACACAAAATCCGCCGCCGCAAGCAGCATATCGTGGTTTCCGGTATCAAGCCATGCAAATCCGCGTCCGAGTGTCTCTACCGAAAGAGCTCCCCGCTCAAGATATGCATTGTTAACGCTTGTAATTTCTATTTCGCCGCGTGCAGAAGGCTTTACATTTTTTGCAATTTTCACAACATCATTATCGTAGAAGTAAAGCCCCGGTACGGCATAATTGGATTTGGGCATCTGGGGCTTTTCCTCAATCGAAAGGGCATGTCCGTTTTCGTCAAACTCCACCACGCCGTATTCTCTGGGATCTCTGACATAATACCCGAATATCGTAGCTCCAGGCTCTTTTTCTGTGCGTTGGGCCACATTCCGGAGAACCCGTGAAAAGCTTTGCCCATAAAAAATATTATCTCCCAACACCAGGGCCACCGCATCTTCCCCAATAAACTCCTCGCCAATCAAAAATGCATCCGCAAGTCCTCTGGGTTCTTCCTGTACAGCATACGCAAGTCTCATCCCAAGCTGTTCACCCGATCCTAACAGCTCTTCAAACACCGGCAGATCCCTGGGCGTCGAAATAATCAAAACCTCCCGTATCCCTGCCAACATCAGCGTAGAAAGCGGATAGTAAATCATCGGTTTGTCATATACCGGCATAATCTGCTTACTGATCGCTTTTGTAATCGGATAAAGCCTGGTTCCCGCACCGCCCGCTAAAATAATACCTTTCATCGCATACTCCTCTCATGCCGCAAGAAAGAAGGCTTACCGTCGTAGTAAAACCGTAACCCTTCTTTCTGCCAAAGCCTATTTATTTTGATACATATCGTCGTAATATTTCTGGTAATCTCCGCTGGTGACGTTTGCCATCCAGTCTTCATGTTCAAAGAACCATGCAATCGTCTTTCGGATTCCTTCCCTGAACATGGTTTCCGGCTCCCAGCCAATTTCGCTCTTAATCTTATCCGGTGCAATCGCGTACCGCCTGTCGTGTCCCTTACGGTCCTCTACATACGTGATCAAGTCCTTGCTTACCAGACTGCGCCTTTCATCATCCTCCGGAAGCATCTCCAAAAGCGTATCCAGAATGATGTTTATAATCTCAATATTCTGCTTCTCATTGTGACCGCCGATATTGTATGTCTCTCCCAGACGGCCCTTCTCAATGACCATATCAATGCCCTTTGCATGGTCGTCCACATACAGCCAGTCGCGGACATTCTTCCCGTCTCCGTAGACCGGAAGCTTCCTGCCGTGCAGCGCATTGTTGATAATCAGGGGAATCAGCTTCTCCGGAAACTGATATGGTCCGTAATTATTGGAACAGTTCGTAATGTTTGCCGGAAAATGATACGTATCCACATAAGACTTCACCAGAAGATCCGAAGACGCCTTGCTCGCCGAATACGGGCTGTGCGGCGCATACGGAGTTGTCTCATAAAAATATCCTCCGTCTTCCTCCAGCGAACCATATACTTCGTCCGTGGATACATGCAAAAACTTTTTGCCCTCTTTATAGGAACCATCCGGCAGCTCCCAGGCTGCCTTCGCACAATTTAACATGACCGCCGTTCCAAGCACGTTTGTCTTTACAAATATCTCCGGTGTCCTGATACTGCGATCCACATGGCTCTCTGCTGCAAAATGCACCACGTAATCAATATCATTCTTTTCAAAAACATCTGCTATAGCTGCAGAATCTGTAATATCAGCCTTTACAAAAGTATAATTGTCTCTGCTTTCAATTTCCTTTAAATTCTCCAGATTGCCTGCATAGGTCAGAACGTCTACATTAATGATCCGGATGTCGTCTCCATATTTGCGGAACATATAATGGATAAAATTCGAACCGATAAAACCTGCTCCGCCAGTTACCAGATAAGTTTTCATGGAAAAAATCCTCCTTCCAGTTTTTGGTATCTCAAGAATTATAACATTATAACACCTTATACATAAAAAAACAAGACCGCAGACGGCCCAGCGGGTAACAGTTCAGCCTACGGCTTCGCCAAGTGCGCAGTTGCAGGCTGAACTGTTACCCCAGCGGCACATCGACTTTCTACCGTACAAATACTTTCAGATAAACCCCCGCCGCAAAATTCCGCAGCTTTCGAATCCGCACGCTCCTTCTGATATCTGCATCTGACAGCCCCAGCTCCTTCTGGAACTTTTTCACCAGATGAATATGCTCTTTCACATAATCCTCTGTCTTGCCGCCCGCCATAACCTCTCCCGTATTAGAATCATTCCGCACCCGAAAATAATTTAACGGCTCATGGATTATAAACACATCTCCCTTACACGCAAGCTTCACCCAAAAATCATAATCCAGAATATAAGTATACCAGGGATCAAAACCTCCTGTCTGCTGCACCGCACTCCTGCGAAACGTATTGGCCAGCGGCGCTCCAAAATAATTCTTCACAAAAAAACCTTTTCTTGCAACCATTTTTCCGTCCACTAATCCGCTTGTCCGATATCTTTTATAAAAGCCCTTCGGCCTTCCCTCCATATCAAACAGCTTTGTATCGCTCTCTGCCAATACCGCCGTAGGATGCTCCTGCAGCGCACGGACCTCCTTCTTCAGACAATCCTCCGAAAGCATATCATCTGCACATATCAGCTTTATAAATTCTCCTCTGCATTTTTTTAAACAATTATTCCAATTCCCCGACATACCCAGATTCTTCTCATTTTTAAACAGTTTAATCCGCGTATCCTCAATTTTTTCAATTACTTCTACCGTATTATCCGTAGACTTATCATCACAAATCACAAGCTCCAAATTGCGGTAAGTCTGCCTTAAAACCGAGTCTATTGTTTCTTTGATATATCCCGCATTATTATATGCCGGGATACATACGCTTACCAGTGGCGATTCCATATGTCCCCTCTTTTCTGCAGATGATTTGTTACTGTTCACGGCCTGGGAGGCCGCTCACAGTAACGGTTCGGGGCAATATTTAAAGTTTTGCTTCGCAAAAATCGCCCCGAACTTGTATCATGTTCTCACGGAACACGCAGTAAATGCGCGTTCCTGACCCATGAACAGTAACGATAATTTCCGACCGGCACGAATCATTGCGCATCATTATTTAGCACAAATCTCCTTCATATATACGTCCAGCGCATCCTCCCACTGTGCCATGCGGAACTTGTCCCCGGCTGTAAGCCTTAACATGTAATTATCAAGCACAGAATAAGCCGGCCGCTTCGTCGGCGAATTATATTCCTCTGTCGTTACATACTTCACAACCGTATCTTTCCCGGCCTTCTCAAATATCTTAACCGCGAAATCCGCCCAGCTGCACTGTCCCTCACAGGTCGCGTGGTATGTCCCATAATTTTCCGTGGGCTCCAGAAAATGAATCATTTTCGCCAGTTCCACCGCGCTCGTTGGCGAGCCAAACTGATCGGACACCACTGTTATCGTATCATGCGTTTCTGAAAGCTTTAACATGGTTTTCACAAAATTCTTTCCATCCCCATACAGCCATGCCGTACGCAAAATAAAATGCTTCTGTGAAAACTCTCTGACAAAATTTTCGCCTTCCCACTTG
Source organism: Eubacterium sp. (assembly GCA_022794015.1). Lineage (GTDB taxonomy): Bacteria > Bacillota > Clostridia > Lachnospirales > Lachnospiraceae > Roseburia_B. The sequence continues at coordinate 22,055 of JAAWDZ010000053.1, read as the reverse complement.
GTTTTGCCATAAGCGCTAATCGGCCCCACAGGATCAAACTCTGTCAAGGGCTTCGGAGAAGTCCCCGGAAATACATAGTCCGTAGATACATGTATTAGCTTTGCACCGGTTTTCTCCGCTGCAATACTCAAATTCCTCGGTCCGATTGCATTAATTTTATAAGCCAGATCCCACTGTGTTTCACAGGCATCTACATTTGTATGCGCTGCACAGTTGATAATCACATCCGGCTTTGTTTTTTCTGTTACTGCAAGCACGTCAGCTATATCCGTAATATCTAACGAGATAACGCCCTCTGCATCCGCAACGTCCGTATTGATAAAGGTTACGTCATCCCCTGCAAATTCTTTATTGACAGCCCGTCCCAACTGACCGTTACAGCCAGTTACCAATATTTTTTTCATAGTAATGCCCTTTCTTTTAAGAAGAATTTTTGTTTCTGTTCACGTTTATGCCGCTGCCGGATACAACCGGATACAAAACATAACGTTTTATAACATAAGATTCATCAGGAACAAAACCCGAACAATCCAGTTATCCAGTGTACTCTGACGATACCACCTGTGATCAAACAAAATAGTAAAACGATCCGGAAATTTCTCCGCATTCAATATTGCTTCTACCAGTTTGTCCTTGTCCGGCTTGGTATGGTAAAACTGCCTGAAATCCAGAAGCTGTTTTTTCAAATCGCCATGACGTTTTGTCAATTCTCTTACCTTCGCTTTCAACATACCAAATACAGAGCCGCTGGCTCCCACTTCATTATGCTTATGCTGACGATAATAGATATAAGAGTTTTCGTCATAGTAAACGCTGCCCAGATAAGTTGCCGCCATATAACACCACCAGTCATGGTGAATCACGTTTTCCGGCAGGCGTCCTCTGATAATATCTGCCAGTTCGCGGTTCATAAGCGTTGTACAGCCGGAACAGATGCTTTCCACTACGGCATTTCCAAAGCCCGGCTTTACATGAGAGTTTTGCTGGCTTCCCAATGGCTCTAAATTCTGATTAACCAGTGTCTTTGCACCAAAATAAAGAGCCGGCCCCTGGATGCGTTCTAACTGCTTAACTGCCTTTTCGATTTTCTCCGGCAGCCAGTAATCATCCTGATCGCAAAACCCTATGTACGCCGCTTCTGTATTACTTTCACGCAGCAGTTCAAAAAAACTTTTGTTGACTCCCAGGTTTTCACCCTGATAAGCGCGCACATTCTGATGCCGTTCTTCATATTCTTTTAAAATAACAAATGTATCATCATCCGAACCGTCATCACGAATCAAAATATCCACGTCCGGATAACTCTGTGATAAAATCGAATCCAACTGTTCTCTGATATACTCTTCGCCATTATACGTGGACATCAGAATCTGAACTTTTCCGGACCCCCCATAGGAGTCATCATCCTGCATTCCTTTTTCGTAAGCCTTTTTTGTATGGTTATACGCGTCACCACATATATCACTATTCATCTTTCTTCTTAAACACTTCTCCTTCTTTTATTTTTGTAACAGTTCAGCCTTCCAGCTTCACTGTTACGGAATCCGCCCATTATAAAATTTGCCATACGGCAAAGGGGCGGATTCCACTCCAGCCTTTACGCATTCTCACGGACTTTGCAGCAAGTGCAAAGTCCTGGGCTGAACTGTTACTTATTTTTCGCTGTAATACTCCATCCAGTTAAAAACCAGAACTGTAGTTCACAATTCCAGTTTCTGTCCGGACAGAGTGATACAATTATCTATAAACAATATTGTTTTGTAAAAATTTTACAGCACTCTCTCCAACGATATCAGGATACCATATATGGCAAGGCACTGTAAACTCACTGCAACAAACATAAGCTTTCTGCCCAGATCCTTTTTTAATACTATATTTTTGCTGTAAAACAACAGTAAAAATATCGGCAGAAACGGCAGGAAATACCTTCCCTGAATGCCTGCAATCACAATCGATCCTCTTGGCGTCCAGCTCATAAACATTGATGCAAATATAATTGCCATTGAAAGTACGCATACGATTGCATAGGAAGCCCTTTGAATGCCATTTACTTCCACCTGCAGGCGGCTGTTTCCATCTTCAATGTGTAAAACAGATAAAATCATCATCAACAGCATTCCATAAATGACGATCCTGGACACAAATACATTCAGCCAGCTCAGCTGCATCCCCAGCATTGTTTCTAAAAACCCGTCTCCGGATGCAAGCAGAGTGCGTATTGACATACTTACGAATGTCATTGGCTCGGAAAGAAGACCCGACGCCCTGTATGCACTGCTCTGCAGGTAAGCCCCTGCTGCCTGTTCTGCCGTCGGGCTTGCCACATACAGCACATAACCTAAGGTACTGGTCAGAAATGCCGCTATCGCAATTGCTGCCATACAGCCTACAAATGTCCACTTCTTTTTTCTGTTCGGGAAACGGCTGACCGGAATCAGCATAGTCAGCAGACACAGCGGCAGATAACTGCCTCCCTTACTGATAGAAAGCATAATCATAAATAAAACATAGAGCGCTATCTGCCATCTTTTTATCGGCTCCTGTTTATATAATAAACCAAATAATACGGCAATATACAAAAATGCCACTTCAATCACAATAGAATCATAAGAATAGGAACCGCACTGCTGAACTGTCATTGGCAGAATTGCCATTATAAACGCCGCCGGTTTTCCAAAAGGCATCAGGCGTATAAACCAAAACATGGTAAACAGATAAAACAGTATAGAACATATTCTGCCCAGATAAATAACCCATAATCCATTCACTCCCAGAATCCGGCCTAAAATAATTCCAATGATGCCCGGCAGATAGGTCAGGGCAGGCGCATGAGTATCTCCGCGGTCAAGTTCTTTTATGCCTCCTTCCTGCCCTGCTTTAAACAGATTGTTTTTAATCGTATCATATTCAGAAAGCGAGGGCATCGGCCGAAACATCTGCATCGCCTGATAATCTTCTTTATCCATGTAGAACTTGCCTTCTTTGGCCTCTTCTTTTCCCATAAGCTTATTGGAAAAATAATACGCTTCTTTCAGATGCACATCTTCATCCGGAACTGAAATCGGCGGCAGCAATACTAAATAAATAACCGAAAGAATGGATCCGGCAAATAAGAATATATGCTCAGGTTTAAAACGAAATACGGCAAATCCCAAATATGTTCCCAACAGCAAAAGATAAATCAATACTGCTCCAAACAATGCCCATTGCTTCCAATAAGTAAACTGATATTCTGCTGTCTGGATGTTTAAGGTATAATTGCCCTCTTCCCCGTTTATGGTAAGGGCGGTATTTGAAATATCTTCTGTGCTGTAGCCTATTGCAAGCTCCAGCTCTTCTCTGATACCTTCCGCATCCAATACTATGGTAAGCTGTCTGTGCTTCCATCCTGTTTGGGCTGTCGGAAAGGATGCCACCAGATCCTGTTCATCCGCCAGTGCATACACGTCAAAATCTGCATGCATAATGGATGTTCCAGCTTCATCTTTTATATCCAGATGCAGAATGCCCAAGTCCAGATCTTTCTCATTGGAAACCAGATTCCCAAGCGTATCTTCGTCCAACGATATCTTCGTACCCACGCTCAAAAGCTGTTCAGAAGGATACTTAAAGGTCTGTTCGATATGATCCCCGTCTGAAAGCAGATACGTATTGCCTTCTTCCGCTTCCACCTGAGTCTGAACCCGCGGAAGTATCATGCGCGTTAAAATAGTTGTCTTATATACAAAGACAGCAGCGAGCACAAATAGAACTGTCATTATCCCTATTTCGATCCTGTTTTTTCTGTTTAACCTGTGCATGTTTTTTGGAAGTCCTCCTATTCACCAAACCCTTCTTCGATCAGTGTAACCAATACCCTAAGCGCTTCTTCTTCATCTTCACCGTCACAGACAAGCTCTATCTCATCACCCGACTTGATACAGGCGCCAAGAACACTTAAAACACTCTTCGCATTTGCCGTATTGCCCCTGTACAAAAATGTAATCAATGATTTAAAATTCATCGCCTCTTTGCAAAGAATCCCGGCCGGGCGCAAATGTAGCCCTGTAGGATTCTTAATTGTAACTTTTTGGCTAACCATACCCATTCCCTCCTGTATTACAGCATCGTATTCGTAATCAGAGCTGCCAGCTTTTTGGCTTCTTCTTCTATTACCTGCTGATCCTTTCCTTCAATCATAACTCTTACCAGTGGTTCCGTTCCGGACGGACGGATCAAAACTCTGCCTTCTCCGTTAAATTTTGCTTCCAATGCCTCTATGGCTTCCGCAATATCCGCATAATCCATATAATGCTCTTTTTTGTGGTTCGGCACCTTAGCATTGACAAGCGACTGCGGCAGCACTTCCATAATTTTGGCCAGCTCCGACAGCTTCTCGCCAGTTTCTGCCATGACTTTTAAAAGTTGCAAAGCGCTTAACAGACCGTCTCCGGTCGTATTGTCATCCAGGAATATAATGTGTCCTGACTGCTCTCCGCCCAGATTAAAACCATTTTCAAGCATGTTTTCAAGCACATAACGATCGCCCACCTTCGTCTTTTCTATGTGAAGGCCTTCGCGCTCTCCCATCAGGGAAAACCCCAGATTCGTCATTACCGTCACGACAATCGTATTTTTCTTAAGCTGTCCCTGCTTTTTCATATGGCTTCCAACAATTGCCATAATCTGATCGCCGTCTACTACATTTCCCAGCTCATCTACAGCAAGCATACGATCTGCATCCCCGTCAAAAGCAATTCCAATATCTGCCTTCTCGTATACCACACGCGCCCTCAGCTCTTCCATATGCGTAGAACCGCAGTTGGAGTTAATATTCGTCCCGTCTGGATGAATATGGATCGGCACAAGGTTTGCTCCCAGCTCCTGCAGTGCTTTAACAGAAGTATCATACGCTGCTCCTTCTGCACAATCCACTACAATTTTGAGCTTCGACAAATCAATTGGCACTGTCTTTTTGATAAACCTTACATACTCATCCTTAATATCCAGGCGATATTCGATTTTGCCAATCCCTGTTCCCGTCGGCATCGGCACATCCTTCATATTATTTTTAATCAATGCTTCGATTTCGTCTTCCAGCTGATCGGAAAGCTTATAGCCTTCCCCATTGAAAAATTTGATTCCATTAAACTCCATCGGATTGTGGGACGCCGAAATTACAACTCCCGCATCCACTTTGTGTTTCCTGACCAGATAAGCAATCGCCGGAGTCGGTACAACTCCCGCGTAAATTGCATTTGCTCCTACCGAACAAATTCCTGCCATCAGTGCATTGGCAAGCATTCCTCCGGAAATTCTGGTATCACATCCCACAATAATCGTCGGCTTATGTTCTCTGTTTTTCGTCAGCACATATGCTCCTGCCTGGCCCAGCTTCATTGCCAGTTCAATTGTAAGTTCCGTTCCCGCTACTCCGCGTACGCCGTCCGTACCAAACATTCTTCCCATTTTTAACTCCTCCATCCCTTTCTATGAATTCGGCTTCTTTGCAGCGCCGGTGCCCGATGCCGCCGTCTTGCCTGTACCTGTATCCTTTTTCTCGGAATCCGCTTCCTCTGAATTTGCCCCTTCGGAACTCTCTTCATCAGAATCGCCTTTATCAGAACCTGCCTGATCGGCGTCCTCTTTATCAGAATTCGTACCCTGGTCTGTGCCCTTAGGCACAATATCCACCGTAACAGTCACATTTTTCACCAGTGTAAACTTTGAATCAAGATTTAACTGCAGACTGACCGTATGCTCTCCTTCCAGCATCCCTCTGACATCAATGCTTCCTGTTAACGTAGACGCATCCAGTTCGTCCAGTTCAGAAGAAAGACCTTCCAGCTGCACCTCCACCGTATCTGACAGAAATTTTGCATCGTACCTGCTGCCCAAACTGCCAACCGTAATATTGGCCGTGGGCATCTGGAATTTCTTTCTGCTATGCTTTTCAATTTTGACCGTGACTGAAATTTTGGTCTGTTTGCTGTCTAACAGCGTAACGCCAGACGGAAGATACGAAGAAATATCTACTTCTTTACGGATGTCTTCCACAGCGTCGGTCAAATTCAGCACCTCTTCCGGAATAATAATACTGTTTACTGTATTCAGCACTGCCGGAAGTCCCTTAACCGTTACTGTCTGCGGATTGTAATCTATACCAAGGTATTCGTAACCCGCCGGCAATGTGCCTGTCGTCTGAAAATTAAGCGTCACTTCTTTCGTAGCCAAAATCCGTACGGAAACCATCACATTTTGTATATTAAAAGAAAGATCTCTGCTGTCGATTTCATTGCCGTCTTTGTCATACAAAACCGGAATCACGCTGTCTGTGATGTCCTGGAACATTCCTTCTACATTGACCGTGGCAACCGCCTTGTCAACCGTATCCACAAGCGATGCCGGACCGGAAACCCGAAGCAGTGTCGGGGATACACTGGTTTCCCCCAACGCATGTTTATCCTGAACATTCCCTTCCGTCTGTACAGAAATCATAAATGGCTTCGATACCAAATCCTCTACATTTAACTCCAGATAGTTGATTTTGCTTGCAACCGTCACATAACCGTTGTAACGCTGCGCCATAATCTCAATCGGAACGCGGCTCATGTTTTCTATCATTTCCAGATCTGCAGTTGCTTTAAAATCAATATTGCTCATCCGCTCCAAATAAGAACGTTTCCCGCTCACTTTAAACGTGACTGTATTGCTGTTATTTATAATTTCATAGTACTTGCCGATTTCTGTAAGATAATCGTTATTCTCCACAGTAACCGTCGTTGTAAAGGTTCTTGTAGTTTTCGGATCGTCAATATTCACAACCGCCAGCCAGACTACACTGGCAAACATTACTGCAAGGAGCTTTAAACCAAGATTATTCGTCATCCGCATGAATATCTTTTTTAACATTCTTCAGCCTCCTTTTGAGTATGCCTTTGCGTTTGTTATCCGGCTCATATTTATTCAGTACCTTCAAGCGTCTGCGAAGCCCTTCCTGGTCTAATCCCCGCACCAGTTTCCCTCCTGCAGCAAGAGAAACTCTTCCATTCTCCTCCGATACCACAATCGTAAGCGAATCACTGACCTCGCTGATTCCCACAGCCGCCCGGTGCCTCGTGCCCAGCTCCTTGCTCAGCTCCATATTATCCGAAAGCGGCAGATAGCAGGTCGCAGATACAATTCGATCCCCCCGTACAATAACAGCGCCATCGTGCAGCGGTGTGTTTTTTTCAAAAATATTAATCAATAACTGATTGGTCAGAACGGCATCTACTGCAATTCCTGTTCTCTCATACTCAGAGAGCACAACCGTATCCTCAATAACAATCAGCGCCCCCGTCTTCACCTTGCTCATCTCAAAGCACGCACGTATCAGTTCATTTATCGTTTTTTCACTGATCTTTTCAACTTCATCCTTACCAAAATCAAAGGAAATCAGTCCGCTGAAAAAATTCTTCCGGCCGAGCTGTTCTAACGCTCTCCTCATTTCCGGCTGAAAAATAACGACTATAGCAATTACACCTACATTAACAGCTTTTTCCGCCAGCCACAAAATCGTATTCATCTGGAATACTGCCGCCAGCAGAAAAAACACCAGTATTACCATAAGTCCCTTGAACAGCATCCATGCCCTTGTGCTCTTGATCCAGACCAGGATTGTATAGAATAAGAACGCTATAATGATAATCTCAACAATATCAATATAAGTGATTACCGGCAAATCCATCCACGTCAGATATTTATCCCTGAACAGAAGAAACATTGACCACATATGTCCCACGCGTCCCACATCCTTTCCATGCCGTTCCTACCTTAATATATCTTTATCCGCGCCCCTGAAAGACTGCTTTCTGGTTGTCCGTCCGCTGGCCTTTGAGCTGAAACGCTTGACCTGCTTTTCTTTTCTGGCTACATACATTTTGGGAACAGCTTTCACATAATAATAATATTCATCATCTTCAAATTGTACCCGTTCTGTGCGTGTATAATCCAGATTAAAAAACAGAAATTCCAACACCAGGGACACTGCAAGCGACAACAGGGATCCCACTGCCAGATTTATTGTCCTGTCTGGAATACCAAGCATCAGATACCCTGCAAAGAGCACTACAAAATCCACCAGCGCACCAACAATAATAGCCGCTGTCCATGCATAATCTATCGAAAGATTCCGTATGAAAAACACAACAGCCGTGACCACCGTGTAAGTGGCCAACACTAAAAACATCTCTTTATTTCCCATAACCAGATTCATGGCCACTGTCAGCTTAGAAGCTGCAGCATCTTCTAAGCTGCTGCTAAATACGGCCTGATTTTCTTTGATACCGCTTAGGAAAAACCAGACTACTGTACCGAAGAGTACGGAAACAACAGAATAGGCTTTTCCCATCAGCCCTATTGCCATTGGCATCACAGGACCGATATTAAAATGGAGACACAAGGGCATCAAAACCGTATATATCCCATCCTCAGGTGCAAATCGAAAATACAACAGCCCCATCAGAAAAAACAGTACAAACGCCACTGCAGCTGCCTCTATTGCAAGTGCATATAAATGCAGTAATACTACAATACCTGCCAGAGCAATCATGGCGTTTAACGGCAGTATGGAACAAAGAAGCACCAGAACCAATGTCACTGGCAGTGTTTTCAGCCTGTCCATATAACCAATATTTCCATTTATAATCCAAAAAACACCTGCTGCCAGTATAAATTTAAATAAGGGCTTTAAATATATATCGTATTTTCCATAAATGTTTTTTAACTTTTCTTTCATCTCCAATAAAACCGTCACGTTCCACCCCTCCTGTGCGCCTGCAACCATACGCTTACATCTGTTCCTCTTCCCGATATAGCCTGTTGACGCGCTTTAAATGAAGGTAATATTTCTTCACCTTCTGACGTCCTTTCGTATATCTTATATGATATACGGCATACGTAATGGAAAGATATACCGCCATACACGCCATATAAATCAAAATTCCCCGAACCGCAAGCTTTGGAATATCCAGAATATTTATCTGCTCCATCAATTCCTCCAAATGATATAACCCAAGCGCCGCAACGCATACAAAAAAAGCAACGGTGCCCGTTATAAAACTTTTTAAAAGTTCTCTTGCGATATAATCTTTTCGGAAATACTGAATCATCGGCCTGCATTCACGTCCTTCCCCCTGATCGAAAATTGCCAGCCTGGTCATTTCACATACACGTTCCTGGTTTAACATAATATCCCCCATATCTTCTCCGGAATTGCATATACGATATTAAGTATACCATACAACGCCTTAAATGCAAGTTTTTCACAAAAAAAACCCACCTGCACCAGGTGGGTTTGCATAACAGTTCAGACAAGCTGTCCCGTTACAGATCTGACGTATCAGTTGCGGTATTATTTTTTTGTGTCAAGATTTGTCCAGAAAACGCATACGGTCTTTATCTTTGCCTTTTGCCTTCTCTTCCTTCGGCGGCGTTACAGCATACATCTTGGTCAGATTTGACGCCATCGTGCCCTTGCACTTATCGCAGAAACGCCCGGTACGGATCATTGCGCCACAGGACTCACATTCAATTCCAACCGGAGATTCGCTTGAAAATGTAAGCCTCTCCTCACGCACCCACTGTTTAATTTGTTTTACGCTAATCTCCATAGCGTCCGAAATCTCCTGCATAGTAGCCGAATCATTTTCCCGGATATAGTTTCTTACCTCTGTAAACTTATCCTCCAGTTTCTTCCTGCAAGCCTGGCATAATGGCGGCCCCTGAAGATAATTAAACAATCTTCCACAATTTTTACAGCTTCTTACATCCATGTATACTCCTCCTAACTGTCGATCCCTATACCAATACAGCAAGTATACACCTCCGCCACGCCTGCCTTTGCCAAAGCGGACGCCGCAGCGTCTAATGTGCTCCCTGTCGTATATATGTCATCAACAACTAATATGTAATTTAATTGTACAATATTTTCTGTCGTTTTAAAAGCCTCTTTCAGATTATTTTTTCGTTCCGCATCATCCAACGTCTTTTGGGGCTTTGTATCGCGCACCCGCACCAGTACGTCTGTATAAACCGGCAGGCCTAAAATATTCCCCAATTCCCCTGCCAGAAGCTCCGCCTGATTATATCCGCGCTTCCTCTTCCTCTTTTTATGCAGTGGGATTGGAATAATTGCTTCGATTCTACGGTCTTTCAAATATTTTTCATACCGTGCCGCAATTTCCTGCGCATATACTTTTGCGTATTCCCTCCTGTCCTGGTATTTAAACCGGTATATGGATTTCTTTACTTCTTTCTCATATACCCACAATGCCTTTCCCTGAACAAATGCATGTTTTTTGCGTCTGCAGTCCGCGCAATATTCCTGCCTGCTGTCCGCCAGAGGCTTACCGCACTTCATACAGGCCGGTTCTGCCGCCGGACGTATCTTTTTTCTGCATGCCGCGCAAATCCCTTCCTCAGGCAAAACAGCCTTATCGCAAATGGGACAGCGCGGCGGATACAGTAAATCCAACAGGATCCCATCAAGCCATCTTAGAAATTCTCCTGCAAATTTTATTCTGGTAATTCCTCGTTCCTCCTTTTTTCAAGCTCCTCACAAAGCCCGGAATACCGCTTCTGCTGCCTGGTATTTTGCACCATGGCAAAAAACATATTTTCATCTCCTACCAATGCGACGCATTTTTTCGCACGCGTTACAGCAGTGTAAATCAGATTCCGGTTCATTAACATTTGCGGCCCGTTTAACAGTGGAATCACTGCAGCAGGATATTCCGCCCCCTGGGACTTATGGATCGTAACGGCGTATGCCAGCTCAAGCTCTTCTAAGTTTTTCAAAGAATACTCGACCCTGCGTGCTTCATCAAACTCTACCGCCATAGTTCCTGCAAATTCACTGATCTCCCGGATAATTCCCATATCCCCATTGAACACGCCAAGCCCCTTTTCAATGGCAATTCCATACCTGCTGCGGATCTCCCACTCCAGCTGGTAATTATTTTTGATCTGCATTACTTTATCGCCTTCCCGAAAGATATGGCCGCCATGTTCCCATTCCTTCTTATCCCCTGCAGGCGGATTTAAATACTGCTGTAAAATCCCATTTAAGCGTTCCACGCCAAGCAGTCCTTTCCGCATTGGGGTGAGCACCTGGATATCAAACGGAGAAGCGTCCACAAACCGCGGCAGCTTCTGTGCAACCAGCTGAATAGTAACATTGATGATTTTATCCGCTTCATAGCGTTTTAAAAAAAAGAAATCCATACTTTTATTGTCCAGCGCTATATCTTCTCCCGCGTTGATTTTATGGGCGTTTAAAATGATATCGCTTTTTGCAGCCTGCCGGAATACCTTTGTAAGCTCTGCTACGGAAAATGCACCGGAATTGATGATATCCTTAAGCACGCTGCCTGGCCCTACACTGGGAAGCTGGTTGACATCCCCTACCAAAATCAGCCTTGTCCCAGGTACAATTGCTTTTAACAGCGCATGCATAAGTGAAATATCCACCATAGACATTTCGTCAATAATCACAACATCTGTTTCCAGCGGATGCTCTGCATTTCTGGAAAACCCGGCATTTCCCTCTATCCCTCCGTTTAATTCCAGCATACGGTGGATTGTCCTCGCTTCACAGCCTGTCGTTTCGCTCATCCGTTTTGCCGCCCGTCCGGTAGGCGCTCCCAGAAAAACATCCAGTCCCTCCGACTCAAAATAGCGGATAATTAAGTTGATCGTGGTCGTTTTCCCTGTACCAGGTCCTCCTGTGAGAATAAAAACTCCTCTTTTTACCGCTTCCACAACCGCATGCATCTGCGTTTCATCCGGCTGTATACCACTTTGCTTTTCTATCTGATGAACGCGCCCGGCAATCTGTTCCTCCGACAACTCATAGTTGATATCCAGTTCCAGCAGCTTGACTGCCACAGAGGCTTCCATATAATAATAGGCCGCACCGTAAATATTACTGCCTCTGACCATAATTTTCTTTTCAATTGCCAGATCCATATAATGCTTTTCAATCAAATCAGGCTCTATTCCTAACAGGCCAGCTGCCTTTTCCGTTAATTCCTCTTTGGGAAGATAAGTATGACCTTCTGCAGCCGCCTGCAGCAGACTGTATAATACGCCGCTTTTAATCCGAAAATCGGAATCCATGCGGATTCCTGCCTTTGCTGCGATCTCATCTGCTATTTTAAATCCTACCCCCTGTATATCATCTGCAAGCCGATAGGGATTTTCTTTTATAATCCGGTAAACATCCTGCTGATACCTGTTATAAACCTTAATCGCAAGATTCAGTGAAAGTCCATACTGTTGTAAAAAAATCATCGCCTGGCGCAGCTCCCTTTTTTCCACCACCTGACTTGCAATTTCTCTCGCTTTCCGTTCACTGATCCCTTTTATCTCCACCAAACGCTCTGGTTCTTCTTCCATAATCCGAAACGTATCCCGTTTAAAACGCCGCACAATTCTCGCGGCCAAAGCCGTGCCAATTCCCTTAATCGCTCCCGATCCAAGATAGCGCTCTATAGCAATTTCATCTTCCGGTTCACATTCTTCCATCTTCTGAACAGCAAACTGTCTGCCATATATGGGATGATGAGAGTATTCTCCTGACACTTTTATATTTTCCCCTTCGCTTAGAATGGAAAATGTGCCTACGCAGGTCAGCTCCTCTTCCTGATGCACCAATTCAAATACAGTATATCCATTGTCCGGATTTCGGAAAATAATCTGACTGACATATCCTTTGATCGTTTCCACTGCAGCTCCCTCCCATATAAAAATATTGGATGTACGCGATCCATACATCCAATATTCTCAAACTTATATGTTCCGTCCGGCAAATCAGAGGTTGTACCCTCTGGGCACTTCCTTGATACCCTCTGGGGCACGCGTGCCATGCGGCACTATAGATTGTAGTTCCTCTTCATTTGTTCGTACATTTGTTGGGCCAGGCCCAGTTCCTGCTGTTCGCAAATCTGCTCCGAAAGGTTTTGTATCATCTCTTCTTTAAAATAGTCTGTCAATTGGGCCATAGAAGCATCTTCCTCTTCATCCTTTGGAATCGTCTTCTCTACTTCTTTCATTACCTGCTCTACAAAGTACGCTTCAAATTCCTTACATACTGACATCAGTTCCTCTTCGGAAGCATTCGAAAGATTACTGCCCAGTCTGTCCTGCAAAGCGTTGGCCTTGCTGCCGGCTGCCGATGCATTTGTCTGATCGATCATCGCGGAAATACCGCCTATTCCCATGCTCATCTGCTACTCCTCCTGTATTCTGTCATGTAAGCCGGAGCGTGTCTGATAATCTCCGCTTACTTTTTCACTTTTACATTTTTCACTTTACTCCATTTGGACTGATATGTCACGCCGGATACCTTCTGACAGGCACGGACCCTTACGAAATATTTCTTATTTTTCTTCAGTTTCGGCAGTGTAATACCGGTTTTTTTCAATTTCTTGCTTTTTACATCTTTCTTGAACTTCTTATCTGTGGAATATTGGATCTGATAGCTCGCGGCGTCTTTCACCTTTTTCCACTTGACAGCTATCTTTCTGCCTTTTACATTCTTCAAACTTGTAATCACAGGTCTGGAAACTGTAATTTTTTTATTGTTGTTTGTGTTATTCTTATCTCCGCTGCTTCCGCCTGGATTCTGATTTCCCTGACTGGTGCTGCTGTCCGGGATAACATTGCCTCTGAGTCTAAATACTCCCGGGCAGGTTTCAAGCAATACTCCGTCCGGCAGTTTTAAAATTCCGGGGTAGATACCTATCTCGAACTCTCCTCCCCGATTTGTTGAAGAAGCTGTTAATAAACCAGTGCTGCTGACCTTTACCAATCCGCTCCCACTCAACCTCACCTGACTCCAGTCAACCCAGGAAGACACATCCACAACAGAACTTCCATAAGGATCTGAGCGTGTGAAATGCTGCGCATAGGCTTTCAACTGCTGCGAAGTATTTCCCTTAATTGTAATTGCAGGATTACAGGACGAAGACATCAGATAAAAATCATCCGCTTTCTTTAATATACCGCCCCCTATAACATCTTCTGTTTCATCGTATGTATTGCCATTCAACTTATAGCCCGTATATGAAATTCTTACTTCTGTCTCTGCGCCTTCATGATCCGTATTATCATCAATCCGATACCATACTGATGTGCCTTCGCTTTTTACAACAGTCGAGCCATCCTTTGAACGGTATTCACACTCCAAACCGATCACATCACTGGCATCTATTTTTTTAATCCCATTTGTTAAACCTTCCACAAACAGGCTAAACTCTACATTAAACTTATGTGTACTGCCCGGAATATACCACCCATTACTCAAATCCGCCACTTTACATTCACAGTCATCTGCATGTCCCAGAGATACATTCACAGCTGCTGTAGAATGTGCCGCCACATCCCACGGACACTGCACAGCAGAAGCTGCAAATACGGAGAAAGCAAGCGCCAACGCACCCGCTCTCCTCATGGCCAGACCAATCTTACTCTTCTTGATTCCCTTCATATTTCCTCCTCTTTTCTGCTCTTAGGAACTGTAAAGTTATTTATTTACCGTTCCTTACCGTCTCAGGTTATTCGCCTGCGAAAGCATCTCATCCGATGCCTGGATCGCCTTGGAATTCAGTTCATAAGCTCTCTGTGCTACAATCAGGTTAACCATCTCGTCTGCGATCTGTACATTTGAGCCTTCCAGATAATTCTGGTGCACGATACTTCTCGTCAGCCCGTTTGTCGTCGCCTCATTCTGCGCCGCGCCGGACGCTGCCGTTACGCCCAGAAGGCTTCTGGACATTTTCTGCAGTCCTGCGGGATTTGTAAACTGATAAAGACCAATCGTCTGATTCATGGGCACATATGTACCCTGGGCTGTGCGATATCCAATCGTACCGTCGCTGCTGATCATCATACTGCTGCTCGGTATCCCATTCGGAACTACAATTTCATTTCCATTTGAATCCAACACCGGATATCCGTCAGAATTACATAGGGTTGTGCCCCGTGGTCCAATCGCCCAGAAGAACGAACCATTTCTGGTATAATACGTATTCCCGTCATCTCCCCGTACAGAGAAAAATCCTTTTCCTTCTATTGCAAAGTCCGTATCATTCTCACTGGCCTGCATATTACCCTGTGTATAAAATGTATTTGTTGCCGCAATCCTGGTTCCAAGCCCTACCTGCGCATCAACCGGTTTGTCCTCGCCATTTGCCGTAGTGGTTCTGGTCTGCAGGTTCTGATAAAGCAGAGATTTAAACTCGGCCCGCTGCGTCTTATAACCCGTAGTATTGACATTTGCAAGGTTATTTGAAATTGTATCTACATTTGTCTGCTGTGCAATCATACCTGATGCCGCAGACCAAAGCGCTCTCATCATATTGAGTCATCCTCCTATACCTGTCCTACTGTGTTTACAGCCTTTTCTAATGTCTGGTCAATCGTGGTAACAATCTTCTGATTGGCTTCGTATGCCCGTGTTATCGTAATCATCTCTACCATTTCTTTTACGATATTGGTATTGGACATCTCCAGACACCCCTGCTCAATTCTGGCGTCCGTTTCCCTCATCCTGGCTCCCGGCACGGTGTCGAAAAGATTCTCCCCGTATTTCTCTAAATAATTATAGTCTTCAAAATCCACAATCCCAATCTGCGCAACCTGTACATTATTCTGATATATGATTCCATCTGCGTCAATTGTAACTTCCTGATTGGGATCTACCCTAACATAATTTGCCGTGCCGCCAGCCGAATTCCTCGCGCCATTGGCATTCAATACATAATCGCCGTCTTTGGTCATCAGATAGCCATTTCGGTCTACGGTAAACGATCCATCTCTTGAATATTTGATGGAGGTTTCTCCGTTCCTGTTTCGGAATTCGATTGCGAAAAAGCCCTCGCCGTCCAACGCAAGATCGTATGGATTGTCCGTAACGGAAAATGAACCCTGACTGAAATCACGATAGGTTTCCCCTACCTTTACACCTAAGTTAACATCACCTAATCTTTTGGTACGAAATATTTCGGATGAATCTTTGATCCGAATTGCCAGTTCGTCGTCAAACGCCTGATTTACTGTTCCTTCTTTCTTATAGCCGGTCGTAGATGCATTGGCCAGGTTGTTCGTCATGACATCCATACGCCGCATTTCTTCCAACATACCGGTATAAGCAGTATATAACCCTTTAACCATTTACAGGTCTCCTTCCCTGCTCTTCCATGAACTGTTTGCCATCCTGAATATACTATACATTTTTATATCGGCAAGCCCAGATTCAAACTTTAGTTATCATCCCTTTTTCCGGCTAAAAACTCTACAAACTTTCCTGTACCGATAGCCACGCAGGTCATCGGCTGTTCTGCCGTCATGGTATTGATGCCGGTCCTGTCTTCCAGAAGTTCTTCTAACCCGCGCAGCAGAGCGCCCCCGCCCGTAAGTACAATTCCCCTGTCCGCAACGTCAGCTGCAAGCTCTGGCGGTGTCTTCTCAAGCACGCTGTGTACTGCTTCTACAATCTGTAACGTAGGCTCGCGCAGCGCGTCTTCGGTTTCTTCGGAAGAAACCGTAACCGTCTTTGGGAGACCTGTTACCAGGTTACGCCCACGCACATCCATTGTTTCATTGTGCCCATTCGGGAAACACGATCCAATCTTAATTTTAATGTCCTCTGCTGTCCGCTCACCAATCAGCAGGTTGTGTTTCTTACGCATATAACGTACGATTGCCTCGTCAAAATCATCTCCGGCAATTTTAATGGACGTACTTACTACAGAACCGCCCAGTGAAATTACCGCAATATCTGCCGTGCCGCCGCCGATATCCACAATCATATTGCCGCAGGGTCTTGCGATATCTATTCCGGCGCCGATAGCAGCTGCAATTGGTTCTTCAATAATTGTCACTTCCCTGGCGCCCGCATTATATGTGGCGTCTTCAACTGCTTTTTTCTCAACTTCCGTAACGCCGCTTGGTACACAGACGCTAATCCTGGGCTTGCGGAAATTCTTCTTGCCAATCGCTTTCTGGATAAAATATTTGATCATCTTCTCGGTAACTGTATAATCAGAAATCACGCCCTGACGAAGCGGTCTTACTGCAACAATATTCCCCGGCGTCCTCCCTAACATCAGACGCGCCTCTTCGCCAATTGCCTTAATTTTATTTGTATCTCTGTCGAAAGCCACTACGGACGGCTCCTTTAAAACAACACCCTTCCCTTTGATATACACCAATATGCTGGCCGTTCCTAAATCAATCCCTATATCTGTTGAAACCATTCTTGTTCCCCTTTCATCTTCCTGCAATTTATTGTGAACACAAACTGTGCATTTAATCATATTTTTTCATATACATCCTTATTATATACAAATGCTTCCATTTTTCAAACAAATTTTTTGGAAAATAAAGAAATTTTTTCGAAATTAAGAATTTCTAAAGACTCTGCTGCAATTTGCCACAGCATATCTGAAAAATGCTTTTCAACAGATGTATGATCCAATTAGCAGAAGATTTGCACCAAATTAGGGAGACGCAGCCCTCTACACCAGTATGATGGCTTATTGGTATTTATGGTAATTATACAGGGGCATTTTATTCCTCCGCATAATTATTATAATTATCAACAAGTCAATGCATTAGTAAAGGTTCATACTTTTATCACATCTTTATCACATCCTCAACACATTTACTGCATACACTATGTTATGTACTAGCTGATGAAGCTATTACGCTTTTCATAACTCATGCTTCCCGTATATTTTCGGGAAGCACTCCCCGAATTCAACAAACGGATACCATGTCTGTATGGCTGGTATCCGTTTTTGATTTTATATCTCCTGTATATTATTGTTTTAAAAATTTACGAATATACTTCCCGGTATAAGAGCAATTTTCCTGCGCGACCTCTTCCGGCGTCCCGTACGCGACAACCATACCGCCGCCGTCGCCGCCTTCCGGCCCCATATCAATGATATAATCTGCCGTCTTAATCACATCCAGATTATGCTCAATCACCACAACGGTATTCCCTCCCTCGGATAATTTATGCAAAATCTCTATCAGCTTATGCACATCTGCAAAATGCAGCCCCGTTGTCGGCTCGTCCAATATATAAATCGTCTTGCCCGTACTCCTGCGGCTTAACTCCGTTGCCAGCTTAATGCGCTGTGCTTCCCCGCCGGAGAGTTCTGTAGACGGCTGGCCCAGACGGATATAGGAAAGCCCAACATCATAAAGTGTGCGTATTTTACGCGCGACCGACGGCACGTTCTCAAAAAACGTCAGGGCTTCTTCCACTGTCATATTCAGCACATCGTAAATGCTTTTGCCCTTATACTTTACTTCAAGCGTTTCTCTGTTGTACCGTTTGCCCTGACAGACGTCGCACGGCACGTACACATCCGGCAGAAAGTGCATTTCTATTTTTAATATCCCGTCACCGGAGCACGCTTCGCACCGCCCTCCTTTAACATTAAAGCTGAACCGCCCTTTTTTATACCCCTTTGCCTTTGCGTCTGGCGTCGCCGCAAACAGGTCGCGGATCAGATCAAATACGCCCGTGTAAGTTGCCGGATTCGAACGCGGTGTCCTGCCAATCGGAGACTGGTCGATATCAATCACCTTATCTAACTGCTCCATTCCACGGATCTCTTTGTACTGGCCCGGTATCGTGCGGGCATGATTTAACTCCCGCTGCAGGGCTTTATACAACACCTCGTTGGTCAATGAACTTTTGCCTGAACCGGAAACGCCTGTCACACAGGTCATTACGCCAAGAGGGATATCTACATTTACTTTTTTGAGATTGTTTTCCGCAGCTCCGATCACTTTTAAAAACCCGGTGGGCTGCCTGCGTTCTTTGGGAACTGGAATTACCATACGCCCGCTTAAATAAGCCCCGGTAATTGACTCCGGGCAGTCCATGATATCCTGTGCAGACCCCGCCGCCACAATCCTTCCTCCGTGCTCGCCGGCCCTGGGACCTACGTCTACAATAAAATCCGCTTCCCGGATGGTGTCCTCATCATGTTCTACTACCACCAGTGTATTCCCCAAATCCCGCAGGTTTTTTAAGGTTGCCAGCAGCTTGTCGTTGTCCCTCTGGTGCAGACCGATGCTCGGCTCGTCTAAAATGTACGCGACGCCCACAAGCCCCGATCCAATCTGCGTCGCCAGACGGATACGCTGCGCTTCGCCGCCGGACAGCGTCCCGGTTGCCCGCGAAAGACTTAAATAATCCAATCCCACGTCGACCAGAAAACCAACCCTTGAGGAAATTTCTTTTAAAATCTGCCTGCCAATTAACTGCTGCTGCGCACTCAGCTCCATTTCCATCAAAAATTTCTGGAGGTTTTGAATAGACATATTGGTAATTTCAAAAATATTTCGATCCGAAACCGTTACCGCCAATGATGTTTTTTTCAGGCGCTGCCCCTTACATTCCCGGCAGGGCGTAATACGCATGAACTGCTCGTATTCCTGCTTCATTACCTCAGAGCCCGTTTCACGGTACCGTCTCTCTACGTTCCGGATCAGCCCTTCAAACGCCACGTCGTACACGCCTTCTCCCCGCTGCCCTTTGTAATGTACCTTTACCTGTTTGCCATCCGTTCCGTAAATCAGCATATGGTGCACGTCCTCGCTCAAATCCTGATACGGTGTGTTTAAGTCAAACTCAAATTCTTCGGACAGTGCCTTTAACGTTGCGTACGTATAGCTCGACGGATCGGTGCAGGACTGCCAGCCCATGACCTGTATTGCTCCGCCCGCAATGCTTAAGCTCTTATCCGGTATCATCAGTTCTTCGTCAAATTCCATTTTGTATCCCAAACCAAAACAGACCGGACAGGCCCCAAATGGATTGTTAAATGAAAAACTCCGCGGTTCAATTTCATCCACGCTGATTTCGCAGTCGGGGCAGGCAAAGCTTTCTGAAAAATTCATGATTTCCCCATCGTTTCCCTGCAGACCGGGCGCACCGCCGTCCCCGGACGCAGCGGAAGGCATCACTTCTACCATCAAAAGCCCTTCCGACAAGGACAACACGTTTTCAATGGAGTCGATCAGACGCTTTTCGATGCCCTTCTTTATGGCAAGGCGGTCTACGACAATTTCGATATTGTGCTTTTTATTTTTGTCAAGCTTGATTTCTTCTGTCAGCTCATAAATGCTGCCATCCACGCGAATACGGACATAGCCGCTTTTTTTTGCTTTTTCAAAAAGCTTTTGGTGTTCACCTTTTCGCCCGCGCACTACCGGGGCCAACAGCTGGATCTTTGTCTTTTCCGACAGGCTTAAAATCTGATCCGCCATCTGGTCCACCGTCTGCTTTTTGATTTCCCGTCCGCACTTCGGGCAGTGCGGAATGCCGATCCGGGCATAGAGCAGACGGAAATAATCGTAGATTTCCGTAACAGTCCCTACGGTAGAACGGGGATTGCGGTTGGTGGATTTCTGGTCAATAGAGATGGCGGGAGGCAGACCCTCGATTTTTTCCACATCTGGTTTTTCCATCTGCCCCAAGAACTGCCTGGCATAGGAGGACAGCGATTCCATGTAGCGTCTCTGCCCTTCTGCATAGATGGTGTCAAATGCCAGGGAAGATTTGCCGGAACCGCTTAAACCCGTAAGCACCACCAGCTCCCCCCGAGGGATGTCCACGTCGATGCCTTTTAGATTGTGCTCCCTAGCGCCTCTGATCTTGATATATTTTCTTTCCTTCATGATTCTGCTCCTGTTCTGTGTCCTGTTTATGGTATATCCGTCCCTGCCTGTTTCTGCATTTGCCCGCAGGTTTTCTGACAGATTCTGCCCCTGTCCTATTTCCCGTCTTTTTCATTACGATATTTTTTCAGCTCTATCATTTTATCACGCAGTTCTGCCGCTGCTTCAAAATTTAAATCCGCTGCCGCGCGTTCCATTTTCTTTTTGACTTCGGCAATTAGCTTATCGAGTTCTTTGTTGCTCATGGATTCCGGATCTTTTGCAAACTGCTGCTCTTCCTTTGCAACCTTTTTGGAAATGCTGATCAGTTCCCGGACGGATTTGCGGATGGTCTGGGGCGTAATCCCATGCGCTTCATTGTACTGCTGCTGGATGGTGCGCCTGCGTTCCGTTTCGTCCATAGCGACACGCATGGAATCGGTAATCGAATCCGCGTACATAATAACATGCCCCTCGGAGTTACGCGCCGCGCGCCCGATGGTCTGAATCAGGGAGGTTTCCGAACGGAGAAAGCCTTCCTTGTCTGCGTCTAAAATCGCCACCAGCGTGATTTCCGGAATATCAAGCCCTTCGCGCAGCAGGTTGATGCCGACTAAAACGTCGAATACATCCAGACGCATATCGCGGATGATTTCGGAACGCTCTAACGTATCAATGTCGGAATGCAGGTATTTTACGCGGATGTCCACTTCGTTCATATAATCGGTCAGATCTTCCGCCATGCGCTTGGTCAGCGTGGTGATCAGGATCTTGTTGTGGTTTGCCGTTTCTTTTTTAACTTCGGCTATCAGGTCGTCGATCTGCCCTTCCACCGGGCGCACCTCTACCTTCGGATCCAAAAGCCCCGTCGGGCGGATGATCTGCTCGACGCGCTTTAGCTCGTGCTCCTTCTCATAGACGTTCGGCGTCGCGGAAACAAACATCATTTGATCGATCTTGCTTTCAAATTCATCAAAATTCAACGGACGGTTGTCCTTGGCGCTCGGCAGGCGGAAACCGTAATCCACAAGTGTGGATTTTCGGGACTGATCCCCCGCGTACATTCCGCGCACCTGCGGGACTGTGATATGGGACTCGTCCACGATGATTAAAAAATCATCCGGAAAATAGTCCATCAGAGTATGCGGCGTCGCGCCCGCAGGCATCCCCGCCAAGTGCCTGGAATAATTCTCAATGCCGCTGCAGAAACCCGTTTCACGCATCATTTCAATATCGAAATTCGTGCGCTCGGAAATCCTCTGCGCTTCCAATAGCTTGTCATGGCTTTTGAAAAAACGCACGCGCTCTTCCATTTCCTGTTCGATGGCGACACAGGCTTCGTTGATTTTCTC
>JAAWDZ010000052.1 GCA_022794015.1 Eubacterium sp. | reverse complement strand
CAGAAACCTAGAAACAGAAATTCCTGTAATCCTCGCTGTTCTAAAAGTATTATACGATAACGATATGATGGATGCAATTGACGAACTTGCCAAATAATGATATTCTTTGAAGCTGTTTTTTCGTTCGTGCGTTTATTCTGAAATTTATGTTGATCGCTCTGGACATATGGAGTGGGTTCTATTATACTTGTTAGTATTAAATTGGAGGCGGAATTTTGGGAGAGGAGAGGTATTATGGCTGGGAAATTTAATGGTTTGCTGGAGATTCTAAAGCTAAAAGAAAAAAAGCAGGATGTGATTAAAAACAGGAATACAGTGCCAAAATATGAGGAGAAGCAAGTTCCAAAGAAGGTGAAAGAACCTGAAAAAAAACCGGAAAAGGAACCAGAGAAAGAAAGAGGCGCTGAAATGGATGCTGTACAGCAGAAGCCGCGGCGTGGAGTAAAATTGCAGCCGTTGGATGTGATCGAGGGGATTTCTGTGCGGCCGGGATTTTATAACAGGGACGGTGCGACGGCGACATCAAATGGGGTGAGCTTTACCATTCACTCGAAAGGTGCGACGAGCTGTACGTTACTTTTATTCCATCCGCAGGAAAAGGAACCGTATGTGAAACTGAAATTTCCAGAATCGTATCATATTGGGAATACGTATTCGATGCTGGTGTTCGGACTTAAAATCGAGGAGTTTGAATATGCGTTTCAGTTGGACGGGCCGTATGACAGGGAGAAAGGTCTTTTGTTTCGGAAGGAGAATATTTTACTGGATCCGTATGCAAGAGCGGTGACCGGGCAGAGGAAGTGGGGAGAACGGCCAGAATTTGGCCGGGATTTTGTATACCATGCCAGAGTAGTGGAAAACAATTTTGACTGGGGTAAAAAAATACAGCTGGAATATCCGCTGGAAGATCTGGTTATCTATGAGCTGCATGTGAGGGGATTTACAAAGCATGCGTCTTCTGGCGTGAGTGCAAAAGGGACGTACGAAGGGCTTCGCCAGAAAATTCCGTATCTGAAAGATCTGGGGATAAATGCGGTGGAGCTGATGCCGATATTTGAATTTGATGAGATGGAAAACAGCAGGGTTGTGGATGGAGAGCGTCTTTACAACTACTGGGGGTATAATACGGTTTGCTTTTTCGCTCCGAATACGGGATATACGTCTGTTGAGGAGCATAATCACGAGGGAGAAGAGCTTAAGCGGATGATTTATGAGCTTAAGGAAAATGGGATTGAAGTGATTCTGGATGTGGTGTTTAACCATACGGCGGAGGGAAATGAGCATGGGCCCTGCTTTTCTTTTAAGGGAATTGACAATAATGTGTATTATATTCTGACTCCGGAAGGTTACTATTACAATTTCAGCGGCTGCGGGAATGTACTAAACTGTAATCATCCGATGACGCGCAGGTTTATCATTGATTGTCTGAGGTATTGGGTAACGGAGTACCGGGTGGATGGGTTCCGGTTTGATCTGGCGTCGATCCTGACCCGAGATCAGAATGGCGCGCCGATGGAAGAACCGCCGATTTTACAGGAAATTGCCTGTGACTCTATTTTGGGGAAAGTGCAGCTGATTGCGGAAGCCTGGGATGCAGGCGGACTTTATCAGGTGGGGAATTTTCCGGCATACCGCAGATGGTCGGAATGGAACGGCAGATATCGGGATGATATGCGACGGTTTTTAAAAGGCGACGAGGGAATGGCCGGCACAGCGATTACCAGAATTACAGGCTCCAGGGATTTGTACGATCCGTCAGAGCGAGGCAAGAGCGCTTCGGTGAATTTTTTGAATTGCCATGACGGATTTACGCTTTATGATATGTATTCATATAATATGAAGCATAATGAGAAAAACGGCTGGGATAATACGGACGGGGATAATAACGGGAACAGCTGGAACTGCGGTATAGAAGGGGAAACGGAGGATCCCAAAATTGAAAAACTGCGCCGGCGTATGGTAAAAAACGCATTTGCCACTCTGATGTGCAGCAGGGGGCCTGCTATGTTTTTTGCAGGAGATGAGTTCTGCAATACTCAGTTTGGGAATAATAATGCATATTGTCAGGATAATGTCATCTCCTGGCTGGATTGGAACAGGCTGCAGGAATATCGGGAAATACACGATTTTTTCCGGTATATGATAAAATTCCGTAAAAAATACGATATTGTGAGGAAGCCGACGATGAATGCGGCATGCGGACTTCCGGAAATCAGTATTCACAATGGTTATCCCTGGAATGGCGGGACAGACTATACAACCAGGCTGATTGGCGTGATGTATGCGGGAAGAGATGAGAAGAATACGCGTGATGATATCGTATTTTACGGGATGAATGCTTACTGGGAGCCGTTAGATATGCAGCTGCCTGCTTTGCCGGACGGGATGCAGTGGAAGGTTTGCGTCAATACATCTGTGGAATATGCAGATGGAATGGATGTCGGGGCGTTGACGGAATTTGATTATGAGAGTAAACTAAAAATACCGGCGCGTACGGTAGTAGTATTAGCTGCAGAGTAGATTTGAAAGGAGAATTTCTATGAAGAAGACAGAAGTTGAAGTCTGGAACCATCTGCTTCGCACCATTGCGTCGTTAAAATTTCCAGACGATGCCACCGCATCGCCGCCGAAATTTTGCCTGGCACTGGCACAAAGCAGGTGTCTTCAAACTTCAATTTCTGGTCGGATGGAGTACCAGGTATTATCTTTCAGAGTTCAATGGGGCTGTAGCATTAAGAGGTAAACATACAAGATACAAAATTCTGTAATAGAAGTTATACCATATCTTGCAGTTGAATTTCTTAATGCGACAGCCCCAAATTTTTACAGCAGTCCACGCACGCGTAAAATCCTTTTTTCCACCACGCCAAACACTCCCTTATCAATGAGAACTCCGATCAGGACAATGATTAACATTACCGTCATCACCTGATTAATATCCGCCAGATCTCTTCCCACCATTAATGTGTACCCCAATCCCATAGACGCCGACATTACTTCTCCGGACATCAGAGCACGCCAGGCGAAGGACCATCCCTGTTTTAATCCTCCGATAAACGCGGGCAGTGCGGCAGGGAAAATAACGCTGCGGTATAAATCAAAAGAATCTACACCCATTGTCCGTGCCGCCTTAATATAAATCGGAGGCACATTTTTTATACAGCTTTCGATTGCAATGGCAATGCCAAATGCAGATCCCATTATCACAACAAAAATAATCGCGCTTTCCGAAAGCCCAAACCACAGTACCGCAAATGGTACCCAACAAATGCTGGGAAGCGTTTGAATGCCTAAGATGAGAGGTTTTAAATTCTGTTCCAGATATCTGGAATGTACGATTAATATGCCAAACAGGATTCCAATTACAATGGAAAGTGCAAACCCAACCAGTACCCGAAGCAGGCTGCTTCCTATTGCAGCGATCAGTGTTCCGTTTAAAAGCAGGCGCATGATGCAGCCAAGTACACCGACAGGATTTGGAATCGCGTAGGGTTTGGCCCAGTCAAACCAGTCGCAGGCTGCAGTATATAAAAGCTGCCAGAGAAACAGAAGTCCAATGAAAAACAGCAGATTTGCAGAAAATTTTTTTCGGTTCATGTCCGGTCCTCCTCGCTTTGATCAAATTCTTCTGCGGCGCTTTTCCAGGCGGAAAGCTGCACTTTTGAGAGAATTCGTTTGCGCAGGGCAATAAAATTTTCGTCTTCAAGATTGCGGGGACGGCTTAGTGTGACAGGAACGATTTCTTTAATGCGTCCCGGATTTTCCGCCATAACAATGACGCGGTCGGCAAAATAGACGGCTTCTTCTACACTGTGTGTAACGTACAGGATGGTCTTCTTGTGCTTTTCCCAGATTTGCTCTAACTCTGCGCGCAGGATATGAATGGTTTGTTTGTCTAAGGCGGAAAATGGCTCGTCCATTAACAGCAGCTTGCTCTCTAAGGCCAGGGCGCGGGCAAGGGCGGTGCGCTGGCGCATGCCGCCGGAAATCTGGTGGATCGGATAGTCCCTGTAATGCCAGAGCTGTACCAGCTTTAAATATTTTTCTGCAATTTCTTTCTGTCGTTCTTTTTGGTAACCGGCGGCTTTTAAACCGAACATAACATTTTGCATGACGTTTAGCCAGGGATAAAGCGCAGCCTCCTGAAACATGACAACACGGTCTGCACCGGGGCCTATCACACGTTTTCCATCCAATATGATTTCTCCGGAGGTCGGCGCATCAAGGCCGGCGACCAGATTTAGCAGAGTGGATTTCCCACAGCCAGACGGACCGACGATACAGATGAATTCTCCTTTTTCGGCCGTAAAGGAAATATCCTGTAAAGTTTCTTTTTTCGTATGGGTAAAGAGTTTATGGACGGAATTCAGTGTCAAATACATCGCTTTCCTCCGGTATCATACTGTTGAAGCCTTCTTCCCTGCCAATCGCAGCAAAGGAGAGGATGGCATCAATGTTTAATTCGGTAGTCGCCTCCATGCGGGAAAATGCAGATTCCATTACGGCGGCATCAATGGGCTTTCCGGTTGCATTTTCAATTTCTGTGTTGACGATTTCCTGTGCCGCAGACGGATTCTGGTTGATAAAGGAGGTCGTGCTTTCGTGCATTTCCAGAAATTCCTGAACCAGCTGCGGGTGTTCTTTGATAAAGTCGCCGTTTGCAACAACAAGTGCGGCAGGATAATTGCCGTCCCAGAACAGCTCATTATAATCAAGCAAGATTTCTGCATTTCCGCTTTTTTCCATAATTGTCCCCCATGGTTCCGGAACGACAGCGGCGTCAATACTGCCGTTATCCATCAGGTTTACAATATCTGCGTTGGAGCTGGCATTTATGGTGACACTGCCGCCCTGGTCTGTAGTTTTCATATTGTTCGCAGACAGAATGGACAGCAGGCATAAATGCTGTGTGTTGGCAAGCTGCGGAACGGCAATTTTTTTTCCGGCCAAATCCGGTATGGAAGCAATGCCGGAATCTTTTCGGACTAAAAGCACGGCGCCGGCATTTGTAGCATTTGCAATGATTTTCACATCGCCGGCTGATTTGATATTGGCATTTAAGGCAGGAACAGGGCCGATATAGCCAATGTCGATTTCGCCTGCAAAAATAGCTTCAATTTCAGAGGGACCTGCATTAAACGAAGTCCAGGTTACATCGCAGGAATCCTCCCAGGCCAGCTCTAAAGTGCCCTGATTTTTCAGGACTAGCGCCTGTGTATGGGTAATATTTGGGAAATAGGCGATGCGCACATCTGTTTTGCTGTCTCCGGAAGTCTGCTCCTGACTGCATGCAGCGCAGACAGACAGCAAAATGAGCGCAGTTGAAATGAATAAAAGACGTCTGTTGAAGCATTTCATATTTTTTAAAATTCCTCCTGATTTTTATGTACGTACTCCCGGAATTACGCAAAATCAGGTATGACTAATCCAGATGCCGTATCTTTTTCCGCCGTTCGTCACAGTATCTGCAGCGGTAGATCTCCTTTTCCTTATCGGCCAGGATGAATATCTGATCCAATTCCTGTTCGATAGAGGTGATACATCTGGGGTTTTTGCATTTGATGACGTTTACTACCTGATTTGGCAGGTGGAGCTTTTTCTTTTCGACAATTTTGTCGTCTTTTATAATGTTTACCGTAATATTATGGTCAATAAATCCCAAAATATCCAAATCCAATGTATCAATTGGACATTCTACTTTAATCATGTCTTTTTTGCCCATTTTATTGCTTCTTGCATTTTTGATAATTGCAATCTGGCAGTCGAGCCGGTCTAATTTTAAATCCTTGTAAATCGACATGCTCATGCCCGCTTTGATGTGGTCGAGCACAAAGCCTTCCTGAATTCCACTGATATTTAACATAAATATTACCTCCATTCCAACAGGGTGAGAATCAATGCCATACGCACATACACGCCGTACCTGGCCTGCCTGAAATATACCGCGCGCGGATCGTCGTCTACTTCTGTTGAGATTTCATTGACGCGGGGAAGAGGATGCAAAATAAGCATATCTTCTTTTGCACAGGCCAGCTTGTCTCTGGTCAGAATATAATAATCCTTCATGCGTACATAGTCTTCTTCATTGAAGAAACGCTCCTTTTGCACGCGCGTCATATACAAAATATCAAGTTCCGGCATCGCGTCCTCTAATCGTTCCAGTTGCTGAAAGGGAATATGGTTTCTCTGCAGCAGATCCTCCCGGATATAGCTTGGAACACGAAGCTCTTCCGGAGAAATCAAGACAAACTTTACGTCCGCATAGCGGCTCAGAGCGTGAATGAGCGAATGGACGGTACGACCGAATTTTAAATCGCCGCACAAGCCGATGGTAAGATTGCCAAGCCGTCCTTTTAAGGAACGAATCGTCAGTAAATCAGTTAAAGTCTGGGTTGGATGCTGATGACCGCCGTCGCCGGCGTTAATGACAGGAATAGAAGATTTTGAAGAAGCAACAAGCGCTGCGCCTTCCTTGGGATGACGTATTGCACAGATATCTGCGTAACAGGAAATAACACGAATTGTATCGGAAACACTTTCACCTTTGGCAGCCGAGCTGCTGTCGGCACTCGCAAAGCCTAATACGGAACCGCCGAGGTTTAACATGGCGGCTTCAAAACTGAGCCTTGTCCTTGTACTTGGTTCATAGAAGCAGGTTGCAAGCTTCTTGCCCTCGCACGCATGTGCGTATTTAGAAGGGTTTTGTTCAATGTCGTTAGCCAGGGTGAGAAGGTCATTGAGTTCCTCCACAGTAAGGTCTAACGGACTCATTAAATGGCGCATAGAAGTCCTCCTTGAATAAATTTTTACTATCATATAATGGATAAGGGGAAAATGCAAGAGGGGAAATTAAATTCTAAATCTGAAAAAACTATAAAAAATTTGGAAATCCATATTTTCTGCACAAATATTGTGGTAAAATACAGTCATTTAGCAGTTCACCACAATATAGACATGGAGGTTGCAATGATTAAATACAGCGTAAAAAAGCCATTTACGGTTCTGGTCGCGGTTATCATTGTTCTGGTGGTTGGATTTGTTGCCCTTACGGGGATGAAAACAGATCTGCTGCCAGAGATGAGTATGCCGTATATGGTGGTTGTTACAACATATCCCGGAGCCAGTCCGGAGAAAGTGGAAGAGCATGTGACAAAGCCGATGGAGGCGGCGCTTGGCACAATCAACGGCGTAGAAAATGTAACCAGTACCAGTGCGGAAAACTACAGTATGATCATGCTGGAATTTGAAGAGGATACCAGTATGGATTCCGCGATGGTCAAAGTGTCATCCGCGACAAATCAGTTGGAATCTCTTTTGCCGGACACCTGCGGTACGCCCAATATCATGGAAATCAGTATGGATATGATGGCGACGATGTACGCGAGTGTCAGCTACGAGGGCAAGGATATTTATGATCTTTCGGATTTTACGCAGGAGGTTGTGATTCCCCGCTTTGAGCGGCAGGCAGGCGTGGCCAGCGTATCGGATATCGGAATTGTGGAAAAGACAATTGAGGTTCGCCTGAACCAGGAAAAAGTCAATGCCGTCAATGAGAAAATTTTGCTTTTGACGAACGATAAACTGGCAGATGCCAAAAATGAGCTGTCGGATGCAGAAAGCTCCCTTGCAGATGCCAGGGCAGAAATTAATAAACGGGAGAAGGATCTTTCGGATCAGCAGGGAACGACGACGACAGAGCTGGCCGACGCTTCTTTGCAGCTTAGCCAGGCAGTTGCCACAAGAGCTTCCTATGAATCGCAGCTTACCAGCCTAAAGGCCAGTAAGTCCGCACTGGAAGGGGAAAAGAAGGCTTATAAAAAGAATAAGATTGAAAGTACATATAACAGCTTAAATGAAATGTTTGTCCAGATGCGGGCGGCTGCGGCTGGCATGCAGGAGCAGCTGGGGGCATACAGTCCTCTGGATGCGGCGCAGATGCCGGCGGATATAAAGGACGCCATTGATAATCCGGCTAAGCTGAAATATTTTAAAACAGCAATTCAAACACTCGCCGCAATGCCGGATTCTCAATTGGATCCAAGTATGGTATCACAGGCGGCAGAGCTTGACAAAAAGACATTAAAACAGCTTTATGACGTGGTAAATGTCCGGCTGCCGCAGATTGAAACGGAGCTTGCCAATCTGGAAATCGAAATAAAGGTGGCAGAGGAAGTCTTAAAGCAGGTAGAAACCCAGATGGCCACCATAGACGATGCTTATAAGCAGGCGGAGGAAGGCAAGATTACGGCTGCTGCAGGCTTTGGATCGGGAAGCGCGCAGATTGCCGCGGCAAAAACCGCAATGGACGAAGCGAAGGAGGAACTGGAGAACGCAAATAAGACTTATCAGGACTCCGTAACAGAGGCGCGAAAAAATGCCAATATCGATCAGATGCTTACGTTAGATGCCTTGTCCGGAATGATTTACGCGCAGAATTTTTCCATGCCGGCGGGTTATATTGACGATGAAAATGACAAGCAGTGGCTGTTAAAAGTCGGAGAGAACTATACCTCCCAGGATGAGCTGCAGAAAATGGTACTCTGTGAAATCAAGGATATCGGAGATATCCGTCTTAAGGATGTAGCGGATTTGACGACCATTGACAACGCCGGAGATTCTTATGCAAAAGTAAACGGCGATCCGGGTATCATTCTTTCGATTTTTAAAGGGAGCACTGCCGGTACAAGCGATGTGTCAAAGGAATGTTTACAGGCGATTGAGGAGCTGAAAGAGGAATATTCCGAATTAAATATTACGCCGCTTGTGGATCAGGGCGAATATATTTCCGTTTTGATTCAGAGTATCACGTCCAGCATGGTAATAGGTGCGCTGCTTGCGATTTTTATCCTGGCAGTCTTTTTGATGGATATCCGTCCGACGCTGGTTGTTGCATTCAGTATCCCGTTCAGTGTGCTGACTGCAATTGTTATTATGTATTTTACGGGAATTTCTATTAACATGATGTCTTTGTCCGGTTTATCGCTTGGTATCGGTATGCTGGTGGATAATTCAATTGTCGTAATTGAAAATATTTACCGTCTGCGCTACAGGGGCTTAACTGCGCCGCGTGCGGCCGTGCAGGGCGCAAAGCAGGTGGCAGGCGCGATTATTGCGTCGACGCTTACGACCATCTGCGTATTTTTCCCTATGGTATTTACAACGGGCATGGTACGGGATTTGCTGCTCCCGTTTGCGCTTACGATTACATTTTCCCTGACGGCGTCCCTTGCGGTGGCGCTGACGACCGTGCCAACCATTGGCTCTGTATTATTGAAAAAAGCAACGCCGAAGCCGCACCGTGTTTTTGATAAGGTACAGGAGATATATGCGAAAATTTTAAAGCTTTGCCTGCGTTTTAAGATTGTTCCGCTGGGTATTTCCATTGCTCTTTTGGTATTTTGTATGATAACCGTAATCAATATGGGAATTGTACTGATTCCGGATATGGGAAGCGATCAGATTTCCGTTACGGTGACTATACCCGAAGAGGATGATAAAGATACTGCTTATCAAAAGGCAGACGCGGTGCTGGACGCCGTTCTTGCGGTAGAAGGTGTGGAATACGCCGGCGTGATGGATGCCAGCAGCTCGGCGGGCCTGGTTGGCGGCATGGGAGACAGCTCCGGGGACAACTATGGCAGTTTTTCCTATTTTGTCCTCCCGAAAGAAGATTTTAGCAATAAAAATCAGGTGGAGAAAATCTGCAGTACGATAGAAGAAAATACAAAAGAATTGGAATGTGAAGTTGCCGTATCCAATTCCATGATGGGAGAAATGGATGAAATGCTCGGCAGCGGCCTGCAGGTGGATATTTATGGAGCGGATTTGGAAACGCTAAAAACTGTCAGCGAGGAATTCGTAGGAATGCTGGAGCAGGTCGAAGGCTTTGCAAACATCAGTAACGGCCAGGAGGAAGCAGACGAAGAAATCCACTTAAACATTGACAAGGATAAATCCATGCGCTTAGGTCTGACCGGAGCACGGATTTACGGTGATATTTCAGACCGGCTGACAACAGATAAAACAGCGGTGACCATGACAGTGGACGAAACCGATATGGACGTTGTCATTGTGGATGAAATGGATCTTCTGACTAAAGAAAACCTGATGGATATGGAGTTTGAAACCCAAAAGCAGGATGATGATGGCAAAACTGTTACAGAAACGCATAAGCTCAGCGAGTTTGCCACCTTAGACTATGGCATGAGCGTAGCAGATATCAGCCGTTCAAACGGAGAGCGATTCATGAGCGTAACGGCCGATACAAAGGACGGATACAACACCACTATTTTATCCAGAGAGGTGGAAGAACTGTTAAGCAGTTATGATATGCCGGGGGGCTACAGCTATGAATTTGGCGGTGAAACCTCAAGCGTTACAGATATGGTAGAGCAGATGGGCAAGCTTCTCATATTGGGCTTCCTTTTGATTTACCTTGTGATGGTCGCACAGTTCCAGAGTCTGCTGTCCCCGTTTATCGTTATTTTTACGGTGCCGCTGGCATTTACGGGAGGACTGCTTGCCATGCTGTTTACCAGAGAACAGATGTCGCTCATTACCCTGATGGGATTTTTGGTTTTGATGGGAACCGTTGTAAATAACGGTATTGTATTTGTAGATTATACAAATCAGCTGCGCGTGGGCGGTATGAAGAGGCACGACGCCCTGATCGCTACCGGAAAAACGCGTATGCGGCCGATTCTGATGACGGCGCTTACGACGATTTTGGCTATGCTTGCTATGATTTTCAGCCAGGATACGGCAAGTGAGCTGGGACGGGGCATGGCGATTGTTGTAGCTGGCGGTTTGCTGTATGCGACCTTTATGACAATGTTTATTGTGCCTGTAATGTATGATATTTTGTACCGTAAGGAAGTCCATTTTGTAGATATCGGCGATGAGTCTATGGATGATGCCCCGGATGATGCGGCGGAATTTATTGAGCAGATGAATCAGTAAAACAGGAGTTGTCAATTTTCAGGGAGATAGCGGCTATCTCCCTGTTTTGACGTACTGTTATTTATTTGACAGAGGCCTTTACCGTAGGCAGATGGCTTAAATTGTTTTCATCTGTGCCGTCAGGGATAGATTTTAAATATTCCGTGCCCCTTCTGTGCGCAATGCCGACGCCTGCGATTTCGCCTGCTTTAGCAAGCGCAACCCCTTCTTCTTTGTTGACAATCCGGTTATCCGAAAGCTGATAGCCGGTTATTTTTCCGCCTTTTTTGACAAGTCCGGTGATTTCTTTGGCATTTTTGGACGGCGTAGGGATGTCGTCTAATGTATTGACGGCAAAAGAAATTCCGGTATTTTCTTTTATATTCATCCTGTTTTCTCCTTTCAAAAATAGATTGTTTTCAAACACGCTCTAGTGTATGGAGACAGTTTAAAAATATACATTGCAAGTTGTCGAAATATGTAGTTGTATCGAACGAGAATATAGTATACAATATTTAACAGTAAATTTTAAATAGAAAAGCAGGCATATTGGGATTGCCGCAGTAACAGTTCAGTCCAGGACTTTGCACCTGCTGCAAAGTCCGTGAGAATGCGTAAAGACTGGGTGGAATCTGCCCCTTTGCCGTATGGCAAACTTTAAATGGGCGGATTCCGTAACAGTGAAGCCGGAAGGCTGAACTGTTACTTGCTGTAGGATAAGGAGGAAATTATGGCAACGATCAGGGATTTGGCAAAGCGTACAGGGTTTTCTGTAGCGACGATTTCGCGCGTTTTAAATAATGATACGACGATGAAGGTAATGGACAGTACACGGATTGCAATATTGGAAGCCGCAGCTGAATTAAAATATTCATTGCCGGAGTCAAGGCGCCGCTTAAAGCAGGAAAGCGTATATCATATTGCAATTGCTGAAATGATGTCTAAAAAAGATAAAATGGAAGATCCATATTATTTATATCTGAAAAATTATGCGGTTGGCGCCTGTGTGGAGAAGGGATGCATGGTGTCTTATCTTTCCGGTAAGGATGGAGGGTATCAGACCAGGGAAAATAAGAGTGTGGATGGGATTCTGGCAATTGGGATATTTTCAGAAGAGCAGATTGAACAGATGTCGAAAATCAGCCGTTCCATTGTTTTTGTGGATTCCACGCCGGATGAGCAGAAATTCAGTTCAGTTGTGCTCAATTTCAAACAGGGTGTGGAGCTGGCCTTGAATTATCTGATACAAAAAGGGCACCGTAAGATCGGTTTTTTGGGTCCAACCTATAAGCTGGATCAGAAAAAACGCCGGGCTTTAGAAGTACGCAGGCAGTATTTTAAGGAATATATGACGCAGTCAGGCCATTATGACGATCGCTGGATGATTGATACGATGCTTACTCTGGAGGAAACGCATTTGCAGGTTGAAAAATGGGTCAGATCAGGGGAAGAGCGTCCGACGGCATTTTTGGCTTATAATGAAGGAACGGCGATTACAGCGGTCAGTATTTTTCGGGAAGCAGGAATTCAGATTCCGGAGGAGCTTTCCATTATCAGTTTCAATGATACGCCTCTGGCGATATTTATTGAGCCGCCTTTAACGAGCATCAATGCACATCTTGAAATGATGGGAAAAGAGGCAGTCAGACTGATAAAGGAACACATTGAAAAGCCGGACAGCCTGCCCTGCAAAGTGGTTCTGCCGCTGACACTGACGGAGCGCAGCAGTGTTCTGGACTGTACATAAAAGATGGAAAGAATGAAATTATGATCCATGGGAATTTTATCAAAAGGCAATTCATAGAAAGGAAAGGGTAGAATGTATAAAAAATATTTGTTTTATTTTATATGGATGAGAAAGATTATCAAAATTACATTTCAGGCAAGCACTACAAAAGACAAAATAAGTAAGATAATAAAGTCTATGAATAACAAAACATTTTTTGAATCTGTCAATTATAGAAAAGATTTTGAATCGTATCTTAAGAAAAACAGCGTTGATTATAAAAATCTGCAGGTAGAGATAACCAGAAAGGACGATGTATTAAGAGAAGTTTATGCATATTATGAAACCTATATAAAAGCAGATCCAAAATGTGCCAGAGAGCGAATAAGTAAAACCGGAATAAGTGAAATCGGAATTGATGAAATATATGCAGCGATTCAATCATTTGGATATCTTTCTGAAGATGATAATGATTTTTATAGCTTTTATATTGCTTCCAAAGTGGAAGTGAATGAAAATATAAAATTAAAAACTATTTGTCAGAAGATCAAGTTTGATTGCACGAATGATACGTATGAATATAAGTTTAAAATATTTACCTGTAAAAAAGGTTATGTATCATTTACTGAAAAAGACAGAGAAGTTCTGAATGGAGGGATGAGGCGGGTTATGGGGCTTATTTCTGATATAGATAAAATAAAGGCAATTACGGATATTTGATTGCTTTGGGAGGGGATGGGTGAATATGTGTCCGCCGGGGAGAGACTGCGGCGGAGCAGGCAGCGTTATTCCCAAGCCATAATAATGAGCTTTCATCTGCGCTTTGAAATGATATGTAAGCTTTCAAAGATATACAGATTTTGAAAGCACAGGGACATATATTTTTCGCGCTTGTTCATCTGATATCTCAAAAGGATTGTATATTTTGTCCAATTTTTTGTAAGTATTTTTGGAAAATTTGTCAATATGTTGTTTACTAAACACATGTTATAATTCGAAATAGACGGAATGTTTCGACAAAATATTACATATACAGAATAATGAAATAAAAGTATGATGTTTACGGAAGAAATTGAATAAAAGATAAAACAGCCGTCGAATACAGAAAAAAGGAGGACAGATTTAAATTTCAGTAAACAACAGTTTGGTTTAAAAGAGAAGGGAGATAAAAGATGAGAGGAAAATTGTATATTAGATGTATTGCATGGATGCTTTTGCTGACGCTTGCCATACAGGCTGTATTTCCGGCAGAATTTGTTTTTGCGGCGGATAATACGCAGCAGACGCAAACAGTAATTGATGTTACAGATTATGGCGCTGATCCCAGTGGGAAAGAGGACAGCGTGATTCCGATTCAAAAGGCAATTGAGGCCGCAAAACAGGTGGAGGGCCCGGTAGTCCTTAACTTCCCAAAGGGAACTTATAATCTCTGGCCGGATGACGCAACGGTCAGAAGGATTTATATTTCCAATTCGACACGGACAGATACGCCGTCCAATTCCATTCGTACGATTGGAATTCTGTTGGAGGATATGCAGGATGTTACGATAGAAGGAAATGGTTCCGAGCTGATTTATCACGGCAAAATGATGAGTTTTGCAGTGATTGGCTGTAAAAATGTGACAATACAGAATCTGACGTATGATTTTGCAGAGCACTACGTAGTGGATATTACGGTAGAGTCTGTAACAGACAATACGGCAGATGTTTATATACCCGATTCCTACGATTATGAGATCGTTGAGCAAAATGGCGCGCCCAGGATCGTATTTTACGGAGAATACAGTCCCAAGACGGGAGAGCGCTACTGGTCAAGACCGGATTATCCGTACGGCCAGGTCAATGAAATGATGACGGGCGAGATTTACCGGACCGGAAGCGGGGTGATATTTGACGGCTGCACTTCGATTGAAGAAATTGGTAACCGCAGAGTGAGATTTCACTATTCTGGAAAGCCCAGGGCAAAAGTGGGCTATAATATGCAGATCAAAGAAGTTGTACGAGATAATCCGTCCATACTGCTGTGGGAAAGCGAAGATATTTTGTTAAAGGATATTACGGCGGGATTTCTTCATTCCTTTGGTATTGTCGGACAGTTCAGCAAGAATATTACGGTGGATCATGTGGTGGTAAAAAGCGACGCGCGGAAAGGGACAATGACTGCAGCTGCGGCTGACAGTATGCAGATGTCTGGCTGCGGCGGTAAAATTCTCGTAAAAAACTGCGAATTTACCAATCCGCAGGATGATCCGATCAATATTCATGGTACATTTCTGCAGATTGACCAGATTCTTGCGCCGAATAAAGCGGTGGTATGCTATAAGCATTATGAAACATACGGTTTCCCCAATTATTATCCGGGCGACGAGGTGGAATTTATCAGTAGAAACAATCTCAATCCGGTAGGAACCGAAGAAGAACAGAGGGCGATTGTAACAGAGGTGGAAAATCCGGACGAGGACGATCATTCGATTGCAGCCCGCCAGCGGATTACGCTTACTTTTGATCGCGATTTGCCGGCTGAGATTTTAAACGGCAGTATTTCCAACTATGTAGTGGAAAATATTACCTATACGCCGGAAGTGGAAATTCGGAACTGTATTTTTGAGCAGTCGCCGGTAAGGGGCGTTTTGTGTACGACCAGAAAGAAGGTACTGATTGAGGACTGTATTTTCCGCTATATGAATATGGCAAATATTTATATTTCCGATGATGCTAATAATTGGTACGAATCCGGATTTTTCCGGGATGTGACGATCCGCAATAATATCTTTGAAGGCTCCAATGCGGCGTCCATTCTGGTTGAACCGATTGTAAACCATCCGGACAGGGAAAAGCCGCTGCACCAGAATCTGCTGATTGAAGGGAATACTTTCCTGATAAAGGATCGGAAAGCAATTCAGATTAAGAGCGTGGAAAACGTGACGATTTGCAATAATGACTTCCGTGTTATTTCCGATGAAGTGGACGTAGCTCTGGGAGTGGCAAACGACAGTCTTAGGGCAGGGGAAACCATGCAGATGGATTTAAAGATCCAGTCTCCTGTTTACCAAAACAGGCTGATTGACGTAGCGTTCAGTAAAAATGTGGATATATACGGAAATACATACGGCGCAGGTTTAAACAGGGGTGTCTCAACCTCCAATATGGACGCCGGGGAAGTGGACATTTTGAATGATGAACTGGTACTGAACGCGGATAATAAACATACGGATTATTTGAAAGACTGTACGGTTCAGTATTTCTCCAGTGATGAAAGCGTAATTGAAATTGATGAGTTCAGCAAATCGGTACGCGCCCTGACAGAAGGAACGGCAAGCCTTTACGCGCGAGTTACGACAAAAGATGGGAAATCCTGGGAATCCAACCGTATCCGGCTTACCGTGGAAGGCGTCGCAGAAGGCGGAGCTCTTTTAGTGGAAACGGATAAATACGTATTGACAAAGGCGGGTGAAACAGCGCAGCTTACCGCAAAATCGGGCGATTCCTTTGTACAGGACGCCAGATGGTCTGTAAAAGACGCTGCATCCGGCAAAGATACGGATTTGGCGGCAGTGAATGAAGACGGCGTGCTGACAGCGCAGGGCAACGGCATCGTAGAGGTCACGGCAGAAGCGGCAGACGGCAGCACAGGCGCGGTTTTAATTCGGATCTGCGAAGAGAAATTAGAACGGACAGCGGAGATTATCAATGAAATCGACGGACAGCTTACATTAAATGATGCGGACAGTATGACGCAGAAGGTTTCCAACAAGAACGGATTTTTCAACTCCAGCAACAACGAGGAAAGTTTAATTACCTTTCCAATTGCAGACGGCAGTGATTTTGAGGCAGAGGTTCGTTTTGCCTGTGCCTTAAAGAGTACGTATGAGGAAATTGGTTTTGGTATTTTAAAAGATGTGGATAATTTTGTAGCCGTACAGGAGAAAAATCATCTTGGGGTGCTTTTGATTCCGGAAAGAAAAGCAAGCGGCAGCGAAAGTATTTGTATAAATGTCAGGCCAAAAGAAGGATATTTTAAAATTGTAAAAAAAGGAGATCAGTTTGAGGGGTATTACAGGCTGATTGGAGAAGAGAACTGGACAAAGATCGGTGAGACGGATAATGCAGACGTTGGCAATGAAGGACTTGTGCTTGCCATGTGGGCAGCAACCGCAAATACAAACAGTCCCAATGAGGCTGTCTGGTCAGAGCTTAAAATCAACGGGACGGCGCAGCCGTTTGGTTATTTGAACCAGGCTCCGGAGGCGTCAAACGCACGGCTTTCGGACGGGGCGCCGGAAGTTGGAAAGGCATTATCGGCCGTGTATGACTACCGTGATCCGGACGGGGATACAGAGGGCAGTTCCGTAACGGCATGGTATGTTTCGGATGAAACAGACGGAACTTATACCAGAATCCGCGGCGCGTCATCAAAAAGCATCAAGATGTTCCGTGAATATGAAGGAAAGTATATCAAAGCGGAAATTATCCCCACAGACAGGCACGGAATGTCCGGCGAGCCCGTGATGACAGAGGCTGTAGGGCCGGTTGCGCCAAACAGCGAAGAAGCCAGGAAACGCATTGTGGTAGAGTCAGATACGGATGTGCTGACAGAAAAAGAAGCTTCCCTGCAGCTTATGGCAAAACAAAACGGTGCAGAATTGACGAATGTGTCCTGGTCCGTAAAGAATTTGACGGCCGAAAGTTCTTCCTTACTGGCAGAAATTGATGAAAACGGACTGCTGACAGCAAAGAAAAGCGGCGTGGTAGAAGTGACGGCGACTGCCGGGGATAAGACGTCAGGCAGCAAACTGATCCGTATTGCGCCGGAAAATACGGTGATGGCGGCAACGATTGTCAATGAAAAGCCCGGACAGGTCAGTTTAAACGGTTTAAACAGCATTACA
Organism: Eubacterium sp.; assembly: GCA_022794015.1. Classification (GTDB taxonomy): domain Bacteria; phylum Bacillota; class Clostridia; order Lachnospirales; family Lachnospiraceae; genus Roseburia_B. Next base: position 140,504 of record JAAWDZ010000052.1, on the reverse strand, counting down.
CAGAAGTCTTCGGCATTGAATGGGTTCTATCATAGCAGAAATCAGGAGGAAAATCTGATTACCTTCCCGATTGCAGACGGGACGAATTTTGAAGCAGAAGTAAAATTTAACTGTGTCTTAAAGAATACATATGAAGAATTTGGTATTGCCATTATTAAGGATATGGACAATTATACGGCAGTAACAGAGAAAAACCATCATGGACTTGTTTTGATTCCTGAAGCAGGGGCAGCTGCAGATGAAAATATCCGGATCGGGGATAAGCCGTCGGAAGGGTATTTTCGGATTGTGAAAAAAGACAATCATTTTGAGGGATATTACAGAGTTACAAAAGAAGAGGAATGGAAGAAGATCGGCGAGGCAGACAATGCAGCCGTCGGCAATGAAGATCTGTCCGTAGGATTGTGGGCAGCATCCGCTCATAACACGCCAAACCAGGCAACCTGGTCGGATCTGAAGATGAACGGGAAACCGCAGCCGTTTGCTTATGTAAGTACAGCGCCGACAGCTTCAGAAGTGACAGTTTCCTCAGAAAGTCTGGCGATAGGTCAGACAATTGCAGCAGGCTGGCAGTATCAGGACGCAGACAAAAATGCAGAAGGCCGTTCCGTAGTCGCATGGTATATGGCGGACAGCGAGGATGGCGAATACACGCTGTTTTATGCGGGGACAGAAAGAGAAATTACGATTCCGGCCAAATGCAGGGGCAAGTATATCAAGGCTCAGGTAATTCCAACAGACGCGTTGGATATGCCGGGCGCGGGCGTTTTTTCAGAAGCAGTCGGACCGGTTGAAAAAGGCAGCACAGGCAGCCTGGAGGATGACAGCGAATCTATGAATGCATGGCTTTGTGAATTAAGCGCCGGAGATCTTCCGATTGCATCCGATAATATATCGGAGTTTGATTACCATACGCTTCGCTACATGACAGGCGTACCGGCTGAAACGGAGAAGATTGTGGTAAAAGCTTCCGCACAGTCTGGCGCAGCGCAAATCAAAGTTACCGCAAACGGCGAAGAGCTGGGCGCACAGGCAGGGGCCTTTGAACAGGAGATTACGCTTCTTTCCGGCTTTAATACGGTAAAGCTTGAGGTGACGTCCCCCAATCAGGCCGTAACCAGAGAATATCAACTGATAATTATCCGCAATGCGTATACCGATACGGCGCTTTCCGATATTAAGGTAAACGGAATGAGCATTGAAGGATTTACGCCGGATCAGAAGGAATACGATATTCTGGCAGATAAGCCGACGGAGGTGACGATAGAAGCCGCGGCAAAAAATGCCAGGGCCAGGGTTGTAATTTACGACGGGAATCAGATTTCTGATAATGGAACGTTAACTTCTGTAAGTAAACCGGGTAAAAATGACTATATAATTGCCGTGACTTCAGAATCGCAGGTGAAAGCCGCATACTACACGGTACACGTCCGGGTGAAAAAGGACGATAACGCCAATCTGGAAAAAGCCAGCTTTAACCGTGCAACAATGGATACTTATTTTGATACGGCCAGGACGCATTATACGCTGCAGGCGCTGGCTCCATCGGTTGATTTTTCCTTTACAGCAGAGGAACCGGGCGCAGCCGTTACTGTTGCCGGAAACGGAACAGAGATTACGGCAGAGGACGGGACGGCAGAAGGAACCATTCCGCTGTATCTGGGCGAAAACAATATTTTTGTTACGGTAATATCGCCGGATTTGACAGAGAAGACCTATACATTTGCCGTAAACGCTCCGCAGCATATTTATCTGTCAGATATGAAGTGGGAAACAGCGGAAAGCGGATGGAGCGGACATCCGGTACAAAAGGATAAGACGGTTGATGGAGCGGGGATATCCCTTAAGGTAGACGGCACGGTACGGCAGTTTGAAAAGGGAATCGGCACGCATGCAGATTCTGTAATTGTATACGATATTGAAGGCATGGGCTATACCAGGCTGACTGGTTTTGCAGGCGTAGACGCTTCCAGGAATGGACTTGGTACGGTAAGCTTTGCAGTACGCGTAGACGGAGAGGAGCGTTTCAAGACAGATACGTTAACTTCCCGCAGTAATGCAGCATATATAGATCTGGATGTGACCGGGGCGAAGAAAATTGAACTGATTGCAGACAGGGCAGACGGCAGCAATTCCAGTGATCATGCGGATTTTGCAGACATGAAGCTGTCGATGGGCCTGACGGAAAAAGAATGTATCTGCGATATCAGTAATCTGGAACTGAAAAATCAGTCGGCAGACATTACAGCAGGGGCAGATCGTACCATTATACTGAAAGCCAAAGCGGGACAGGAAGAAGCATGCCCGATGGACGGACACGCACAGAGAGAATTAATATGTAAGTATGAAATATTGTCAGATACGACAAAGAGCGCACAGTTAAAGGATGATATATTGATTGTAAACAAAGCCGGAACGGTAACTGTCGGCGTAAAGGCAAGACTGTCAGGCAGCGCGCTTACCGCGCAGGCACAGGCGGTGATAACTGTGACAGATATTACCTCTGCGGCACAGACAGAGGCGAAAAAAGAGATGCTTTCGATTGTGTATCGTGCGTATGAAAAACTCAATACATCCGCTTATACAGAGGAAAGCGCAGCTTCGCTGCAGAGTGCGCTTGCTGCGGCAGAGACAGTGATAAATCAGGCGGACGCGTCAAAAGAAGCAGTGGAGCAGGCTCTGGCATCACTTATGGGCGCCGCGTCATCGCTCGTATATGACGATACGGATTTAAAGAATGCAGTCGATGCAGCGCAGAGGGCCGCAGACACAGCTAAAATTGCAGCGGATCGGGCGGAGAGCGCCGCGGCAGAAAATAAAGAAGCGGCCAGGAAGGCGCAAAGTACAGCAGACGCAGCGCAGCAAAAGGCAAATACCGCCGAACAGGAGGCGAATACTGCCAAACAGGAAGCGAATATTGCCGGACAGAAGGCTGAGCAGGCACAGCAGAAAGCGAATAAAGCAGAAGCAGATGCGGCAATAGCAAAAGCGGAGGCGGAAGCTGCGGGAACAGGAAGTACAGAAGCGAAGGAGAAAGCAGAGAAAGCCGAACAGGAAGCTGCGGAGGCCAAAGCAAAAGCCGAGGCGGCGAAAACAGCGGCAGCCGAAGCAAAGACAAAAGCGGAAGCTTTAGAAACAGCGGCAGCCGAAGCGAAGACAGAAGCGGAAGCGGCGAAAACAGCAGCCGCAGAAGCCAAAATCCTGGCCGAAGCATTGGAAAAAGAAGCTGCAGATTTAAAAACAAGAGCAGAAGCTATTGAAAAGGAAGCAAAGGAAGTGAAATCCAAAGCCGAGGCAGTGGAAAGAGAAACACAAAAGCTGAAAGAGGAGCTTGAAGCCGCCGAAAAAGAAGCTGCCGAGGCAAAGAAAAGAGCGGAAGAAGCCGAAAAAGAAGCCGCCAAAGCAAAGAAAAAAGCGGAAGCAGCTGAAATAAGTTCAGCCGAAGCAAAAGAAGCGAGTAAGCTGGCACAGTTGGCCCGTGAAGCCGCGCAGGCCGCTCAGAAAGCCGCCGAAGAGGCGCAGATCAAAGCTGCGACCGTAGAAAAAGCAGAATTTGTTTCTAATAAAATGGAGCTGAATAAAGTCAAAAGTACAAAGAAGGCACAGGCGAGGCTGTCCTGGAAAAAGGTGGCGAAGGCAGAAGGCTATGTGATTCAGTATGATACAAAAGTATGCTTTGAACATTCGAAAAAGCTCTGGGTAAAAAATGGTAAAAAAACGCAGATTAATTTGAAGAAATTAAAGAGAGGACGCAAATATTATTTCCGTGTCAAAGCGTACAGAACTTATAACGGTGTCAGGATTTACACCAAATACAGTAAAAAACAGGGAGTAAGGATTAAATAAAAATAAAAGGTGACGAACCATAGTAATTATGTTATAATGGATCGACCCACAAAGGGTTTGCAGAATTTTCTGCAGGCCCTTTGAATTTATAAAAACAGAAAGATAACGGAGAAGCTATGAACAACGAAACAAAGAAAACAGAGACACTGATTCAAATTTACAAAGACGATCCCGTACGGGATAATTTAAGGGCTTTAGTGCACCAGATGAAAAAGACAGTATTCCTGTCGCCTGCTATTTTGCCGGATACACCGGAAGCAGAGGAATTCAGACGCCTTGCCAGGGAGAAAAGCGGCGAGCAGCTTCAGCTGCCAAAGGAAGCGGCGCCGGTTCCTTCTATTTTAAAGAACAAGGACGGCGTTACCTTTTTCCCGATTTATACTACGATAGAGCAGGTTCCAAAGGAACCGCCGTATGATGTGATTGTGAATATTCCGTTCCAAAACTGTGTCAACATCATCATGAACGGCAATATGAATGCAGTAGGAATTGCAGTCAATCCGTTTACGGACAACCTGATTTTCAGAAAGGATCTTTTAGAAGCACTGCGCAAAGAGGACCAGGTTTTACAGGCCGGCATAAATCCAGCGAAGATGACACCGCAGCAGAGGAAAATTGCAATGCGTCAGAAAGCAGAATTCCAGGATTTGCCATCGAAGATTTACAAAGAAGGGGCTGCGTTTATTCATCAGCTTTGTGATGAGAAGGAAACAGTAATCAATGAAATTTACCAAAATGCATATCAGGATATGGAATATCCGTTCGGTGAGGATGATTTTTCTGTTATGCCGTTAGATATCAGTGACGAGCTGCTTTTGGTACGGATCGATCTGCCGGAAGTAAAGGAATCGGCCCAGCTGTGCCATCGTATTTACGTAACGCAGAATCCAAAGGACGAGGAGATCCATTACTTCACCGTAGAGCGCGGCCGCAAGAAGGGACAGAGCAACCTGTGCGGTATCAGTTCTGATGGAAGGCATATTGAGTATGGAGAGGCGCCGGTGGAAGGGGCGGAAATCCAGAGAATCATGGATATTATTGAACAGAAGAGGGAGCAGACGAGCTGATATATATTTTTGGCGGTGGATTGGATATGGGGCCGCCAGGGAGAGGCTGTGGCAGAGGAGAGGGGGCAATTTCCTGCCTGTGTTTATGGATTAAGAGCTTCTAGACAGTTCCATGTTAGTGGCTGCAGAACGGACGCAACCGCCGCAAACGCGCCATCCATGGCGCGACCGCGGCTTGCCCTGCCATCCGTGGCAGGGCATTGCTGGGGATCGGGGAACTGTCAAGAAGCTCTAAATCCAATCACAAGGGCAGGAAATCTGCCCCCTCTCCTCTGCCACAGCCTCTCCCTGGCTACGTTATCGCAAGCTTATCGTAAATAAATATATAAGGGCTGTAAATATTGGAAGAAGTATTTACATATTTATTCTACAAAACAGTACACTTAGGAAGCAAACGTTCAATTTCATTTTATACATATACACAAATCCAAAAGTTTTGCTTTACCGCAAGGAAAATAAACCGTAAATTTTTGAAAAACGTAGTTAGACAGAGGGCAGGGTATGCAGATGGGGCCTTGTGACGGGATTTAGGGGGAATTAAGCATCCCTTCAGACCAGCAATGCCCTGCCACGGATGGCAGGGCAAGCCGCAGTCGCGCCATGGACGGCGCGTCTGCGGCGGTTGCGTTCGTATTGAATTACATGCAAGGGATGCTTTAGTCCCCCTTAATCCCATCACACAGCCCCGTCTGCATACCCTGCCCTCTGTCTAACGTATACTTTCGCCAAAAAAATCACTCTGTTAATTTTCCCGAATATCTGATAAAACCTTTTCTGGAATTACAAACTCCACACACCCCATATACATGGGAGCCACGTCTCCTTCATTAAAACAAATCACGATTTCCTGTTTATCATTCAAATAAAAAGAAGTCTCGTCTGTAATTGCTTTAAAATCCCATTCCGGTATGTCGGAGTCCAGGTTGTAGATGACGTTTTCATCTGCTGCCATTTGTTCTTTCATCTGTTTTTTTATGTTTTCACTGATCGCAGTAATATAGTCGCTGCCTTCTTTAAATAAATCTTTTAGTTTCACGCGTTCTCCGGTTTTTAAGTCGATGGTATAAAAATGATTTTCTTCATACCCGCTTCCCGCTGCCTGGTAACAAATCAGTTTTAAGGTAAAATAATCTTCAGTGGTGGAAATAACTTCGGATTCCACCTGCATAGTCTGGTATCCTTCTTTTTGCTTTAAGCCTTCTTTGAATTCGTCAATTAATTTCATAGAGATGGATTTGATCTCTTCGTTGATTTCATCGGAGGTTTTTTTCAGAGTTGCCTTTATGTCGGACGATTCGCTCTCTGTCTGTTCTGTCGGGAACGTTACTTCGACTCCCGGTATCTTAATGTCTGCTGTCTGACGGCCGTTATCATATTCGTATTCTTTTAGGGTTACGACCTCTACCCATTTTGACAGGATGGGGATACGGCTCATGGCGTAGGCGATATCGGAGGAAGTATTTGGCAGCACGGTAATTGTGACGGCAATGGCGGCTGCGGCGGCTGCGGTGTATTTCCATATGCGGATCCGGCGTGTTTTTTTGTTTTCGGTTTTTGCTTTTGCAATTGCGTTTTTCATTTGTTCTACCTGCCTTTCTGACATGTGTTTGTTGTGATACTCCTGCTTCATTTCATTCCAGTTTTCTGTTTGTTTCATGGCTTACCTCCTGTGTTGGAATGTTTTTTTGTTATGCATCTAGTCTAAGCCGCAGCTTTTTTATACTTCGGTAAAGACGGCTTTTGATTGTGTTGATGTTTTCCTGCATGAGAGATGCAATTTCTTCGAGCTTCATTTCTTCGAAATATTTTAGTTCTACGATCATTTTGTCTTCTGCAGGCAGAGTTTCGAGCGCCCGTTTTAAATCAATATTTTCGTAAACGTCCATGGCCTGCGGCTCATTTTGGACGGCATCAAGGGCCTCTGTTTTCTTTTGTCTGCAGAAGGTAAAAATTTCGTTTAAAACAATGCGGTACAGCCAGGTTGCGGCAAATTCATTTTGTTTTAGGCTGCCGCAGTTTTTGATGGCTTTATAGGCGCTGTTTTGTACAATGTCTGCGGCGTCGTCATCGTTGTGGACATAGCTGTGTGCCAGACGGTAGTACCGGTCATAGTTTTCAAGCAAAAGAGCTTCTATGATATCTTCGTTTGCCTGTTCTCTGGAACGTCGTTTCAAAATTTTCGCCTCCTTTTTTCTGTTCTGATGATTAGACTATCTGGTAAAGGAAAAAGTTTCAAGCATAAAAAGGTTATGTAAAATTTTATTTGGATTTTTGAGCGGCAAACAGGATGGGTGGGGATTGGATGTATCCGCCAGGGAGGGGATTTGGCAGAGGAAACTGCCCTTTGCCTGTGTAACCGGATTAAGTCTCTCTAAACAGTCACATTTTATGGAATCAAGGCGGACGGAACCGCCCTCCCGCGCGCCATCCGTGGCGCGAAAAGGGCTTTGCCGGACATCCATGTCCGGCAATTCCTGGGATGGCATGTGACTGTTAAGAGAGACTAAATTCGGTTACAAGGGCAAGAGACAGTTTCCTCTGCCAAATCCCCTCCCTGGCTAGAGTATCGAAAACCTGCCATGTTGTCATGCTCATTACGTTGGTTTTTGTCTGGCTGCCCTTTTCTTTTTGTTCTGAATATATATTTTGCTTAGAGCGTGTTTGAAAAATGCTTTTCGGTAGATGTATTCCACACTTAGTGGGAGATTTGCACCCAAAGGGTATGATATGCCAAATGAGGGAGGCGTAGCGGGCTACGTTGACCGAATTCATGCAGATTGAACTGCTAATGTTCAATCTGATGGCGCAAATATCACGCTAAGTGGGGGATGCAGATGACGGGAATGATTTTTCAAACACGCTCAAGGATGAATAATATAAAATACTATGTAGAACAAAAGGTGACAAAAAATACAGGATTCGTGAGTGCTATAGAATTTTTTCGGAGTTAATTACTAGATATATAAACAATAGTTGTTGCTTCCTGTAATTATGTTTTATTAGTTCAAATAGTATTATATAAGATAGCATTGATATATATATATGTATATGTTATAATTTTATAGAAGCTAGTAATAAATATAATGTTTTTATGTTCTATAATAAATATAGTATTTGGTTTGAAAATGCCATATTGATCAACACGTATAAAAAAGATTAATTATTAGTTATATGTGGAAAAGTATTGTTTTTATAGTAGAGGGGAGGTATGAATAAGTAATTGATATTTTATAATGAAACTTGTAAATAATATGATAAAATAGTGGAGGGTACTCAATGAAGAGAAAGGTATTGGCATTTATATTGCTGGCAAGTATTGTAACATAAAATTTTTCAGTTTCAACTATATATGCATCTTCCTTATCGGAACAAAAACGTATAGAGGAAGAAATGTTACGTGAAAAGGGAAAGAATGATAATATCACTGAACAAGATCCAGAGAAAATCTCTAAAATTTTACAAGATGCAGAAAACTTTGAAAAGGAAAAAGAGTCAAAATCAATAAAAAATGATTTTTTGAACCTTGAAAAGAAAGATCATTTAAGTAAACAGGAGCAATTGGAACAGATACAATGAAGTAAAAGAAATTGCAGATCATTTGGGAAAAGAAGTTGAAATTTTAGATGGTACAGGACGGACAATTGAGCAATGTATAGAAGATGGTGCGCATCGCGAAGGGCAGCCTGTTTTCGCAAATATAGATATTGGGTATGGCGAAACAACAGAAGCTGTGAGAGAAAAAATCAAGCAAATTGAAGGTGTAAAAGACGCTTCGCTAAATGCAATTTATGTAGAAGAAGATTTTTCGCAAAGTACATTGAATGATACGTATTCTTTTGCTCAGGTAGATTACTTTAATTCGATTAATTTGGATTTTGCGTGGAAATCTTTAGTATGTGATTATGTATCTTTTCGTTCAATGTACTCAGGCTTATATATGGATTATTCCAGAAACTATTATCCAGCTCCAATTGCTGCAACGTCTTCTATGGCGCCGATACGTATTTGGAAAAGCCTCCTTAAAGAAAATTCTATTTTTATAAGTTATTCTGATGAATATGAAGACATCGTAGTGTCCCGTTCAACAAGTCCAAACGGCCCATTTACAGGAATTGCTCTGGTAAAAGATGGTTTTTATACAGATAAAACAGCTGCAAAAGGCGTACAATATTACTATAAGGCGTTTGCATGCCGTTACGTAAACGGTGAATTTTATTATTCCGGGTATTCAGACATACTACCAATGACATTTCATTAGTGTGTTGTATTTTTAATTTTTAAAATGAAAGGAGAGGCTTTACATGAAAAAAAAGATAATTTATTTATTATTGTCATTTGCAGTAGGAATCTCATCCGTTCCTGCAGCTGCGGCAGAGCCTGCTTACTCAATTGATCCAAGAGAGATGAATGAACAGATTCCCGCACTGAAAAAAGAGGATTCAGAAGATAATCAAGAGGACAAGATTATATACACGACTGGACCAATGGTGGTGGAACCTTGTCCTGTGCCGGAAAGAGAAGACACGGATACAGTACAGCAGCCGGAAACTCCCACTGTCGGGGAAGAGGATAAATCTCCAACAGACGAAGAAATCAAAATGGAGATTGAAAAAAAGTGGTTAGAAGAATCGGCGAATGCAGGGAAATCCCATACAGATGATGGAGTAAAAAGATCGATTGAACAAATTATGAAGGATGCAGAAGAGGCCCAGAAAAAAGAGATGGGACAAAAAGATGATTCTGTAAAAAAGCAGTTATTACTGAAGACAAGTAAAAATCGTTATACTGTAAAAAAAGGAAAAACTGTTAGGATTAAGGCGTATTCCTCTAATGGCAGAAAAGTCACATTTAAATCGAATAAGCGTAAAATTGCATCTGTGGATTCCTGTGGAAAAGTAAAAGGATTAAAGAAAGGTACGGTAAAAGTTTCGGTTCAATGTGGTTCTGTAAGAAAGACAGTTTTAGTAATAGTAAAGTAGGAATAAAAGGATAAGATAAATAACTCCTTTTTGGTAAGAATTAGGATATAAAAATTTTTATCAAAAAGGAGTATTTTTATGCCAGCAAACCACTACACCATCAAATGTTTAGTTGGCGGTCATAAGGACAACTAAAGGACGCTTTTGGTGTGCCGGAATACATAGGAAGGGAGGTGGCGTCAATGACAGCTTCGGATATCATTTTGATATTTATAGGGATAATCGGCTTGCTGATTGCCTTCGGTAGTTTTGTTATAGCGTTGCTTGCCTTTCTCGACAGAGATAAGGATCACGGGCGAAAAAATAATGCCCACCCTGTTAGCACCAGGATGGGCGTCTCTCACTGAGAGGTAACTGCTCGCTTGGGAAACTCCACCTTTGGAGTGGGGCTTCAAGAAGGACGCCTGTTAGAGCAGGCGTCCTTCTTTACACTAAATATAGCATATGCAGCTTTTTATTGCAAGATACAAGGCGGAATGCGTTACAAAAAATGTAACAGTTCGTTACTGTTCATGGGTCAGGAACGCGCATTTACTGCGTATTCCGTGAGAATGCGTAAAGGCTTGAGTGGAATCCGCCCCTTTGCCGTATGGCAAACTTTAAATGGGCGGATTCCGTAACAGTGAAGACGGAAGGCTGAACTGTTACCAAAAAATTTTCTGGATTCAAAGGAAAAAAAATGCTATACTGGTAAAGCAGATAATATTATACAACAGAAGAATAAGAGGAAGTTGGGATGCGTCAGAAAAGTAGCTTGAAAATAATCATTGGAAGTATAGGAATATGTCTGTTGTCGGGACTTTGCGGGTGTGCCGGAGAAAATGTGTTTACAGAGTATGCAATGTCTATTTTTGGATCAGAGTATGACACCAGAGAACAGCAGACACAGGCAGAAATGGAAGAAGTGCGGCAAAGCTCGGAAACAGAAACAGAACTGCAGGAAGCAAAAGAGCAGGCAGACGGGGAAGCGTTGGAAGAAGCGTATCGTTTGATTCTGGAAGAAGCGTCAGAGGAGCTGACCGGCGGGTATCCTGTCGATCGGGTTTTTCTGGAATGGGTTTCCTCAGAATTTGGCGGGGAATGTATTTTGGAAGCAGCAAAACAGTCACAGACTTTTTCACCGGATTCCGGGGTCTGGTACAGAATGACTGAAAATTCCATACATGTGCTCTGGCTTTTGTACTGTCAGGAAATGGGGATGCGGCCAGATCTTCTGGAAAATGTGGAATGGAAGGAATGTGCGTCGGCGGATCAGGTGACACTGGCTTTTACGGGGGACATTAATTTTTCGGAGGGATATCCGACCACACGTCATATGGACAGCTGTGCAAACGGGATAGAGGATTGTTTTTCCGCGGATTTGCTGGATCTGATGCGCGGGATGGATATTATGATGATCAACAATGAATTTACATACAGTACAAGGGGAGAACCATTGCCAGGCAAGACCTATACTTTCCGGGCGAAGCCGGATCGTGCGAAGCTTCTGCACGCATTTGGTACGGATATTGCAAACCTGGCCAACAACCATGTGTTTGATTATGGGCCGGAAGCTCTTTTGGATACGATAGAGGCGTTAGATCAGGAAGGAATTCCCCATGTAGGAGCGGGGGCGAATATAGAGGACGCTTCTAAGCCATACTATTTTGTCTGTAACGGCAGAAAAATAGCCATAGTATCGGCGACACAGATTGAACGTTCGACCAATTATACAAAGGAAGCAACGGAGGATTCTCCCGGTGTTTTAAAAACATTAAATCCGGACAGGTTTGTGCAGGTCATAGAAGGAGCGGATAAAAAGAGCGACTGCGTGATTGCGGTTGTGCACTGGGGAACGGAAGGAAACAGCTCTTATGGGCAGGATCAGGTAAAGCTTGCACAGGCATTTGTAGACGCGGGAGCGGACGCCATTATCGGCGGACATACGCACTGCCTGCAGGGGGTTGAGATTATGGACGGCGTGCCCATTATCTACAGTCTGGGCAATTTCTGGTTCAGCAGCAATACCTTAGATACCGGGCTGGCGCAGGTGACCATCGACAGAAACGGAGATCTTGCCCTGTCCTTTATTCCCTGTATCCAGGAGCAGTTTCGGACGCGGTTAGTGACGCAGGAAGCAGAAAAAGAACGGATTTTTGCTTTTATGCAGAAGTATTCCGCCCAGGGAACGGAATTGACGGAAGATGGATTTGTACAGGAAGAAGATTGAGGATTACCTAAAAAAGCCAGTAGAAAAACAGGAAGAAGATGGAGAGATGATATATGGAAGATTTCATAAAAGTAGGAATTATCACAAATACCCACGGCCTGCGCGGAGAAGTCAAAGTATTTCCGACAACGGACGACGCGAAGCGTTTTCTGGATCTGGAAGAAATCATCTTAGATACCGGAAAAGAGAAAAAACAGCTCCTGGTTGAGCATGTGAAGTTTTTCAAAAATATGGTCATTTTAAAGTTTAGGGGCATTGACAACATTGATGATGTGCAGAGGTTTCGGCAGAAGGAGCTGCTGGTTACAAGGGCGCAGGCGGTTCCGTTGGGGGAGAATGAGTATTTTATTGCAGATCTAATCGGTCTTAAGGCAGTATCTGACGAGGGGGAAGATCTGGGAGAGGTTGCCGACGTACTGCAGTCTGCGGCAAATGATGTTTATGTAATCCGCAAAAAGGGCGAGGCAGATTTGCTGCTCCCTGCCATCAAGGACTGTGTGAAAAAGGTAGACATAGAAGCCGGGCAGATGACTGTGCACCTTCTGCCGGGTCTTCGGGAACTCAATCAGAAAAAGAAGAAACAGGAGTAAATATGCAGTTTTACATTTTAACGTTATTTCCAGAAATGATCCTGTCCGGCTTACGCACCAGCATTATAGGAAAAGCGGCGGAAAAGGGAATTGTTGGAATAGAAGCCGTCAATATCCGGGATTTTACAAAGGACAGGCATCAGAAGGTAGATGATTACCCTTATGGCGGAGGCGCAGGCATGGTCATGCAGGCCCAGCCTATTTACGACGCATGGCTGTCGCTTGCGGACAGAATTGGCAGGCGTCCGCGTACCATTTACCTTACGCCGCAGGGACCCGCCTTTACGCAGTCCATGGCAAAAAAGCTGGCAAAGGAAGAAGAACTGGTTTTTTTATGCGGGCATTATGAAGGTGTGGACGAACGTGTATTAGAAGAAATTGTAACGGACTATGTGTCGATTGGCGATTATGTCCTGACCGGAGGAGAGCTGCCGGCAATGGTTATGATCGACGCAGTTTCCCGCATGGTGCCGGGCGTGCTGACCAATGAGGCATCCGGTTCTTTCGAATCCTTTGAAGGAAATCTTCTGGAATATCCCCAGTATTCCAGGCCGGCAGAGTGGAATGGAAAAAAGGTGCCGGATATACTGCTGTCAGGAGCGCATGAAAAGGTGGAAGAATGGCGCAGGGAGCAGTCGATCCTGCGTACGAAAAAGTATCGGCCGGATCTGCTCAAAAGGGCCGATCTTACGATAAAAGAGAAGACGGTATATGGGGTGTATGATGGGGAGTAGAACGAAAAAACTGATTTTTGCAGCCTTGTTTGCCATACTTTTTTTCGCTCTCGCTGCCTGCACACGCAGTCCTTCCGAACCTGACAGCGGCGCATCCATGGATGAGGAAGCGGCAGTTACTATATGGGCATGGGACGAAGGCTTTAATATTGCCGCCGCCAAAACGGCCAGAGAATTTTATTTAAAAGCGCATCCGGACGCCAATATTGAAATTGTAACGGTTGCGCAGGACGATATCGTATCCAGGCTCAATACCAGATTTGCTTCCGGTGCATATGATGATTTACCGGATATCGTACTGATCGAGGATTATCGGATTCAGGGTTATCTGCATACATATCCGGAGGAGTTTGCAGAGCTTTCGGATATTGCAGACACAGGGGATTTTGCCGCATATAAGACTGATATGGGCCAGCCGGACGGCAGCTTATATGGAATACCGTTTGACTGCGGCGTAGCAGGGCTTTTTTACCGGACGGACTATATCAGGCAGGCAGGATACGACAGTGAGGATATGCAGGATTTGACCTGGGATGAGTATATTAAAATCGGAAAAGCCGTAAAAGAAAAAACCGGCAAATACATGCTGACTTTGAATCCGGGCGACTTAGGACAGCTGCGCATGATGCTGCAGAGCGCGGGTTCCTGGTATACAGATGCAGAAGGAAATCTGGATATTCTGGGGAACGACATATTAAAAGAATCCATTCGCACCTACAAAAAAATCGTGGATGCAGGTATTGCGGCATATACCGCCGATTGGGGACAGTTTGTCGGTGCGTTTAACAGTGGGGAGGTGGCAACGGTTCCGACTGGCTGCTGGATTATTCCATCCATTGAAAATGCAGAGGATCAGAAGGGAAAATGGGCAGTTGCCAAAATTCCCAGGCTCTCAGGCGTAGAAAGCTCTGTCAATGCGTCGTCCCTTGGCGGCGGCGGATGGTATGTATTGAAAAATGCAGGCCACGAGGAAGAGGCCAAGGATTTTTTGAAAGAAACATTTGCATCCAATGCAGAGCTGCTCGATCGGCTGGCAGGAGAAATCAAACTGATCAGTACGCTGAAAATGACGTCGCAGGAGGAAAATTACAGCAGGGGTATAGACTTTTTCGGCGGACAGAATATTTTGGGGGATTTTATAAAATGGGCCGGAGAGGTTCCGGTGGTAAATTACGGGGAAGATACATATGAAATTGAGGATATGATGGCAGAAGCGCTTCAAAAAATCATAGACGGCATAGATATGGATGTCGTACTGGAAAGTACATTTGCAACTGTGGAAACGGCTGACAGGGAAATCGAGGGACGATAATATGGAGGAATACTGCAGGGTTCTGATTATAGATGACGAATTGATTATGCGACAGGGAATTAAGCATATGGTCGATTGGGAAAAGGAAGGCTTTCGGATTGTCGGAGAAGCCAGCGACGGAAAAGAGGGACTTGTGCTGGTAGAAAAATACAAACCTCACATTGTGCTGGCAGATATTTTAATGCCGGTTATGGACGGGTTAGAATTTGCGGTAAGACTGCAGGAGGAGCACCCGGAAATCCTGCTTATTATGTTGAGCAGTTATGATAAATTTGAATATGTAAAAACTGCGCTTTTAAACGGGGCTTCGGATTATATTTTAAAACCGATGTTAAGCGCCAAAGGATTGCTGGAAACCATGCGCCAGGCGGCGGCAAAAATACCGGACACAAAATTTTGCAGCCAGGGGAAAACATCCTGTGAGATGCAGCTTACCCGCTATATGGGCGGTTACCAGAATCAGCTTGGCACAGAGCTGTTTGCAGAGCGCCTGCCCTATCAGTTATACCGGGTTTTAGCAGTCAACCTAAAGAAATTATCCGGAGAAAAAATAGAAACCATCCGCAAAAAAAACGAAAAATATTTTCGGGAACACACAGATATTGCCATGGTTTCTGCATTGCTGGATGAAGCGGTTTTGTGTATGATATTAAATTATCGGCCCAAAGACGAAACGCGTTGTCAGGACATTGTGTTTGACTTTGCCGATAAAATGAAAAACGATTATGCAAAATCGTTTCTGGTGTTAAGCCGGGAATATACGGATTTTGAAGATACGCGCGCAATTTTCCGGGAAGGGGGGGTGCAAAAGGTACTGTCCATGAGGTTTTATTTTCCGGGCAAAAGTCTGGTTGTGCTGGAAGAAAAGCCGATCCGGAAAGGACAGGAGCGGTTTGAGTATGAAACCTATTCGAGATATTTAGACGATCTAGAGCTGGATCAGGCCGCCTCTATGTTTATGGTTTATATCGAAGGCCTGGCCCGGATTTATGAGGATGAGTACAAAATAAAAAACCTGGCCAAAAACCTGCTGTTCAACTACTTTGTTGCACTGGAACGGCTGGGTAAAGTGGAAGAAGATATTCGCGACAGGTGCTTTCTGGAAATTGACAGGACGGAGGATGTGGAAGCTTTCTTTGCAGTAATCCGCAAATATGTCCCCAGTCAGGCCGTCGATCAGGAGAAAAATTACGACCTGTCCTATATTCATATTGAGAAAATGAAGGAATATATCAGGAACCATTACAGGGAAGATTTAAAACTGATGGACCTGGCAAGGCAGTTTGGATTCAGCTATTGTTATATTTCCACCTATTTTAAGGAAAATATGCCGGAAGGCTTCAGCGGATATCTGAATAAAATCCGGATCGGCAAAGCCAGAAGCATGCTGCTACATACTACGAAGTCAATTGCGGAAGTTGGAAGTGAGGTTGGATATACAGATCAAAGTTATTTTTGCAGGGTATTTAAAAAAACAACAGGGGTAACGCCAGGCAGATACAGGCGCAATAACGGAGGGACAAAACAGTGAAATGGCGCAAAATTGCGAATACATTGATGTTTAAACTGATTTTAGCAGCAACGCTTGGGATATTCAGCCTGGCCGCAGCGCTGCATCTGATGAATCAGTCGATTTCAGAACATGTTTTTGAAGAAACATTTTCAGAAGCACAGCAGAAAATATTCAATCAGATTGACAGGCAGTTTTATCAGTTTTACGAAGATATCTGGAATATTTCAAGTACCATAGCTTCCAGTCCCTCTGTCAAAAGGTATCTTGTCCAGACGGATCCGGCATCGGTAAATGAGCGGCGGAACATTTATTATATGCAAAAGGAAATGAAAGACACCTGGCTTTCGGGTTACACCGATTTAAATGTGGTGTTAGTCAGCGCAGACGGCAAAAGCTATATTTACAACTGGACGGACAAGCTCTCGGCGTCGGCGGAAGAAATCTTACAGAATTCTGTGACAAAAAGAGCCGCCAAAGAGCCGGGAAAGCTGATTTGTGAGTATCAGGAATCGGGTTACAGCGATGTCACCAAATCGGAGCCGGTGATTGTGATGGCGTGCGCCGTTCATGAAAAAGGAACCATACTCGGTTATTTGTATATCACAATAAAAGAGGCGGAATTCAGGGAAATGTACAACCATTTTACGTCTGATACCAGTATCATTGTCGTATTAAACGGAGACGGCGAAGTGATTTCCTCAAACGATCCGGATTACCTTACGGCAGGCTCCGCCGCATGGCTTCGGATCAGGGAGATTGCCGATAAAATGGAAAAACAGCACATCTATCAGATGCAGGTGAAGAATGGAAATTCCACAGAGAGTATTTTATATCAGCGTCTGCAGAGCAGTAATTATTATTTGATTGGAATTGTTAAACCACAGGAAGCATTTTTGGAAAAATATCATACGGAGCGGATTGTGATATTTACGCTTTCGGTTACAATACTGATTTTGCTTGCAATCAGTATATTTGTGCGTCAGCAGACAAGGCCCCTGGCCGATCTGGCAGACAAGATGCGCAATGTGCGCAGCGGAAATCTGGGCGAATATGTGCAGGTAAAAGGAACGGAGGAAATCCGGGAACTGACCGAAACCTACAATCAAATGCTCTGTCTGCTGGAAGATTCCGTGCAAAAGCTGATTGCCACGGAGAAAGAAAAGCGCACGGCGGAAATCCATGCGCTTCAGATGCAGATCAACCCGCATTATGTGTACAACACACTAACCAGTATCAAAATGTTAATTTGGCAGGGAAATGCAGAACTGTCCACAAAAGTCATAGATGCGTTTGTACAGCTTCTGCGCAATACGATCAGTAATACAAAGGAATATATTACCGTAGAGCAGGAAATCACAAATCTCAAGAATTATGTTTTAATCAACCAGGTACGCTACGGGGATGCCGTGAAAACAGAATACTTTGTAGAGCATGGCTGCAAAGAATGCCTTTTACCCAAAATGGTGCTGCAGCCCTTTGTGGAAAATGCATTTTTCCACGCATTTCCGGAGGGAAAAGGCGGGATGATCCGGGTTTTTGCCAGAAGAAAAGAGAATAAGCTGATATTTGAAATTACAGACGACGGCATCGGAATGACAGAAGCACAGCTTCGTATGATTCGGGAGAAGGAGAAAAAAGGCAGCAAAGAACATATGACCGGAATTGGGATTAATAATGTGGATGACAGGCTGAAGCTGCTGTATGGAGAGGAATATGGAATTTGTATGGAAAGCGAACCGGAGAAGGGGACGAAAGTGATTGTAAAGATGCCGGTTGAAATGGGGGTGAAATGAAAAATCCTCCGATTGCGTTTTGGTGCGATCGGAGGATTCTGGTATTTGAAACTGTCATATATTCAAAGTGAATAGACAATCTTATTCTTTAGTAAAAAGCATTTGTCATGTTGGGCTGCTTTGATAAGCAGATGGATCTTCCGGTTTAGCCAACCAGAATCCAGTTGCCAACCCATGTTTGTGTTGTGTAGTTGTACAGGCGTTTATATTTTTTGCCGTTTTCAATTTTAAAAACCCAGCGTATATCATCTGACAGAGGCTGTATTTCTGAGGCGGATACAGTCATAACTGGCATGGAATAATATATAGACGTGCCAAGCATACATAACAGCAAAAATAATGTGCCATATTTTTTTAACAGGTTGCATTTCTTCATTTGATTTCACCTCCTTCTTTGTAAATTGGAATGTCTTTATCGAAATATTTAATAGAATCTACAGTTTCCCAATAGTCGCCGTTAAGATAAAATTCATATGTTCCGTCGCTTTTTTCGATAAAATATGTATTACTGACATCAATCCTGAGAATTTCTTCTGTGATTTCAGTGGAAACTTCAGAAGAGGCTTCAAATATGTATGTAAAAGATAAAACAAACAGGATTGTTATAAATGAAACCAGTGTATATCGAATCCACTTATGAGATGGCGTCTCATTCTCCAGAAGCATACTGATGCGTTGTATTGTTGCAGAACAGGACTTTTTACAAAACGAAATTGAACTCATAGGCTCAGGAGAAGGAGCAGAAGTCGGGTTCAGCAAATGCTGCATTACCGTTTCTATACAAAGAGTGTATTCTATTTTCTGTCTGGGATTTTTTGCTATTTCCTGATCGACTCTCATTTCCAGAATCATATCTGTCTGTTTCTGCAAAGGTTTGCAAAAAGGATTCCACCAGTAAACAATACAAAATATTTTAATCAAAACTTTTAACAGCAAATCGTGATGAAGATAATGAGTAGACTCATGACGCAGAATATAGTATAAGCTCCTTTTATCCAGATCAAAATGCTCTGGCAGCAAGATGTATGGATGACGTAGACCATATATCATAGGAACATGGATCAGAGGTAATACTCTCAGTTCAATACGGCTTGTCCTGGGGAGTTCTTCCTGAATTTTGCAAAATATATGGTAAGCAGGTGCAGTTTCCGGAATCTCGTAGCTTTCATCTGCAATTAACTTGGCTGTTGCCCGTTCCCTTTTCAGGGTGCGGACAGCAAAAATCAGAATTCCCGCCAGCCAGATCATCTTTGCAAATGACCAGTAGGAAAAACGATCGCCGAAAAACTGCGGATGTAAAAATTTACAAATTACCTGTGAAACAGCTTCCGGAAAATAAATATTATGCGATATATGCAAAAATTCAAGCGGCACCAGCATACGCATGATCACTGCTAAAAGAACAGCTCCTGTCATTGGAAGTCCGAACTTTAACAACAGCTTTTGGTTTTGAAATGCCAGATATAAAAACAATATCATAACATTTGCGAATAAAAGTGACATATAAAGTGATGAGAAAGAAAAACGAATCATATGCTTATCTCCCTATATCTTCTTTTGTATTTCATTGTCTTTTGTATTGTTCCAGTATGGTGTGCAGTTCATCAATGTCCTGCTGCAGTGTCTCCGGATCTTTTTCTCCCTTCAGCAGGGAAGCCATCAATGTACTGATGGATATGTGTTTCCGCAGTTTCTGATATTCCTGACCGATATGCAGTAAGGTAAATTCACTGGCAGATACGGTAGGAGAATAGCTGCGGCAGAGAGCAGTTCTGCTGTAGACAATCTTGTCAACCTGAATCAGATTTTTCTTTAAAAGCTTCCGAAGGACTGCCTGTACCATATTGATGGTCAGTGTCGGGTCGGCTTCAATCAACTGTGATGCTGTCATGGATTCCGTGCTTTCCCACAGTATATTTAATATTTCCATATCACGTTCAGTAAGGTTGCCTGGAAGTATTTCTGGCATAATTAACAACTCCTTTTTATATTTTCTTCTATTATAGATCACTTTGATTAAAAAATCAAACGTAATTGTTAATTTACATTTAAATTAATTACAAATATAAAATATATTTATTTTATAAAAACAGCAGGCAGCTCCGCCTGTAATCAAACCTGTGCACGCTATTCCAACTTTTGTATTGATATGGTAGAAGAACCGCTTATCTAAGATATCATGAAAAAACTTCACCGCATTTTGAAGCAAAGTATAAAGGATTCTTCGTATGAAGCCAAAACTGCCGTCACGATTAACGACATTATTCACTTCCCTCCAATTTATCAAACAGGGTACCTATGCTGTCAAAGATGGGCTGCTCCCCGGAGGCTAGTTTCGCTTTTACATCGCTGGTTTCAAAGTGAGATATTTCAACTTTCTTACCTTTAGTATATCTACTTTGTAAGGAATATGCGAGGGGGGATAGAAATATTTACAAATAAAATGCGGTTGAGAATTTAGGAGTTGAACGCGCCGGGGAATAAGAACCTTTTTAGGGACAAATCTTGGTTTTTCGCCGGTATATGGAGAGGGCATATCCGGGAGATTACTGGATTCTAAAGGACCAATCTACAGCAGGATAGAAAGAGGATGGGATATTTAATATGAAGGAAACAGAATTGCCATGAATCGTTTCTATTACTTTTCGAAAAGAAACATTTACTTTTTAGCTTTTTAAGGTATAGATACCTTCAGAAAACGGATGTCCATGTTAGATATCCAGTCATAAAATGGATTTGTGACCTTTACATGTGTGATATGGTCAGGCCTTCCTTTATTCCACCTGCTTCTGAAATCGGTGGTGATATGTCTGTCTTCCCTACAGATAAGCACCTCGTTTCATGGGCAGGATGTTGTCTGCACAATGACCAGAGCAGTAAAAAAATCAAATCAAGTTGAATTTCCTGTGCTGGTTCCTATTTTAAACCAGTTCTGATATAAGCTGCAAATGGTTTATTGCGTTCCAGGAAACATACTGAAATAACTGACCGTTACAAGCGCATCAAAGTACGCCGTGGGCACAAGAAAGCCATCATTGCCATCTATCGAGCGCTCCTGACCGCTATCTGGCACATACTATCAGATTTAAAACCGTATATTCCGGAAGGCTTTCTTGAATCACGCCCTGTGAACGAATCAAACGTACTGACTACTTCACAGGCACTTAATCTGCTTAAACAACGAGGATATACCATCAAAGATGATGTTGTTTCCGCTATGAATTAGGTGTTGTGTCTATATTTTCTTTTTGAGGATACCGTAAGATGGCTTTGTTGTTATGCCTTTTTATATTTTGCTATCCACTATCTGTTTGTTTCAAACTTCACTTCCTTCTTTGTAAATTGGAATGTCTTTATCAAAATATTGGAGAGAATCTATAATACCGCAATATTCATTGTCAAGATAAAATTCATATGTTCCATCGCCTCTTTCGATAAAAAATGCATTACTGGCATCAATACTATCAGTTTCCTTTTCAATGTCATAAGGAATAGAAGAAGCTTCAAATATGTATACAAATGATAAAACAAACAGGGTTGCCATAAATGAAACCAGTATGTATTGAAAGCCTTTATGAGGTGGCGTCTCGCTCTTCAAAAGTATCCTGACGCGTTGTATTGTTGCGGAATGGGACTTTTGACAAAATGATATTGAACTGACAGGTGCAGGGGGAGAAGCAGAAACTGATTTCAGCAGATACTTCATCACCGTTTCCAAACAGAGTGCATATTCCATTTTCTGACTGGGATTTTTTGCCACTTCGTGATCGGCCCTCATTTCCAGCACTATATCTGTCTGTTTCTGCAAAGGTATGCAAAGAGGATTCCACCAGTAGATGATACAAAAAAGCTGAATCAAAACCTTTAACAGCAAATCGTGATGAAGATAATGCGCAGATTCGTGACGCAGGATGTAGTATAAGTTCGTTTCATCCAAATCAAAATTCTCTGGCAGCAGGATGTATGGATGGCGCAGGCCATATATCATGGGCACATGGATCATAGGCAATGTTCTCAGTTCAATGCGGCATGTCCTGGGGATTTCTTTCTGAATTCTGCGAAATACGCGAGAAGCAGGTGCAGATTTCGGAAGCTTCCGGCTCTCATATGCAATTGCCCTGGCGGTTGTCCTTTCCCTTTTTACGGTGCGGACAGCAAAAATCAGGATTCCGGCCAGCCAGATCATCTTCGCAAATGACCAGTAGGAAAAACGATCGCCGAAAAACTGCGGATGTAAAAATTCGCCGATTGCCATAGAAACCGGTTTCGGTAAATAAATATTATGCGACAGATTCAGAAGTTCGAACGGCACCAGCATACGCACGATCGCTGCCAAAAGAACAGATCCTGCCATTGGAAGCCCGAACTTTAACAACAGCTTCTGGCTTCGAAAAGCCAGATATAAAAACAATATCATAATATTAGCGAATAAGAGCGACATATATAGTGATGAAAAAGAAAAACGAATCATTTGTTTATATCAACAACTCCTTTTTATAGTTTCTTATATTATAGATCACTTTGATTAAAAAGCCAAACCTAATTGTAAATTTGCTTTCGGACATTTATCCATTCCAGGATGGGAATGTAACACAGAGACACTTGCAGAAAGCGGCGTAACAGCGGCAAGCTGCTTTGTATATAACTTCTAAGAATGACCTTGAGGCAAATTGAATAAGTTTAGCAAAGTGAATGTTTCCCGTATGAGGAATCTTTTCCAAAGTTTTCCGAAGGACTGCCTGTACCATATAGATGTTCAGGGGCAGGTCGGTTTCAATCATCTGCTATGCCATCATGGATTTTGTGCTTTCCCACAGTATGTTTCATATTTCCATATCACAATCAGCAAGGTTGCCGGGAAATATTTCTGGCATAATCAACAACTCTTCTTTATAGTTTCTTATTTTCTATAGATCACTTTGATTAAAAAGCGAAACCTAATTGTTAATTTTCCTTTAAATTAATGATAAATATATAACATATGAAGTGGAAGGTAAGTAGAAGAATTTGTGGGGTACTGTCGACATCTATGATTGTTTCTGCAATTGTCCCGGCTGATGTTTTGGCAGTGGAAACAGAGGCAGAATGGGGACAAGTGAGCTGACAAAAAGGTTTAAAGCCGTAGATTATAAGCTTTAAAGAAAAACAGGAGGTGTGGTTATGAAAAAACGGTTGTTTACGGTATTCTGTACGGCAGTTTTACTGTTGCTAGTATTTGGCATATCGGACACAAAAGCGGCATTAAAGGACAGTGAATGGGATATAACAAAAATGGTATCAGTAGAAAAAAATGATATTACCTATAAAGTGTTCTTTTCTAAAAATGGACAGGAAGTGTGGATTAATAGAATTTACGGATATCATGGTACTTTATCTATACCTGAGACGATAGAAGGCAGGAAAGTCACACGTATTGGCGATGCAGTAGATTATCCTTTATTTCCCAACAGAGAAGCAGATGATTTATTCAATATCATAGGGTTTGGAATAGTGCCGTGGAAGAATATTCATGGGAATAATAGACGGGTGAAAGAAATATGTATCCCAGATACAGTTGAGGTGATTATGCCGTATACATTCAGTGGTTTTACAGCGGTAAAAACTGTGAAGTTACCGAAGAAGCTTTCGGAAATTCAAAAGAATGCTTTTTACGGCTGTTCGGGTCTGAAAACGCTGGTGTTTCCGGAAAGCCTCAAAAAGATAGATCCGTCGGCGTTTCAAGATTGTCCGAGTCTGAAGACGTTGAAATTATACGCCAGGAATAATACATATCAGATCAGGAATAATTGCCTGATTCGGAAGAAGGATAAGGCTCTGCTCCTTGGGGCCTGCGCTGGGAAAAAAATGAAAATCCCGAAGGGGGTAGAGATAATAAAAGAAAATGCGCTCAGCAATGTTGCGTCTGGTACAGTCTTTATTTCTGCATCCGTGAAGAAGATGGAAGAAAATGCGCTCGCCAACCAGAGGATAAAGGATGTGACAGTTTCGACAGCCAATAAAACATTTGCAAAAGATGGCCAGTGCATATACAGAAGAGAAGACAAAAGTCTTGCGGTTGCAATTGTAAGTGATGACGGCGTATTGCGGATTTCAGATGAGGTGGAGAAAATAACGCCGGACTACAGTATGGTAAACTGCAAACAATTTGACAAGAATGGAAGGCCCTTGTTTAAGAGGACGGTTTTCCCCAGGAATTTGAAAAAGGTGATTGGGCCGGGATTGACTCAGGTATCGGATGTCAAAGAACTGTATTTTACGGGGGCAGTTCCGCCTGTAATCAAACACTCTAAAAAACTGAAGTATCGGTATATGTCTGATTTTCCAATAGATTCTCAGCGGGTTTATGTGCCCAAAGATTATGATGATGTTTACAGGGCATGGTTTAAGAAGTA
Source organism: Eubacterium sp. (assembly GCA_022794015.1). Taxonomy (GTDB): domain Bacteria; phylum Bacillota; class Clostridia; order Lachnospirales; family Lachnospiraceae; genus Roseburia_B. The sequence goes on along the minus strand of JAAWDZ010000052.1, from coordinate 116,069 downwards.
TGACGGTAGCAGTGATGAGTATTGGCGTTGGAATACCTATGATCCGACAGAGGTGTTTGGGACTGCAGGGAAGCAGTAAGCACAAAGAAAAAACTGCTTGCATCTCCTCCGAAATTATGCTATAGTCTTATAGTTAGTTATACCAATTATGCGATGGTCCTCTGTTACAGAAGCGTATTAAGAACATCGGACAAATCAGGAGGAATAGAAATGAACGCAACAGAAATTATTAAAAGCATTGAAGCAGAGCAGTTAAAAGCTGAAGTACCTGAGTTTCATGTGGGCGATACCGTAAAGGTATACGGCAGGATCAAAGAGGGTAACCGCGAGAGGATCCAGGTATTTGAAGGTATCGTGTTAAAGAGGCAGGGCGGAAGTAACCGTGAGACTTTCACAGTCCGTAAATTTTCAAACGGTATCGGCGTAGAGAAGACCTGGCCGTTACATTCTCCGAATGTAGAAAAGGTGGAAATTGTCCGCTACGGTAAAGTAAGAAGGGCAAAATTATACTACTTAAGAGATCGTGTTGGAAAGGCAGCAAAGGTCAAAGAAAAAGTAAGATAGATCATGAATAAGCCGTACTCTGTCTGGAGGCAGTCCAGCAGGTACGGCTGTTTTTTACCAGGATAAAACAACAGAGGCGAACATGAGAAGAAAAAACGGATTACATTTCGGACGGGAAAAAAAGAAAGTCAATATACCGATTATTAAGGAAGTTATTACATGGGTGGTTGAGATTGCGATTGTGCTGGGAATTGCGTTTGTGTTTGTGTACTATATCGGGATGCGCACCAGTGTGGTAGGTCAGTCTATGACGCCTGTTTTAAAAAACAATCAGGAAATTTTAATCAACCGCTTTGTTTATCTGCTGACCGACCCTAAGCCCAATGATATCATCGTTTTTCTGCCGAATGGAAATGAAAAATCCCATTACTATGTGAAACGTGTGATTGGGACTCCGGGAGATACGGTACAGATCCAGGAGGGCACAGTTTTTGTAAATGGAGAACCGTTTGAAGAGGCGGTGGAAACAGATGCCATTCTGGATGCAGAGCTGGCAGGGGAAGAGATTCTGCTGGGAGAAGACGAGTATTTTGTACTGGGCGATAACCGCAACAACAGTGAGGACAGCCGATATGCCAATATTGGAAATGTGAAAAAGCAGCACATTATCGGGAAAGCCTGGTTTATTACTTCCCCTTATGAGGATTTTGGCTTTATTAAAGATTGAAAGGAAACAGTAAATATGGCGCAGTATCAGTGGTATCCGGGGCATATGACCAAAGCAAAGCGTCAGATGCAGGAGGATGTCAAGCTTATTGATTTAATTATAGAGCTGGTGGATGCCAGGATTCCGATTTCGAGCCGGAATCCGGATATTGATCTGCTTGGGAAGAACAAAGCCCGTCTGATTTTGATGAACAAAGCAGACCTGGCAGATCCCAAAAAGACAGAAGCTTTTCATCAGTATTTTACCAGAAAGGGTTATTTTGCAGTAAATCTGGACGCCAGAAGCAGGGCGGGTATGAAGACGATACAGAATACAATTTTAGAAGCCTGCAAGGAAAAGATGGAGCGCGACAGAAGGCGGGGGATTCAAAACCGCCCGGTGCGTGCTATGGTAGTTGGTATTCCGAATGTGGGCAAATCTACGTTTATTAATACTTATGCCGGCAAAGCATGTACTAAGACGGGGAATAAACCGGGAGTTACTAAGGGAAAACAGTGGATTCGGCTCAATAAAAACGTGGAACTTCTGGATACTCCGGGGATTTTATGGCCGAAGTTTGAGGATCAGAAGGTGGGGCTACATTTGGCGTTAGTGGGCTCGATCAGGGACGATATTTTAAATACGGATGAACTGGCGATAGAGATTATCAAGCTGCTTTTACATGAGTATCCGGGCAGCCTTGCAGGAAGATATGGAATTGAAGAAGACAAAGATGCGGCGCAGGTGCTATGTGCTATTGCACAGGCGCGCAATTGTCTTAGCCGGGGGAGCGAGTTGGATTACAGTAAAGCGGCAGCTATTGTCGTAGATGAGTTCCGCAGCGGAAAAACAGGCCGTTTTACCATAGAAGATCCCAGGTAAAGCAGCTAAAATAAGAACGGATGGATAAGATGGAAGTAAAAAAGATAAGTGAAGTGAAAGAAGAGTTAAAGGCAGCGAAGGAAGAGGAGCTGCCTTCTTTTATCGAAACATATGAAGCAGATATGCGTCCCGGTGTGATGAAGCTGGTAGCACAGGCTAAAAAAAGCCTGGAAAAACTGGAAGCGGAGATGGCGCGTATCGAACAGCTGAAGTTTTATGAGAAGGAGTATGCCCAGTTTGGGCATGTTTGCGGGATTGACGAGGTCGGACGGGGGCCGCTGGCCGGACCGGTAGTGGCAGGGGCGGTGATATTGCCGGAAAACTGTAATATCCTGTATATCAACGATTCTAAGAAGCTTACGGCAAAGAAACGGGAGGAGCTTTATTCGGTGATAATGGATCAGGCAGTTGCTGTGGGGATTGGCATGGTTTCTCCGCAGAGAATTGACGAAATCAATATTCTGCAGGCAACTTATGAAGCGATGCGCCAGGCTATTCAAAATTTGAGCGTAACGCCCGATATATTATTAAATGATGCAGTGACAATTCCGGATGTTTCTATCCGCCAGGTGCCGATTATCAAAGGAGATGCCAAAAGTATTTCAATTGGCGCGGCGAGCATTGTGGCTAAGGTGACAAGGGACAGATTGATGGAGGAATATGACGCTATTTTGCCCGGATATGGATTTGCATCGAATAAGGGATATGGTTCAGCGGCGCATATTGCGGCGATTAAGGCGAACGGGCCAACGCCAGTCCACCGCAGGACATTTATTAAAAATTTTCAGTAGATAATAGTAACGGTTTGCTATGGAAGGGAGAAAAGATATGCAGATTACAGATATGTTAAGTCAGTATAACAGGAATCTTGCGAATGGTGTTGAAATTTCCGGAGGGACACAGGGGATTCGACAGATTGCATCTTCCCTTCAGCAGATGCCGGTGGGAAATGTATTTGAAGGCAGCGTTAATCACATGGAAAACGGCGTGGTCACTTTGGGGCTTTCGGATGGAAAGACCATACAGGCAAGACTGGATTCCGGCGTTACGGTGCGCGTGGGGGAATCTATGTTTTTTCAGGTGCGCTCCAATAACGGCGCGCAGATTGCCATCCGTCCGTTTTCTCAGGCAGGCGGGATGAACCCGGCCCTGTTAAATGCCCTGAAAGCCGCCAGCCTTCCGGCGGATGGCAGGATGGTTACGATGGTCAACAGTATGATGGAACAGTCCATGCCGATTGACAAACAGAGCCTGGCGCAGATGGCGAAGCTGGTGACGGCAAACGAGCGGATGGATGCCGCTACGGTTGTTCAGATGACAAAGCTGGGTATTCCGGTTACAGAGGAGATGGCGGCACAGTTTGAAAATTACAAATCGGATCAGTACGCGATTTTAGATCAGCTGGAGTCGGTTATGGAAACAATTCCTGAGCAGCTGGCAAACGGCGGTGAAAATTTAAAAGAGCTTCTGGAGTTTAACAGGCAGATGATCCATGTCCTGATCGGAGAAGCCCAGGCGGCTGACGGAAAAGTGACAGTCAGCGAAGGGGCACAGCAGGCGGAAGCGGCGGAAATCATATTGCAGCCGGGGAAGGAAGCAAGTGGAAGCCAGAGCGTATTATTGCAGGAAGGCGAGAACGTACAGGCAGGAGCGCAGGCAGCGGAAGGAACCGGAGCCTGGCAGGAAGCCGGAGCGGCGGGGGAAGCCGTTATGCAGCAAGGAACCGGAGCTACAGGAGAAACCGGTGTGCAGCAGGGAGCCACAGGCGAAACCGTTATGCAGCAGGGAGTCACGGGCGGAATCGGTATACAGCAGGAAGCCGGAGTGGCAGGGGAAGCCGTTATGCAGCAAGGCGCCGAAGATTTGGGTGAAATGGGTTCGAAGCAGGGAAACGAAGCTGCAGGGAAACTGGAAACACAAAAGGCAGCGCAGGCTGTATCGGAAGAAGGAATTTTTAGTTCCGGAAACACAAAGAATACCGTACAGTTGCAGCAGGATGCACTGAAAAATGTATTTAGCAGCGCCGATTTACAGCAGTTGTCTGCCCGGCTTGCCAAAATCCCGGAGCTGTCACAAAACCCGGCGGTATTTGCGGATGGAACGCTTGCGTCCGATTTGACTTCCAAGGAGCTGTTGCATTTGATAGGGCAGGCGTTTTCCAGCAGAAATCCATTCAGCAGGCAGGCGCTCTCCGATCTGGCGTCCTCCAAAGAGTACCGTACTTTAATCCGCAGTGTGATGGAGCAGCAGTGGCTTTTGCGTCCGGAGGAGCTAAAAGGGGAACATAAGGTAAGCGAGCTGTACCAACGTCTGGACCGCCAGATGGAACAGATGGAAAAGGTATTGAAGGCATTTGGGCAGAATACGCCGCAGCTGTCCGATACCGCATCCAATGTACGAAGTAACATCCAGTTTATGAATCAGTTAAACCAGACCTGGGCTTATGTTCAGATTCCGTTAAAACTGGCAGGGCAGAATGCCCACAGCGATTTGTATGTTTACACCGATAAGCGTAAAAAGCGGGAAAAAGGCGACGAGCTCACTGCATTTTTACATCTGGATCTGGATAACCTGGGGTCTACTGATGTTTCGGTAAAATTACGGAACAAACAAGTGGCGACGGATTTTTATCTGGCGGACGATGTTTCTTACCGATTAATAGCAGAGCATATAGAGATTCTTGAGAAGCGGCTTCTGGAAAAAGGATATCAGGCTCAGATCCACATCAAAAATCAGGGAGAAAAAGTGAATTTTGTAGAAGATATGTTAAGCCGCGGAACACCGTCCGCAGGCGGTATGGTGCACAGGTATTCATTTGATGTCAGGGCGTGAGGATATGAAACAGGAAAAAGAAGATTTAAAAAGAAGAACTGCCGTTGCCCTTTCGTACGAACCGGGGGATGTAGCTCCTAAAATTCTGGCGACAGGCAAAGGCGAGCTGGCCGAGCGGATTATCCGGAAGGGAAAAGAGGAAAATATCCCTCTCTACAAAGATAATAAACTGGCCAATACGCTTTCCAAGCTGGAAATCGGAGACTCAATCCCGCCGGAATTATATGACGTAGTTGCGGAAATACTGGTATTTGTAGACGATATGGACCGCCTGCGTTCCAAAATTGGCAGATAAAGAAAGGGCTGGCGGCATGGCAGCAGACAATAAACGGCAGGTCGGCAGCGCCTATGAAAGAAAAGCAGCCGAATATTTGACCGGACAGGGCTTTCAGATATTAGAACAGAATTTCTACAGCCGCTGCGGTGAAATTGACATCATTGCCAAAGATGGCAGATATCTGGTATTTATTGAAGTAAAATACCGCAAAGATGCTTCCTGCGGCAGCCCGCTAGAAGCGGTAACATCCCAAAAACAAAGGCGGATTTGCAGAACCGCTGTCTGTTACTGTACAAAGAGGGGCTATGGCGACAGGATGCCCTGCCGTTTTGATGTGGTTGCAATCGAAGGGGAGGACAAAGTGATACATATTAAAAATGCATTTGATTTCAGGTATTAAAAAGCAGGAAAGGAAAATGGTATGCATACAGGAAGAATTCCGGTTTTACGGCAGTTTCCCATAGATAACGGCGAAGAACTGCCGCTTTTTGTTTACCCGGCTTTAGAACAGACAGGAATGGTCAGACACGCCTTTACAACGAGACAGGGCGGTGTCAGCGAGGGTATTTTTTCATCTCTGAATTTAAGCTTTACCAGAGGAGACAGAAGAGAAGACGTAGCAGAAAACTACCGCAGGCTTGCACGGGCTTTGGGCGTGGACTGTGAGAGCTTCGTCTGTTCCGATCAGACACATACCACAAACGTAATGCGCGTCGGCAGAGAAGACCGGGGAAACGGCGTACTGAGGGAACGCAAGTTTCGGGATGTAGACGGCCTGATTACAGACGAACCGGGCGTAACGCTGGTGACATACTTTGCAGACTGCGTACCGCTTTATTTTGTAGATCCCATACATCATGCAATTGGACTGAGCCACTCTGGCTGGCGCGGTACCGCAGCGCGCATGGGACAGGTGACTTTGGAAAAAATGAAGCAGGAGTTCGGTACAAATGCGGCGGACACTTTCTGTGCCATTGGCCCGTCCATCTGCCAGAGCTGCTATGAGGTCAGCGAAGACGTAGCGGAAGTGTTTCAGGCAGAATTTTTGGGACGGGAAAGCGAGATTTTGGAATCAAAGGGGAAGGGCAAATATCAGCTGGATCTCTGGCGCGCCAATGAAATTGTACTGCTGGAAGCAGGTGTGCCCAGGGAGCAAATCACAGTAACCGAGGTCTGTACCTGCTGTAACCCGAAGCTTTTGTTTTCCCACCGGGCCAGTAAAGGGAAGCGCGGCAATCTGGCAGCGGTATTGGCATTGCAGGAGGAAGGAGATAGAGTTATTTTAACAAATGCTTCCACAAATGCTTTGCTGAAAGCACAGGAAGCTTTTCAGGGTGTAGCAGAGGAAAAGTTAATAAAATTTTAATTAATTCCTACAGATATCTTTATTGTCACTCCTCTTCTGCAATGTTACACTGGGTGTATCAGATGTATTAATACACTTAGATGGGAGGTTATAGGATTGCTGCAGTTAAATTACAGGGATGCAAAGCCCATTTATGAGCAGATTAAAGACGGAATCCGTCATTTGCTGCTGTCCAACGCGATTTTGGCGGATGAGAAGCTGCCGAGCGTTCGGGAGCTGGCGTCGAATCTGGCAATTAATCCAAATACGATACAGCGTGCATACCGCGAGCTGGAAGCCGAGGGCTACATTTATTCCAAACAGGGAAAAGGAACATTTGCATCCGAGGCGTCATTTATCCACAAAACAAGGGAACAGGAGCTGTTGCTTGCATTCGATGATTTGGTAACCGAGCTTTTCGTACTGGATGTGACAAAAGAAGATTTGGGACAGCGTATGGAAAATCTGGAGCAGGGAAGGATGGTAGAGAATGGTTGAGGTAAGAGATCTGGTAAAGGAATTTGATGGCTTTAGGGCATTGGACGGTGCAAAGATGCATGTGAAAAAAGGAGCCATATATGGTCTGGTAGGGCCAAACGGCGCAGGGAAATCCACGCTTTTACGTCATCTGACCGGCGTTTACAGGCAGAATTTTGGAACAGTGAAAGTGGCGGGAGAAGACGTGTATGAAAACCCGAAAATAAAATCCAAGTTTGCTTTTATCCCGGACGACATTTTTTATTTCATGCAGGCGAATACTTTGGAGATGAAACGGTTTTATCAGGGAATTTACCCCAAATTTGACGACAGGATGTTTACGCGCCTGATGGAATATTTTCCCACGATTGACCCGAAGAAGAATATCCGGAGTCTCTCCAAAGGTATGCAGAAGCAGGTGGCTTTTTGGATTGCAGTCTGTATTCGGCCGGAGCTTTTGATTTTGGATGAGCCGGTGGACGGGTTGGATCCGGTTATGCGCCGTCAGATTTGGAGTATTATAATGGCAGATGTGGCGGAGCATGATACAACTGTGCTCGTCTCTTCCCACAATCTGCGCGAATTAGAAGATGTCTGCGACCATGTGGGGATTATGCATAAGGGAAAAATCATGATTGAACGTTCTTTAAGCGATCTGCAGGGAAGTGTCTGTAAGATACAGGTGGCATTTCAGGCGGAGATGCCAAAGCTGCCGGATGGTTTTGAGGTACTGCATATGTCCAATACCGGACGGGTTTATACGTTAATTGTGAAAGGCGATCCGGTGGAGGCAAAGGTGCAGCTTGAAAAAATGCACCCCATGCTGATTGATGTTCTTCCGCTGACACTGGAAGAGATTTTCATATATGAGTTAGGAGGGGTGGATTATGAAGTCAAAGACATCTTATTTTAATAAGACGATTTTTAAGAAGAATATTACACATTACTGGCCAATCTGGGGCATTATCCTTTTGTGGAATTTATTTGTTCTGCCCTTTATGATTTACGACAGTTCTCTGCAGTATCGGTATAATTCCAATATGACACAGTCGCAGCTGAATGCGCAGCGGGTAAATGACATTGTATCATTGATTCAGGTTTATATAAATCCTGTCATTTTGTTTTTGTTTTCTGTTGCAGCAGTGATGGCTGTATTTTCTTATCTGCACAGCACAAGGACAGCGAATACCTTTCATGCGCTTCCGGTGACGCGTCTGGAGCTGTTTATTACCAATTATGTATCCGGCCTGTTGTTTCTGGTTGTGCCGGAGGCGGTCGGGTTCCTTATGGGGACGCTTGTGAGTGCGGTATGCGGATATACCAGTATCAATTATTTGTTTACGGGTCTTTTATTTGCATGTGGAACGAGTTTTTTCTTTTATACATTTACGGTATTTATTACAATGTTTACAGGGCAGCTGTTTGCGATTCCTGTTTTTTCCCTGATTTTAAATCTGTTGTTTGTCGGAAGCAGATTAATTGTATCGTCTTTGGTGGAGTGTCTTTCTTACGGGATTTCCTGGGGATTTTCCGGCAGCAGGCTGGATGTGCTATCACCGCTGTATTATTTTATACGTAATGTTGGCGTAGAGTATGATTACAGCGCCGAATATGTATCAACCAAAGGGTTTGAGGGAGCGGGCATTGTGGCTGGATATGCGCTTGTGGCTTTGGCGCTGGTGGCTGCAGCTTATTGTATTTACAGAAGAAGGCATATAGAAACTGCGGGAAACCTGATTTCGATTTCCTGGATCTGCCCGGTGTTCCGATGGGGAGCGGCTTTTTGCGGCGGCAGCTTATTTGGAGTAGGGATGAGCGCTATCTTGGGCATTACCTCAAATCGGAATCTGTTCCTGGCAGTAACTCTGTTTTCAGCCCTGTTTGGTACGGCGTTCTTTTTCGGGGCTCAGATGTTTTTGGAGAAGGGCTTTCGGGTATTTAAGAAGAAGCGTTTTCTGGAGTGCGGGGTATTTCTTGCAATATTAGTCTGTCTGATGATTAGCATTGAATGCGATTTATTCGGACGGGAGAAGAAAATGCCGCAGCTTGCAGAGATAGAAAATGCATACATTTCAAATCCTTATACAATAGGTGGAGATAATCCGGAACAGATACAGCAGATTCTGGATCTTCACAGCCAGATTATTGCGTCCAAAAAGGAATTTGAAGCGTTTGCGGAGGATAAATGGCAATACGGAGAGGATTTGCTTGGCATTACGGTAAAATATTACTTAAAGGACGGTTCTTTACTGCGGCGCGCCTACAATATTCCTATGACGGAGGAAATGCTTTTGGACAAAAACACAGTTGCAGGAAAGCTGGCGGAACTCTGTAAGGATCCGGAGGTTTATCTGGATAATCTGTTTGGGGGAGATTATAAAAATATAGAAATCAGAGATGGTAATTTTGATTACTATGACGAAAACGGGTTATATGATAACCGTGTTATTTCCGGGAAGAATATGCAGAAAATATATCAGGCAGTCGTCAAGGATGTAGAAGCAGGAAATTTTGAGGATTGTATTGTAAACGGATTTTGCTATGGAGAGGCTGGCGATTTTATCGAAGAGCCTTTCTGCAATGTAATTACCATTCGTTTTATGGATAATGAGCCAATGGATGCCGGCAGAGAGCGTAACAGAAGGGAATACAATATGTGGGCAGGTTACGGAAATGTCGGTATTTCATTTGATAAGAACTGCAGGAATGTGATTGAAGCTCTGATGGATGCCGGGTTGATTCGGGATGAGGGGGAACTTTATACAAATGAAGAGATGGAACGATTGACGGGTGAGGAGGATACGTTTGTGGATTGATGTGGCAGGGAGACCAGCCTGTATGGAACGGAATTTGAAATATCCGCTCCTTGTCCTCCGGCGAGATGCGGATTTTCAGTTCTACTGTCCATTTGCTCATTGCTTTTTGGTTCCCCCCTTCGCAAATACAATCAGTCAGTTTTGATTTTCAATATCGTGCCGCAAATCAGATTTTCAAAAAATGGCCGGACACAGGATGCAAAATCCTGTGTCCGGCATATATTCGTGTTTCCGTTACGGTTAGTAGTGGTGTCATATTTTGTCACCACCACTAACCGTAACATTTTCCAGCTTTTTGTTACGGTTACTGCCAGTATTCAATCTGGTCACTTGCTTTATGAAACCCAGATGCGCCAAAGGACATGGTAGCATGTGGATGGCACCGGTTCATAATGGAGAATAACAGAAATTTTGAAGAGGAGCCCATATAAGTTTGGACCGGACAGGAAAACAGTTTTCCTTCTCATGGAAAGAGCCAGAGTTTTCCCCCACCTCAATTAGAAAAACACGATATTCCTTCGGTTGAGGGTTTTTGGAATATGTGTTATGATAATACACAGATAATCAGAGAAAAGTATGGTTGATAAGTAAGGAGATGTGCATATGCTGACGATTATGCTGGTGGATGACGAAGTGCTGGCGCTTGACTATTTGAAAAACATGGCTGCCTGGGAGGAACACGGGTACCAGGTGAAAGGGTGTGCAACTGGCGCGAAAAAGGCATTGGAGCTTTATGACAGGATAAAACCGGATATCGTCATTTCGGATATCCGTATGCCGGGAATGGACGGACTTGAGCTGACCAGACTTCTTAAGGAAAAGAATAAAGATACGGCGATTATTCTGCTGTCTGCCTATGGAGATTTCGATTATGCACAAAAGGCAATCCGCTATGGCGTGTCCAATTATCTGTTAAAGCATGAGCTTTGCGAAAAATTGCTGCTTACAGAGCTGGAACGTGCAAGGGAGCAGGTGAAAAGACAGAAAAGAAAGAACCAGATCTGCCAGGAATATTTTGTCCGGCAGTTAATTTACGGTACGGATGATAAAAATATACAGGGAGAAGGATTGGGTAATCGTCTGTTTCTGCTGTTGCTTCACAAAAGGAATCCGGTAGTGGACGGGGAATTTGAGGAAGAGAAGTGGAGCGTGCAGGAGCGGGAGATTCTTTTGGATATATTGTCGCAGAAGCTGGAGGATATGCTTTTTTATGTCGCGGATGCGCAGGTTACTGACAATAACTGGATGGTGCTGTATCGGATTGAACATACGGCGAGTACATATACGGTAAACGGTCTGATTGAGCGGAAGTGCGCGCAGATTTGTGAACAGTTAAAGAAAATGTCAGATTTTGCATTTGATATTTTATACAGCAGTGAAATTGCGCAGAGGGAGATCAGCAGTACGTTTCGGAAAATGTCGCGTCAGATCAGGTATGTGTTTTTTTACGAAACGAATCGTGCGTATCCAGTCTGCGAATTGCCGTCAGAAGAACACAGGGTTGTGTGGGGAGAACAAATTCGTGAACTGAAAGATGCCGTTTATGACAAGGACGGGAATCCGGAACGGCTGGTAAAAGAATTGTTTGAAAAACCGAAGAATGAAGAAAGGCTTGATATATGTAAATCCCTGATGCCGCTGTTAGGTAACCTTCTGCAAGAAATCCGAATGACGGAAAATAAGACAACGAAGGAGGGATCAGACAGGCTTTATACTGTGCGGGAAGTAACAGAGTATTATATGCAGAGCTTTGAAAAGCTTCATGACAGACTTATGGAACAGGAAACGGAAGGGATGTCCCGGCTTGTGCAGGATATGATTCATTATATTCACAAGAATTATGAACAGGAGCTGAGCCTGGATGTGCTGGGCGAGATTTTTCAGATGAACGGCGTTTATCTGGGGCAGATTTTTAAAAAAGAGGTGGGAGTTACATTTTTAAAATATCTGACCAATGTCCGAATGGAAGAAGCCAAACGCCTTTTAACAGAGGAAAACTGCACCGTGGCGAAGACAGCCAGGAAGGTAGGGTATTATACCAGTCAGTATTTTGCCAGAGTATTTGCAAGGACCGTTGGGATGAAGCCGCAGGAGTATAAGAAATGGAAGGAAGAAGAATAAGAAAAAAACAGCTTAAATGGAGAATTTTGTCTAACTTTGCTTTGATTCTGGCGGTTTCTATGGTGGTAAGTTCCCTGATTGGGTTTTGGTACTTTGAGCAGGTGGTCAGAGAGCAGAAGATTTCCGATGAGAGAAGCAGGCTGCAGCAGGTCGCCAGTCAACTGGCATTTATGACAGAGGATATCCGGCAGTTTGCTAAAAATGTTCTGATTGACGAAGAACTGCAGCAGTTTATGGAGGAAGATGTCAGTGACAGCGAATATTTAAAGCAGAGGCGCAGCAATAAGATAACGACAAGACTGATATTTTATGAAAGCCTGCGCAGTTATATTAAAAATACCATTATAAAAATGGAAGATAACACGCATTACGGCAGCAGGTATGATACGGCAGATACTGCTTATGTTGAAAGAAAACTCGAACGGGAAGAAATTGCAAAATATGACGCTCAGGGTGAATATAGCTTTTCCGATCTGTATACGGAAGATACTCAGGGGGGAGCATCACTGATTTGTTTTCAGATGCAGATGTTTGACAAATATCATTTTGGAAAGAGGAAAGGGACTCTTTATATGGAACTGGATGCAGAGTATCTGCTGGATCCCATACATACCTATGCCGGCGCGGATAATTACGTCTGTATGGTTGGAGAATATGGAAATCTTTTGTATGGGCAGGATCCGGATGGAGCGCTGTTTGAATGTCTGAACGCTCAGGGGGAGTTTACGGAGGGTATCTATAAGACGGCAAACGGATATTTGATTTGTAACGATATTGAAGGGGCCGGATGGAAGCTGTGCACATTGGTTACAAACGGATATCTGTGGGAGAGAAGCAGTTTTGTACTGTGGTTCTTTTTGTGTTCTTATTTGTTTTCCGTAAGCCTGATCCTTATTTTTATATCCCGCAGGCTTGAGAGTATGATTTGGCCGATTACAAAGCTTTCAGCACAAATGGAAGCGATTGAATACAGCGGAATTTCATTGATAGAAACCGTGCATACCGGCGATGAAATAGAAACACTCTACAATTCTTTTGGGCATATGCTGATGCAGCTGAAGAAAGGCGAGGAGGAACGCATCCGATATCAGGAACAAAAACACAGGATGGAATACGATATTACGATGTCCCAGATTCATCCGCATTACCTGTATAACGTTTTAAATACAGTCGTATATCTGGCTGCGGCAGGCAAAAACAAGGACGTGGTGGAAATTGTGCATGCCCTGATTGCTACATTGCACAGTACGTTGGAAATCGGAAATGAAAGTGTGGAAACAACGCTTGAAAAAGAGATTGCGCTTACCGAAAGTTATTTGAATATTCAGAAATACCGCTATCCGGATATATTTAAGGCGGATATCCGGTGCAAAGAAGAGTTAATGCAGTGCAGAGTTCCTAAAATCGTAATTCAGCCTTTAGTGGAAAACGCCATTCTGCATGGTATCCTTCCGGCGGAACGGCCGGGAAATGTCCAGGTTTTGGTTTCTGTAGAGAAGGGTATTCTGCAGATTCTGGTGGAGGATGACGGGGTTGGAATAGAAGCAGAATATCTGGAGCGTTTTTTAAAGGGAGAGGAAATTTTATCCGGGCAGGACGGCCGCAAGCATATTGGAATCAGTAACGTAAGGGACCGTATCTGTTATCTGTATGGGGATGAGTATGGAATGGAAATAAAGAACAGAGAAGGGGGCGGCACAAGTGTTTTGCTTAAGCTGCCGTATATCAAAGCGGAAGAGGAAAAGGAGAACGGAAAGGGTGAGGATGATTGAGGAAACGGCGGACAGGTATTCTTATAATGGCAGTTTTTTTGGCCGGATGTGCTTATAAAGAACCTGCTGTGACAGAAGAACAGGCGGAACGGCCAAAAGAAACTTCTGAAATCCCGTATGACGAGCCGCTGCCGGAGGATTACAAAGGGACGCTTAGCATGTGGGGGTGGGATAACGATTATTATCAGACCATTACAGGGGCATTTCAGGAAAAATATCCAAATGTGGAGTTTGAGTATACCGCGGTGCAGCACAAAGATTTGCCGCAAAAATATGAAACCGCTCTGATTTCCGGCGGTGAGCTGCCGGATATTGCATGGAGTGTGATTGATTCCAGAGGAGAAGTATTTGAACTGGATATGTGGGAACCCTTAGAACAGGAACCCTACAACTTTGATATCTCCGAAATCCATGAATATCTCCGGCCGCATATGGTGAACACAAAAGGAAATGTGTGCGGTATAGAACAGTCTCTTTCTCCGGCGGGCCTGGCATATCGGAAGGATTTGGCAAAAAAATATCTGGGTACGGACGATCCGGCCCAGCTGGAAGCGATGATGCCGGACTGGGAGAGTTTTATTGAAAAAGGCAAAGAAGTATACGAAAAAAGCGGAGGCAGTGTCTATATGTGGTTTTCATTGAGTGATCTGCGGCAGTTTACCCAGGAGCAGCAGGGACTGGCCTGGGTAAAGGACGGCAAAATTGATGTGGAAAAGACATTTGGCCGTTCTTTGGAGCTTGTCTGCCGGTTTCGTGATGAGCATATATCGGATGATCTGGTGGCATGGACTCCGGCCTGGAATGCGGCGTTCAATGAGGACGGTCATATTTTTACTGCCTGCGCAACCTGGACGGTGCAGTTTACAATTCAGTCTTATGATAAATCCGGAGGAAAAGAGGGACGCTGGGGCCTTATGAACGCGCCGGAAGGCAATGCCAATCTGGGCGGTACTTCTATGGGAATCAGTCATACCTGCGAGGATAAAAGACTGGCCTGGGAGTTTATTAAATTTGCCACATTGTCTACGGAAGGAGCGAAGGCAATTAACTCCATAGCTCTTATGACGACTGCCAAAAGACCCTATGAGGAGGTTCCGGAGCTGAAAAATTATAAAAGTCCGTGGTTTGGAGAGCAGGATCTGGGGACTTACTATATGGAGAAGATTGTGCCGCATATCAGGACGCGTTCGCTGACACCGGAGGATGGGGTGGTACATGACAGTCTGGGATTGGTGCTGAATGTTATCAACCGGGATAAAAGCGTGTCGTATGAAGAGGCAATCGGTTTTTTGAAAGAGGAGCTTTCGGCGGAACTGGAAGAGGTAGAAGTATATTGACGGATTTCCGATCTATAAAATGAAAACAAAAAATATAGAATTTCTTCTGGTGAACTACTTTCTTCCCTGTTAAACTGAATAGGAACGTATTATTGAGTTTAAATAAAAAGAAAGGGAAGGAAAAGAGAATGAAACAAAAACAAAGACACATGGAGCGATTCTGGTCATTTCTGTTAGCCTTTGCAATGGTATTTACCACGGTATCCGGCAGCGTGGCTTTACCGGTTCGTGCAGCAGAAGATGATGGTTTCGTCGAGGTTACGGTTCCGAATGGGGATTTTGAATCCGGCGAGACGGCGTGGACCTTTGCCGGTACTCCGGCAGCAGAGGATCCGGATTATTACTGGAAGATATTTCAAAACAGCGGAGATAAAAACCGGACGAATGTTTATGAAGTATGCAGCAAAAAAGGTCAGAACATTACAAAAGAGTTTTCATGTTCGCAGACAGTAAGCGGTCTGAAACCGGGTACATACAAAGCTTCTGTAGAGAGCATGGGAGGAAATGATGCAGGGGGAAGCCATACCACAACCTTTACAGCCGGCGGTAAATCTGTAGCAATGAATCCGGCAGGCTGGAATGTGTGGACGACCCATACGACGGATACCTTTGAAGTTGGAGAAGAGGGCACCTGTGATATCGCAATTCATAGTACGATTACGGGTAATTATCTGAATATCGACAATGTAAAGCTTTACCGCCAGGGCGAAGCCGTCCCAAAGGAAGTGGATGAAGTACCGCCAGTCAGCAGGAGAATTACATCTGCAGCAGCGTTTGCGGCGCCTGCCCAGGTACCCGTACTTTATACGGACGGCACATCCGCTATGTTTGACGTTGTATGGGACGCAGCACAGGTTGCAGCAGTTGCGGCAGCAAAAGCAGGCGATATCCTGACCGTAAACGGAAAAGTAACGGTAGATGGAGCCGAATATGATGTTACAATGACGGTAGAAGTGGTAGACGCATCCCAGATGGTACAGGATGTGGCAGAGGATGCGCTGGGTTCCGTTGATTTTGACGATAACTGGCAGTTTTATCTTGCAACCAGGACGCCAGAGGTGGCAGACGGCGGTTTTGCGGCAGCAGGCGTAAAGGATGCGGGTGATTATACAACAGAACAGATTGTTTCCGCGGATTTTGATGATACGGACTGGAGAACGGTAGACGTACCGCATGATTTCAGTATTGAGGGCGAAAAGGTATCCTCTTCCAGCGATGCGCAGGCCTATCTGCAGGGCGGCCTTGGCTATTACAGGAAGCGTTTTAGAGTTCCGGCGGCTATGGCGGGCGTCAGGACAATTTCCCTGGATTTTGAAGGCGTTTATCAGAACAGTATCATTTATTTAAACGGTGAAGAAATAGGCGGCTATCCGAACGGCTATACGGGCTTTGCTTTGGATATTACAGAAAAATTGAAATACGGGGAAGAAAACGTACTGGTAGTAAAGGTACAGAACATGTCTCCTTCCGGACGCTGGTATACGGGAAGCGGTATTGTCCGTCCGGTGCATCTTATGATTGACAATAAGGCGCACTTTAACCGGAACGGCATTACCCTTGGCGCGCCTACATTAGAGGCAGATTATACGGAAAGCAAATCGGCGTATCTGGACGTTACCGCGGCAGGGTATTCCGATGCCAGCAATTCCAATGTACGTATGGAAGTTACTGTTCTGGATGCCGAAGGCAAAGAGGTGGCGAAAAAGGCTACTGAGAATATGGCAATTAATCCTTCCACTGCGTTTACACTGGCATTGTCCGGCAATAACGCGGTTGAAATTCCAAATGTAAATCTCTGGTATCCGTGGAATATCGGCGAACCATATCTGTATACGGTAAAAGTAGATCTGTACAGTGAACAGAATGGAGGCGAGGGCGGCTATCAGCTGATTGATTCCGAGGTAATGGAATACGGCTTCCGCTGGGTTGAGATCAAAGAAACGACAAGTGATCCAAACAGCGGCGGGCTTTATGTGAACGGCAAATATACAAAAGTACAGGGTGTGGATCTGCACCACGATTCCGGTGCAATCGGCGCCGCAAGCTATACGGACGCGTACGATCGCCAGTTTAGTAAATTGATGGAGATGGGCGTCAATGCATACCGTACCTCACACTGCCCGCCGTCGAAGCAGGCCATTGAAGTCTGCAGGCGTAAAGGTATCCTGGTGGTAGAGGAGGCTTATGACGGCTGGGGCCAGCCAAAGGCAACGTATGATTTCGGTAACTTTTTCTTTATGGAAATCCCGGCCAATTGGGCAGGACTGAAACCGAACGGTTATCTTACCATGCCGGAATCCGTAACAAAATACGAAGGAGCAAAATACCTCTGGAGCGACTGGGTTATTCAGGAAATGGTAAACCGCGACAAGAACGAGCCGTCCATTATCGCATGGTCGATCGGAAACGAGGTGCGCGGCGTAGGGAAAAAACCGGACTGGTATCAGCCGGCGCAGTATGATGAGCTGGGTGTAAATCCGGACAAGATCAATGAGTATACGGAAGCAGTCCGCTTAAAGCGCGACATCAAGGCAGCCGACGGCACACGCTACGTGTTAATGGGCGGCGATCAGGAAAGAAAGGTACCAGGCGTCAGGGAAACCTGGGGTCTGGTAAACCAGGTACTTGATGGGTATGGCTTAAACTACAACACAGCCGCATCGGTAGACGGTTTGATGAATCGTTTTGGTATCGGCGCGGAGCTGCTGGAGAAGGGTTCCAAGACCTTCTTCTTTGAATCGGAGTCTTCTTCACAGACTTCTTCCAGAGGCGTTTATCTGGATCCGCAGTTTTCGAATACCGGAATTAACCAGACGCCGGGACGCAGGGGCGGTTCCAACTACGACAATGATTTTGCCTCCTGGACGATGTCCAATGAGTACGGACTGAAAAAAGACCGTGACAGAAAGAGCTTTATCGGCCAGTTTATCTGGTCCGGATTTGACTATCTGGGAGAGCCGACGCCATACGCTGTATTCCCGGTAGGCGTATCCTCTTTTGGTACGATAGATACGGCAGGCTTTGCGAAGGATTCTTTCTATCTTTATCAGAGCCAGTGGATAGATAAAGATATGGTGCACCTGCTTCCGGGCAACTGGGATCAGTGGCATGAAGGCGAAGATGTGGAAGTATGGGTCAACAGCAACGTGCAGACGGCAGAGCTGTTTTTAAACGGAAAATCACTTGGCAGGAAGAGCTTTGATGAAAAAAAGACCGCATACGGCAAGACATATTATGAAACTTCAGAGAAAACCTCAGATGACAAGACCTGGGGCGACAGTACGAATCCAGGCGGTTATACAAGTCCAGGCGCAGTTCTGGATGAAGGAGAATTAAATTCCGGTAAACTGCATTTAACATGGACAGTTCCTTATGAGGCCGGAACGCTGGAAGTAAAGGCGTACGACGAAGATGGCAACATTGTTGCAACGGACAGTGTAACGACTTCGGAAGCTCCATATACCATTCAGGCAAAAGCAGACAGGACAGTCCTTGCAGCAGACGGCAGCAGCCTTTCCTATATTGAGTGCACCATTGTAGACGAGAAAGGCAATATGGTGCCGGATGCGGGCAATTTAGTGAAATTTGATGTGCAGGGCGATGCGGTTTCCATCTTTGGTGTAGACAACGGCAAGCAGGAAAGTACAGAGCTTTACAAATACGGCAATGTAGAAAGTAATTCGCACTCTGAGCGCAGCGCGTACAACGGCAAGGTATTGGTGATCTTAAAATCCAATAAAACGGCAGGAGACGCTGTCCTTACTATTTCCTCCGACGGATTAAAGCCGGTACAGACAGCAATTAAAGTAACGGCAGACGGCGCAGGCACGGCTCCGGCAGATCCGGTTGTCACAGGCACAGAAGAATCCGTAGATCCGGTTGTAATAACCTTACCAAAAGGTATGGAAGTGACGCTTCCATCCGCAGTAAAAGTAAACTACAACAGCAATGCAGGCAAATACAGCGTGATGCGCGCCGTTACCTGGGGCGCGCTGACAGGCGGGAAAGCGGAAGGCACGGTAGCAGGATGCACTTTAAGGGCATCTGCAACAGTGACAGAAGATGCCGGCGCCACAGTGGATACAGAACTTGCAACGGGAAAAGCGTCTGCAACGGCATCCTTTACCGGTTCTACCAATAATTATCCGGAAAAAATGGTAGACGGAAAGACAGATACAAGCTGGACAAATGCATACAGCAGAGGCGCATCCGTACTGCTTCCGGCAAACAGCGCATCCAGAAAATCAGAATACGTTGAATTTGGCTGGGATGCATCTTTGGTGATGAATCAGATTGACCTTACATTCTCAGGCGCCAGAGGGACGGCCATTCCATCCGTACTGGAAGTGCAGTACTGGGACGGCGCAGACTGGGCCAAAGTGTCGGGACAGCAGAAAATGACTGCGGGCCAGACAGTGAAGCTGCAGTTTACATCGGTATATACAGATAAACTGCGGGTATACATGGAAAATGCCACTCCGTTTACCGAAGACGGCAACATGGCCATTACAGAGGTTTCTGTGAAATTAAGTACAGAAAAATTCGGCACGCAGGCGATTATTACCGGAGGCGATATCATACAGGGCGCGGTACAGAAGATAAACGTAGCGCTGGGAAATCTGCCGTCAGATTCTCTGATTCAGGAAATGGAATTTGCGGTAGAGTATGATCCGGCCGCATTTGAAAATGTCCAGATAGCGTTAAAGGACGGTGTGGCAGGTAAATTAGAAGCGCTGCCCGCAGCCCAAAGAACAGTAAAGAATTATTATTCGTATACGAATGAAGAGGGAATTCCGACAAATCTGACTGATTTTGCAGAGATTTCCCTGTCTGTCAAATCCGATGCAAATCCGGGTGAATATACGGTTTCCTTAACGGATATTACAGCTACAGACGCAGCCGGGAAAAACGTATCCATTCACGTAACGCCGGCGATCTTTAAAGTGAATGAGCGGCCCGATATCAAAACAGAAACGTATTTGTCCGATCTGGAATGGGTGAGCGCAACATCCGGATGGAACGAGGTGCACAAGGATGAATACTGTGATACGAAGCCTGGCAGAATTTCCCTTCTGGTCGATGGGGAAAGAAGATATTTTGATAAGGGACTGTCTGCAAATGCAGATTCAGAAATCGTTTATGATTTAAGTATTTACGATCAGATTTTAGATGAGGATCAGAATCTTTTCTTACGCACTTACGTAGGTATTGATTACTTTAAATACAGCAATAACAAAGGAGACGGCGTATATTTTATCGTATACGGAACAAAAGACGGCGAAGAGCAGGAATTGTACCGTTCCGGACTGATGGGACCAAGGACGCCGGCAGAATATATAAATGTCTGCGTTACAGGCGTGACCAGGTTAAGGCTTGTAATGGACAAAAATGTGACGGATGGCCATGACAACGGCGACTGGGCGGACGCTAAGCTGGTGATCTCCAATGAAGCGGACAAGAGCGCATTAAAAACCGCCCTTGACGCTGCAAAGGAATTAAAAGAAAAAGATTACACAACAGAAACCTTCATCCTCCTTTTAGCAGCCATCACAGCGGCAGACGAGGTATATGCAGATGAAAATGCAACGCAGACGCAGGTCAACACACAGGTGGAAAGCCTTGCAGCTGCAGTGGCAGGATTGAAAGTTCCGGGCGCGGCAGAATACTGGGTGCTGACAGCGCTGCTTGAGCAGAAGGAAAAGGACATTTCTGATTTACAGGGAACTCTGAATGATAAAAATAGTGAGTTAAGCACAGAAAAGGAAAAGGTTGTCCAGCTGACCAGCCAGCTTTCAGATGCCACCCAGCAGGTAAACAGCCTGACGGAAGACTTGAGAACAGCAAATGAAAGGATTAAAGAACTGGAAGAAAGCGGCGCCTCCTCCGAAGAAGTAACACATTGGAAAAACCGTGCAGAAGAACTGGAAACACAGCTTACCTCTGCACGGGGAGATGTAACAAGGCTTACAACAGAGCTTTCTGCAGCAAATAACCGTGTCACGGCGCTTACTTCAGAAAATAATATCTTAAAGGGTCAGGCAGAAAAAGCACAAAAAGAGATTGAAAGCTTAAAGAAGCAGCTGGAAGCTTCCAAAACAAGTATGGATGCTTTGAACCAGACATTATCAGAGGTCAGAAAAGAGGCGCAGGAACTGACAGACAGCCTGCGGACTGCAAATAATAAGATCAAAGAGTTAGAAGGCGACGCCACAGCAAAGGACAGTGAAATCCAGCTCTGGAAGAATCAGGCGGAGGCGTTGGAAGGCCAGCTTACCGTATTGAATAACAGTATAGCCGGACTGACGTCTAAAATTGCAGAGATGCAGAAAGTGATTGATGATGAAAGAGCAGAGGCCGATAAACGGGTAACTGAAGCAGAGGAAGAAGCAAAACGCCAGAAAGCAGAAGCAGAAAGGCTGAAAGCAGAGGCAGACGCAGCTTTGAAAAAAGCGCTTGAAGAAGCGGCCCGTGCAAAGGCGGAGCTTGAAGCGATCAAAGGCAAACCGCAGGCAAAAGTCCTTGCAGTTGGCGACATCAAAGAAGCAGGTAATGTGATTTACCGCGTGACGGATGCGGATAAGAAACTGGCAGAGGCATACAGTGTATCTAAAAATGGCGTAAAATCCATTGTAATAGCGGATACGGTAGAGATGAATGGCGTTACGTGCAAAGTAACATCTATTGCAGGGAGTGCATTTAGCCTGCTGACCAGGCTTCAAAAGGTAACCATTGGAAAGAATGTTGCTACGATTGGTAAGAAGGCATTCTACGGCGATAAGAAATTAAAACAGATTCAGGTGAAATCTACCGGATTAAAGGCAGTAGGCAAGAATGCATTTAAAAATATCAACGCCAAGGCAGCCATAAAGGTACCAAAGGCAAAGAAAGCGGCTTATAAGAGGCTGCTGAAAGGCAAGGGACAGAAGAAAACTGTCAAAATCAAATAGGAAATCAGCCTAAATAAAAAGATACTTCACGGGTCAGCGGCCTGTGGAGTATTTTTTGATCATTACAAAAACTATTGTATAATTGTACGTTCTAAGTTAAGATAATAGAAAAATAAAAAAGAAAAAGGAAATGACAATGAGTAAATGCAGACAATGTAATGTTGAAATTCGCGATCATGCGCAGATATGCCCTTTGTGCAAATGTGTGATTGAACAGACAAAGGAATCAGAAAATATGTATCCCGATATCCGTTTCATCGCAAGAAAGATGAATCTGGCTGTCCGTATTTTTTTGTTTGCGGCTATTTTGATGGAAGTGATTTTGGTATATTTGAACTGGAAATTTTATGATGGAGTCTGGTGGAGTGTGATTACCGGAGCAGGATTTTTCTATTTGTATTTTGTGGCAAGATTTGCGGTATTAAATGATAATGCAGGTTATCGTTCTAAGTTTCTGGCGCTGACATTTCTGGGGATTTTGTATGTCATATTGATTGATTGTATGATTGGATATCACGGCTGGTCTGTTAATTTTGTATTACCTGGCGGCCTGCTGCTCGTGGATTTGTTTGTTCTGGTGCTGATGTTTGTCAACCGTCGGAACTGGCAGAGTTATATTATGTTAGAGATCAGTATGATATTTTTAAGTGCAGTTCCGCTGATTTTAGTATGGCTTGGGATTGGGACGGAAACTTTTATCAGCGGCTTTGCTTTTGCAGTGTCGGTCCTTTTATTCGTCGGTACTCTGATTATCGGTGATAAAAGGGCCAGGAGTGAGCTTAAGAGAAGGTTTCATGTCAGATAGGAGATATTATGAGTTACAAAGAGAGAAAAGATGCGGATGCGAGTCCGCGCGGTATGCTCATCCGGGAACTGATTGCCCGTTTTACATCTGATCATCTGATTGGGAAAAAAATTAAAAACGGTGAATTGCGCAAGAAACTGATCGAGACTCCCTGGACTGTGCCGGCGGGATTGCACATGGAAGAAATAGAGATGGAACAATTTCAAATGGAATGGTTAGAAGCTGACAGCCAGAGTTCTGATATGGTGCTTTTACAGCTTCATGGCGGCGGTTATGTAGGCGCAATGCGAAATGCCTACCGGACATTTGCCGCTGCATATAATGAGCTTGGAAAAGGTATGCCCGTACTTACCATAGATTACCGCGTAGCCCCGGAAGAGCCTTATCCGGCTGCTTTGGAAGACGCCATATGTGCGTATCAGTGGCTGCTTTCGGAACGTGGGTATGATGCAAAACAGATGATTGTAGCAGGGGATTCCGCGGGCGGCGGCCTTGCTCTTGCCCTGGGCCTGTACCTGCGCGATCATGGAATGGAGCTTCCTGCCGGAATCATTGCCATGTCGCCATGGACAGATTTAACAGCTTCCGGAGATTCTTATGAGACGAATTTCGAAAAGGATCCGCTGTTCGGCAATACAAGGGACAGCCTGATTTACAATCGGGAGTACGTCGGATTGGAAGATCCAAAGAACCCGTATATTTCTCCCGCATTTGGCGATTTTACCGGATTTCCGCCTATGCTCATACAGGCAGGATCTTATGAAATGCTGTTAAGCGACGCCCAAATCGTGGCGCAAAAGGCCAGGAAGCAGGGGGTTAAGGTGCGTTTCCATGTGTATGAGGGCATGTTTCATGTTTTTCAGATGGCGATGCAGCTGATGCCGGAATCGGTGATGGCGTGGAAAGAGGCGGGAAGATTTATAGAGCTTTTGCACAACATGTGATTTATTTTTCAAAAGGAGGCCCATACAGCCATGAAAGACAGAAAAACAGCGATTGCTCACTGCCTTACGTATGCAGATACCTATGAAGATGAACCTTTCCGCGACCCGAAATGGACCGTTATCCGCCACAAAGCAAACCGCAAGGTATTTGCCTGGATTTTTGAAAAGGACGGCCATATCTGGATAAATGTCAAAGTAGATCCCGAATGGCGGGATGTGCGCCGCGATGCATATGCATCTGTTCTTCCTGCATATCATATGAACAAAGAGCATTGGAGTTCTGTTATCTTAGACGGTACGGTTCCCGTTAAGGAAATCAAACAGATGATAGCAGAAAGCTATGAATTAACCAAGCCCAGACTAAAAAGACGAAAGTCCGGTGTGAATTCCAAAAATAAAACATGATCCAAAAACCAAAACAGGCATGTGGATCTTTTTTATGCCATTTGTGCTTGCTGCAAGGTTGCAAACCGCACATGGAATGAAGTTTTTGACGCTCTGGTGCAGATTGCATATCGTCCAAAGGGTACAGTGTTATAAAGGGCAGAAATGCTCTTTTTGTCCAAAGTATTGGTATAAGTCCATAGTAACAGTATGGAAAAAATGCCTTATTTTATGGGGATTGTACACATTATAGTTTAAAAAAGTCTTAAGAGAATCTTACGGGAATTCAGTAACAAGATGTGGTATGATAAAAAATGAAAAAAGTGAAGATAAGCTGATTATTTAATCGTTATATTATATAAGATGAGACATGAAAGATATCTGCTGATGAAAGGAGACTGACGATGAAATACATAACATTTACCGTACCCTGTTATAATTCCGCATCTTATATGGAGCGCTGTATCCATACGCTGCTTGCGGGAGGAGATCTGGTGGAAATCATCATTGTAGACGACGGTTCTACAGACTGCACAGGGGAAATTGCAGATCATTATGCCAAAGATTATCCTGACATAGTAAAAGTAATCCACCAGGAAAACGGTGGCCATGGAGCGGGAGTAAATGCGGGACTTGCTGCGGCCACGGGGCGTTATTTTAAAGTCGTGGATTCCGACGACTGGTTGGATAAGGACGATTTACAGATGCTTTTGCAGCAGATTTGTTGCTGGGAGGCGACAGGGGCAGAGCCGGATTTGATTATATGCAACTATTTATATGATCATCTTTACGAACATACGGTTAAACCCATGGCTTATCGGAATGTATTTCGGCCCGGCCGAATCTGCAGCTTTGAGGACAGCCGTTGGTTTGGACCTTCACAGTATCTGGTGATGCATGCGCTGTGGTACCGGACAGAGGTGCTCAGAAGATCCGGTGTGAAACTGCCCCGACATACCTTTTATGTGGACAACCTGTTTGCAAACCAGCCGCTGCCGTATGTGGAGACGCTTTGCTATCTGGATTTGGATATTTATCATTATTTTCTGGGCAGAGAGGATCAGTCGGTGAATGAGAAGGTTCTGATGCGCCGTATTGATCAGCAGATCCGGGTGACAAAACTGGTGGCGCTTGCCACAGATCTGGAAAAGCTTTCGCACAGGCAGCCGAAGCTTGCCCGCTATCTGATCCGGAATATTTCGATTATGATGTCGATTTCGTGTATCCATCTGCTGTTGATTGGCACGCCGCAGGCAAAGCGGCAGAGAGAGGATTTGTGGCATTATATCCGGGTGCACAATCCGAAGCTGTATCATTATTTAAAATATAAAACGCTGAGCGGATTTACATATCTGCCGGGCGGGAAACTTGGCGATGTTCTGACATTAAGCGGATACCGCGCTGCAAAACATATTTATCAGTTTAACTGATGGCTGGAAGATGATACAATATTATGGACAAAACGTTATACTTCCGAAATTGAATGATTACGAATAATTACTTTAAGGAGAAAATTTATGGAAAAAATTTATTTTGCACTGGTTGATACGCCTGGTTTTTTTGCATCTATGATACGAAAGACAATAGGTATTTCCTATGTGCATGTAGCAATTGGGCTGGATCCGTGCCTGCGGTGGAGTTACAGTATCGGGCGCAGACATCCGTCTGTTCCAATCCTTGCAGGCTTTGAGCAGGAGCGGCTTCCTGCAATACATAAGGCATTTCCGACTGCCAGATATAAGATTGTGAGCCTGGAATGTGAGGCGTGGCAGAAGGCGGCGATTGCGGCGAAGCTGGAGGAGTGCTATAACAGCCGGTATAAATATCATTACTGTATTCTGGGCCTTCCTTTTCTGCTGATGAATCTGCCGTTTTACCAGAAAAACCACTATACCTGTTCTTCTTTTGTGGCAAGGCTGCTGGCGGAAAATGGAATAAATCTGTTTGACAAACATTTTTCATTAGTTACGCCCAGGGACTTTTATGAGCTGCCGCAGACAAAGTTTGTTTATGAAGGGTCACTGGCTGGCTTTCTTGAGATGAACCGAAAGGTACATTATGGATCTTCACAATGGGAGACTTTGTATGAATCGTAAAAATATTTTCAGTATTTGTCTGTTTCTGGCTTTGATGTTTCTTACCTTTTACACCATATTTCATGGAAATGATATGCGCTATGTATGGCAGGCTGTTCGGGAAATTCAGCCGCTGTATCTGGGCGCCGCTGTCCTGACCGGACTGTTTTTTGTGTCCGCGGAGGGCCTTATGATCTGGTATCTGCTCTGGGCGCTTGGGGGCAGCGTATCTCCTCTTTCCTGTATCCGGTTTTCCTTTATTGGGTTTTTTTATTCCGGAATTACGCCGTCGGCTACGGGCGGACAGCCGATGCAGCTGTATTATATGAAAAAATCGGGAATTAAAATTTCCGACAGTACAGTGGTGCTGATGACAGTGGCGTTGATTTATAAGCTGGTGCTCGTTCTGATTGGGGTTGGTATTTTGATAGGCTGGTATCCGTCTCTTTGTTTTTATCTGCAGGAGTACGTTTATTTGTACTATTTGGGACTTTTTCTGAATTTTGTACTGGTTGCGATGCTGTTGTTTGTTATGGTAAGCCCGAAGTGCTTTCGGGGAATTGTAACCGGTGGGGAAAGTCTGCTGTTAAGGCTGCATATTCTGAAACCTTCAAAAACGCGTACGCAAAAACTGTTTGATATGGCGGACAGTTATCACAAGGCGGTGATTTTCTTTTTACAGCATAAAAAACATATTGCGGTAGTCATTGCTTTTACGTTTCTGCAGAGGTTTTCGGTGTTTTTTCTGACTTGGTTAATTTACAGGGGAATGGGCCTTTCTGCAAGTTCCATGATTTCTGTGATGTTAATTCAGGCAACGGTTTATATTGCGGTGGATATGCTTCCGCTGCCGGGGGCGCAGGGGATTACGGAGCTGATGTATAAAACGGTTTTTTCCGTGATTTTTCCGGGAGCATACCTTACGGCTTCCATGTGCGTCACCAGAGGCATTAATTTTTATCTGCTTCTGATTGTAAGCGCATTGGTTGCTGCCACAGCGTCTTTTTGTGGGCGGCAAAAGAAGCAGAGGACTTTGTCCAAAGTAATACAAAAACCCCCTGTGACACCGTAAAGAAGTGTCGCAGGAGGTTTTTTTGTATTTTTTAATTTCATACAATTGCCGGGAAGCAGAGGATGTTATTTGTTAAGCTCCGCCAGTTTCATAGCGCGGACTTTCAGAGGAAGCCCGAATAATGTAATGAAACCTTCGGCGTCGTGGTGATCGTATAAATCACCGGTAGTAAAGCTGGCAAGCGATTCACTGTACAGAGAATACGGAGAAATTGTGCCGGCTTTGATGATGTTTCCCTTATAAAGTTTGAATTTTACTTCTCCGGTTACGTACTGCTGTGTGGATGCGACAAAAGCGCAGACAGCCTCGCGCAGCGGTGTAAACCATTTCCCTTCGTATACAATCTGTGCCAGTTTATTGCCCATATCTTTCTTGGTATCCATGGTTGCGCGGTCTAACACCAGCTCTTCGAGCTGCTGATGCGCCTCCATCAAAATCGTACCGCCAGGTGTTTCATACACGCCGCGGGACTTCATGCCAACTACGCGGTTTTCGACAATGTCTACAATACCAATGCCATGCTTGCCGCCCAGACGGTTTAATTCGCGGATAATATCAGAAACTTTCATTTCTTTGCCGTTGACAGAAACGGGAACGCCCTTTTCAAATGTCATTGTCACATATTCGCCCTCCTCCGGAGCTTTTTCGGGAGAAACGCCAAGTACCAGCAGATGATCGTAATTTGGCTCAACAGCAGGATCCTCAAGCTCTAAGCCTTCATGGCTGATATGCCATAAATTGCGGTCGCGGCTGTAACTGCTGTCTGCAGAGAACGGCAGGTCGATGCCATGCTCTTTGCAGTATGCAATTTCGGATTCCCTGGAATCCATTGTCCACTTATCGTCACGCCATGCGGCGATAATCTTTAGATCCGGCGCCAGTGCCTTGATGCCCAGCTCAAAACGGATCTGGTCATTTCCTTTTCCGGTAGCGCCGTGGCAAATGGCGGTAGCGCCTTCCTTTCTGGCAATTTCCACCAGGCGTTTTGCAATGCCCGGACGCGCCATGGAAGTACCGAGCAGATATTTGTTTTCATATACAGCGCCGGCCTGTACGCAGGGAATAATATATTCGTCACAGAATTCATCTACAATATCCTCAATATATAACTTGCTTGCACCGGAAAGCTTTGCACGTTCTTCCAGTCCGTCAAGCTCCTCCTCCTGTCCGCAGTCGATACAGCAGCAAATTACTTCGTAATCATAGTTCTCCTTCAGCCAGGGGATAATAGCGGTGGTGTCCAGACCGCCGGAGTACGCTAAAACAACTTTTTCTTTCATAGTGAAATAACATCCTTTCTATTATTTTAATAATGGCCGTACAGCTTCCCGACAAATCAAACGGGAATTCACAGCCTGCCGTTACCAAATAATATACAACAATCCTTTTAAAAAGACAAGTGAAAAAATATACATTTATTGAGATGTATGTTATAAAATAATTGTTGACTTTATGGGAAAAATAAAAAAAGGATTGCATATTATGCATAATATATGTATAATTATTCAAAAATGGGCGGGGTGGATAAGGTACGCCGGGGAGAGCCTGCGGCAGAGGGGGCTGGTTTATGTCTGTGTAACTGGAAGCCAGAGCTTCTAAAACAGTCCCAAAGCCTTTGGCCCAATGCGGACGGAACCGCCTCTTAAAGCGCCATCCGTGGCGCTAAGAGGCTTTGGCGGACGTCCTGTCCGCCAATTCCTGATCGTGCAGGGACTGTTTAAGAAGCTCTGACTCCCAGTTACAAGGCCATAAAGCAAGCCCCCTCTGCCGCAGGCTCTCCCCGACTACGTTATTCCAATCCTGTAGGGAGAGGGGTGAAGGCTGCAGGTTTCTGAAAGAAGGTACAAGAATTTTCGAGCAGCAGGTTTCTGGAGAAGCTGCAAGAGTTGTAAGGCTGTCAGTTTCTGGTAGAGATATAGGAATTGTCGGGGCTTTAGGTTCTGGCGGGAATACACTCAGGTAAAGTCCGGAAACCTGCATCCCCCACCCCGCCCCCTGTCCTCTGTCTGGCGTCCCTCATCCAACTACCCACAACAGCCCATACACCCAAAAACCGTAGTTCCCTCTTTACGGATTCGGGGATTTGTACTAATATAGAGGATGCAGTTTTAAAACAGAAAAATTTACAGAAAGCAGAGTGATACATATGATTAGAGCAGGAATTATCGGAGCGACCGGTTATGCAGGCGGGGAGCTGGTGCGGCTTCTCCTTGGGCACAGAAACGCCGAAATCAAATGGTTTGGCTCCAAAAGCTATATAGATAAAAAATACGCGAATGTGTACCGGAACATGTTTCAGATTGTGGAAGATACATGTCTGGATGACAATCTTTCGGAGCTGGCGGATCAGGTGGATGTCATTTTTACAGCGACACCACAGGGTTATCTGGCGTCGGTTTTGACAGAGGATATTTTAAATCGGGTGAAGATTGTGGATTTGAGCGCCGATTACCGGATAAAAGACGTGGCGGTGTATGAGAAGTGGTATCAGATAGAGCATAAGTCGCCGCAGCTGATACAAGAGGCGGTATACGGACTTTGTGAAATTAACCGGGAAAAGGTGAAGGTGGCGCGGCTTGTGGCAAATCCGGGCTGTTATACGACCTGTTCGATTCTGACGGCTTATCCGCTTGTGAAGGAAGGGCTGATTGATACAGATACGCTGATTATTGATGCGAAGTCGGGGACGTCGGGGGCAGGAAGAGGCGCGAAGGTGCCGAATCTGTTCTGCGAGGTAAATGAAAATATCAAGGCATATGGAGTAGCAAGCCACAGGCATACGCCGGAGATTGAAGAGCAGCTTACCTATGCGGCCGGGAAAGAGGTTCTGGTGAATTTTACTCCGCATCTGGTACCGATGAACCGTGGAATTTTAGTGACGGAATACGCGAAGCTAAAGGAAGGCGTTTCCAGTGAAACGGTGCGGGCGGCGTATGAGAAGTATTTTGCAAAAGAGCAGTTTGTGCGTCTTTTGGATGAGGATGACTGTCCGGAAACAAAATGGGTGGAGGGCAGCAATTATGTAGATGTGAATTTTAAAATAGATGAGAGAACCGGGCGCGTGATTCTAATGGGTGCGCTGGATAATTTGGTAAAAGGTGCGGCAGGCCAGGCAGTGCAGAATATGAATCTGCTGTTTGGAGAGGATGAAGCGGAAGGGTTAAAGCTGGTTCCGATGTTTCCGTGATGGGACCGGCTCTGATACGAACTGTAGCTGCGAACGATACTATGAGCCGTGAATAACAACACAGAAAGATGGAGGATACGATGGATTTTAAAATCCGGGAAATGCAGATGGAGGATTACGCGAACGTATACAGGCTGTGGATGGGAATAAAGGGCTTTGGCATCCGCAGCATTGACGATTCGAAGGAAGGCGTGGAGCGGTTCTTGCGGCGCAATCCGACGACGAGTATCGTAGCGGAGACGGATAGAGGAATCGTTGGTGCGATTTTGTGCGGGCATGACGGGCGGCGCGGCTGCTTTTACCATGTCTGTGTAGAGGAAGGATACCGTAAGCATGGAATTGGTAAGGCTATGGCGGTGGCTGCAATGAAGGCGCTGCAGGTGGAGCGGATCAACAAGG
The DNA here is from genome assembly GCA_022794015.1 of Eubacterium sp. Taxonomy (GTDB): domain Bacteria; phylum Bacillota; class Clostridia; order Lachnospirales; family Lachnospiraceae; genus Roseburia_B. Next base: position 85,187 of record JAAWDZ010000052.1, on the reverse strand, counting down.
TCTGCCTGATTGCATTTGCGGACAATGAGGTCGGGAATCAGTTCTGGAAAAGCGTAGGCTGGACATTCAGACAGGATTTGAATTATTATGATTTTACGTTAAATGAAGAAAACATTACAAAATTTAATGAAAGATAGAGGAGGAAGGCATGGAAAAAATACACGGCGGCGTGACCGCGGCAAAGGGATTTTCGGCAGCATCTAAAGCGGCAGGGATTAAATATACAAACAGGAAAGATATGGCGTTAATTTACAGCGAGATTCCCTGCGTGGCGGCGGGAACGTTTACGACAAATGTGGTACAGGCGGCGCCGGTAAAGTGGGATAAAAAAATCGTAAAGGAAAGTGCAGCGGTTCATGCGGTGGTAATCAATGCGGGAATTGCCAATGCCTGTACAGGAGAAGAAGGGCTTTCCTGCTGCAGGCAGACGGCCAAAAAGGCAGCAGAGCTTTTGAAAATTCCGGCGGATTCGGTCTGCGTGGCGTCAACGGGCGTGATTGGACAGCAGCTTCCGATGGAAAAGATTGCGGATGGGATTGCTGCCATGGCGCCGTGTTTAAGCGACAGCCGGGCTGCGGGACAGGAAGCGGCCAGGGCGATTATGACGACGGATACGCATGAAAAGGAAGCGGCGGTATCGTTTGAAGCAGGGGGTGTGACGGTCACCGTCGGCGGTATGTGCAAGGGATCGGGAATGATTCATCCGAATATGTGTACGATGCTGGGATTTCTTACGACGGATGCGGCGATTTCGAAGGAGCTTTTGTGCGAGGCGCTGCGGGAGGATATTGTGGATACCTATAATATGGTTTCTGTGGACGGGGATACCTCGACGAATGATACGGTGCTGCTGCTGGCAAATGGGGCGGCGAAGAATCCGGTAATTACGGAAAGAAATGAGGATTATGAGGCGTTTAAGAAGGCTTTGAATGAGGTGAATACGGCGCTTGCAAAGCAGATGGCAGGAGACGGAGAAGGCGCGACAGCCCTGTTTGAAGTCAAAGTAACCGGAGCGAAAAGTAAAGAGGATGCCAGAGTTTTGAGTAAAGCGGTGATTACGTCGAATCTGACGAAAGCAGCGATATATGGGCATGATGCAAACTGGGGCAGAATCCTGTGTGCAATGGGGTATTCCGGCGTGCAGTTTGATCCGCAGAAGGTGGATTTGTTTTTTGAGAGTGCGGCAGGCAGGATGCAGATTATAGAGAATGGCGTGGCTCTGGATTACAGTGAGGAGATGGCTACGAAGATTTTGTCGGAACCGGAGGTTACGGCAATTGCGGATGTGAAGATGGGAGAATATGAGGCGACGGCATGGGGATGCGATTTGACGTATGACTATGTGAAGATCAATGCGGATTATCGGTCTTAGTGATCCATTTGGGTGGAAGTCAGGGGGCTGTATGACTACGTTTTTGGCAAGCTCAAGGAGGGTTTCTTTATTATTGCCGAATGGCATAGAGGTATCCTTTAGGGTATCCTTAATAGTGCCAAATGGCATGGAGGTTTGGTATGAAAACGGACAGGTTATTTGCCAGCCACATATGTTTTTACCACAACAATATACATAGAAAAAAGGAGCAGAATAATGGAACAAAATGCAATGCAGGAAATCATGGGGAAAGCTGAGGTTTTGATCGAAGCTTTACCCTACATTCAGAGATTTAACCGTAAAATCATTGTTGTGAAATACGGCGGCAGCGCCATGGTGGACGAAGAATTAAAACGTCAGGTCATTCAGGATGTTACGCTGCTTAAACTGGTAGGCTTTAAGCCGATTATCGTACACGGCGGCGGCAGGGAAATCAGTAAATGGGTCGGGAAGGTCGGCATGGAGCCGGAATTTGTAAACGGGCTTCGCAAAACGGATGAAGCCACGATGGAAATTGCAGAAATGGTGCTCGGACGCGTCAATAAATCCCTGGTACAGCTGGTAGAACAGCTGGGGGTGCTTGCAGTCGGCATCAGCGGCAAGGACGGCGGTCTTTTACGTGTAGACAAAAAATATTCTAAAGGACAGGACATTGGGTATGTCGGCGAAATCAAAGAGGTCAACCCCAAAATTCTTTACGATCTTCTGGAAAAAGACTTTCTGCCGATTGTCTGTCCCATCGGAATTGACGATGCATATGACACCTACAACATCAATGCAGACGATGCCGCCTGCGCCATTGCCCGTGCGGTAAACGCAGAGAAGCTGGCATTTTTGACGGATATTGAAGGCGTGTACAAGGATCCGGAGGACAAATCCACACTGATTTCAGAGCTTTCGATTTCTGAAGCAAAAAATCTGATTGCAGACGGCAATATCGGCGGAGGTATGCTGCCGAAGCTGAACAACTGTATTGAAGCCATTGAGAACGGCGTTTCCAGAGTACATATCTTAGACGGGCGTATTGCGCATTGTCTGCTGTTAGAAATTTTTACCAATAAGGGTATCGGCACTGCAATTATAGGAGAAAAGGAGACGAAATATTATCATGGATAACTTAGGATATATGGAACGGGCGGAACTGGATCTGCTGCATACCTACAACCGTTACGGCATTGTGCTGGAAAAGGGCAGGGATGTTTATTTATTTGATACGAACGGAAAAAAATATCTGGATTTTGCAGCCGGAATTGCAGTTTGCGCACTGGGCTACGGTAACGAAGAATACAAAGCAGCGTTAAAGACTCAGGTAGATATGCTGCTGCATACATCCAATCTCTATTACAATCCGCCGATTATCAAAGCCGCAGAGTTGATCAAAAAAGCCAGTGGAATGGATCGTGTGTTTTTTACTAACAGCGGTGCAGAGGCGATAGAGGGCGCTATTAAAGCAGCTAAAAAATACGCTTATACAAGGGACGGCCATGCGGGCCACGAAATGATAGCCATGAAGGGGTCTTTTCACGGCAGAACCCTGGGCGCACTTTCTGTAACTGGCAACAAACACTACCAGGAACCCTTTGAACCGCTGCTGCCCGGCATCCGCTTCGCCGAATTCAACAACTTAGACAGCGTCAAAGCTCAGGTCAGTGAAAAAACCTGTGCCGTTATCATGGAAACCATACAGGGAGAAGGCGGCATTTATCCTGCTACAAAAGAATTTATCGAAGGAGTCGCGGAACTTTGTAAGGAAAGAGACATCCTCTTAATCTTAGATGAAATCCAGTGCGGTATGGGCCGAACCGGTAAAATGTTCGCATGGCAGAACTATAACATAAAACCGGACATTATGACCGCTGCAAAAGCCCTTGGCTGCGGCGTTCCCGTAGGCGCATTTTTGCTGACGGAACGCGTAGCGCAAAAGTCCCTGATTCCGGGCGATCACGGAACTACATACGGCGGCAATCCTTTTGCCGGTACAGCCGTAAGCGCTGTATTTGAAATTATGGAACGCGATAAAATTACATCTCATGTACAAAAAATCGCAGATTATCTGTGGGATCGTCTGGATGAACTCAAGGATAAACATGGCTGCATTATTGCCCACCGTGGCATGGGCCTGATGCAGGGGTTACAGCTTTCTCCCGCCGTCCCGGTGGGAGAAATATCGAAGAAAGCTCTGGAAAAGGGTCTGATTCTGATTACAGCAGGTACGGATGTACTTCGCTTCGTACCGCCGCTTATCATAGAAGAAGAGCACGTAGACAGAATGTTTGCTATCATGGATGGCATCTTGCTATACGGGTAAGATAATGAAAAATGCAGCGGAAGTTTATGAACATAAAATAAAGAAAGGTAATACATCTAATCCCGGTAAAGGGCATTGATAAGGCTTGTATGGAATCCCAAAATCAGCTGTCACTTGCAGGATTAAAATAAAAAACTTGCAATTTAAAAAAAGTTATGGTATAACTTTATCAAAATAAAGAAGTAAAGCGATGAAGGAGACTCCTGATTTTAGGCGCCGACAGGAATACAACGTCACCGACTGAGAGCGTTGTTCGGAAGAGAGGTCAGCGGGAACACTCCGGAGCAGACTGGTTGAATACGGGCAGGCGGCAGCCGCACGGGGTAGGTCAGTACGTACGTGCGCGTTAAGCACATAGAGTGGGAAGATAACAGTTATATTTGTTATGTTCCAATGCGGGTGGCACCACGGATAAGACGATTATTCGCCCCGGAATACTATACACGTATTCCGGGGCGTTTTTTGTGATATAGGAGATTTCGATCTATAGGAAAATAATTCCCCGGAATAGCTCAGAAAGGAGAATTTTTATGAGTAACATTTACAGAGATGCAACATTGGACCAAATGAGCGAGGCCGATATCGGCAGAAAGATCCGGCTGGCCGGATGGGTAGAAAATATCCGGGATCACGGCGGGGTTTCTTTTCTTGATTTGAGAGATATGTATGCCGTCATGCAGGTGGTTCTCCGCAACGGGGAGCTGTTAAGGGGTATCCGTAAGGAGCAGGTGCTTTCGATTCAGGGGATCGTGGAAAAACGTGATGAAGAAACCTATAATCCGAAAATTCCAACTGGAACGATTGAGCTTAATGCGCAGGAAATTCATATTTTAGGAGATGTTTATAAAAATCTTCCGTTTGAAATACAGGCCAGTAAAGAGGTCAGAGAGGATGTGCGCTTAAAATACCGTTATCTGGATCTGCGCAACCAGAAAGTAAAGGATAACATCATTTTCCGCTCCAAAGTGATTGCATATTTGCGGCAGAAAATGACAGAACTGGGTTTTTTGGAAATCCAGACGCCGATTCTTTGCGCGTCGTCGCCGGAGGGCGCCAGGGATTACATTGTGCCTTCGCGCAAATACAAAGGCAGATTTTATGCATTGCCGCAGGCGCCACAGCAGTATAAACAGCTTTTGATGGTGTCCGGCTTTGATAAATATTTCCAGATTGCGCCGTGCTTCCGCGATGAGGACGCCAGGGCAGACCGCTCGCCGGGAGAATTTTATCAGTTGGATTTTGAGATGGGTTTTGCCACGCAGGAAGATGTGTTTGCAGTTGGCGAAGAGGTTTTGACAGCAGTATTTGAAAAATTTGCGCCGGAGGATTATGAGGTGGCGGCGGCGCCTTTTCCGGTCATCAGCTACAGGCAGGCGATGCTGGAATTTGGTACAGATAAACCGGATCTGAGGAATCCGCTTCGGATTATGGATGTGACGGATTTTTTTCAAAAATGTGATTTTAAGCCGTTTTTAAAAAGAACAGTGCGCGCCATCCGCGTTCACGCCAAAATGTCAAACGGCTTTCACGAGAAGTTGTTAAAATTTGCAACCAAAATCGGCATGGCAGGGCTTGGCTATCTGGAAGTGATGGAGAACGGCTCTTACAAGGGGCCGATTGATAAGTTTATTCCGGAAGATTTGAAGGATGAACTTGCGAAACTTGCAAATCTTTCAGCAGGCGATACGATTTTCTTTATTGCCGACAGAGAAGAGAAGGCTGCATATTATGCAGGTCAAATCCGTACAGAGCTGGGTGAAAAGCTGGAGCTTACAGAGAAAAAGGCATTTCGTTTCTGTTATATAAATGATTTCCCTATGTTTGAAAAAGATCCGGATACAAATAAAATCGGCTTTACCCACAACCCGTTTTCTATGCCGCAGGGAGGACTTGAGGCATTGGAAACAAAAGATCCGCTTGAAATTCTGGCATATCAGTACGATATTGTATGTAACGGCATAGAGCTTTCTTCCGGTGCAGTCCGCAACCATGATTTGCAGGTGATGATAAAAGCATTTGGGATTGCGGGCTATGATGAGGAGGTTTTAAAAGCGAAATTCGGAGCATTATACAACGCATTTCAATATGGTGCGCCGCCGCATGCGGGTATGGCGCCGGGGGTAGACCGGATGATTATGTTACTGTGCGGCGAGGATAATATTCGGGAAGTGATTGCTTATCCGATGAACGCAGGCGCAGAGGATTTGATGTGCGGCGCGCCGGGAACGGTAACAGAACAGCAGCTGCGGGAGGTGCACATTAAGGTGCGGGATTAGGAGGTCATGATGGCAAATATCATTTCAGATGAAATAATTGAATATGTAGGAATTCTGGCAAAACTTGAGATTTCGGAGTCAGAAAAAGAGAGCGCCAAAAAGGATATGGGCGAAATGCTGGATTATATTGATAAATTAAACGAACTGGATACTTCGGCAGTCGAACCGATGTCGCATGTGTTTGCGGTAAACAATGTATTTCGGGAGGATGTGGTGACAAACGGCGACGGCAGCAGGGATACGCTTGCCAATGCGCCCGAACAGGCAGGCGACGGATTTAAGGTGCCGCGGACGATTGCAGATGAAACGCCGCGCCACGATACGAAGGGATAGGAGGGAGAATATGAGTCTTACAAGTCTGACAGCTGTAGAATTAGGCAAAAAAATAAAGACAGGGGAAGTCGGGGTAATGGAAGCCGCAGAAGCGGCGCTTTCTTCTATTCGGCAAAAAGAGCCACAGATTCATGCATTTGTAACAATAGATGAAAAAGGTTTGAAAAAACGTGCAAAAGAGGTACAGAAACAGATTGACGAAGGCAGTTTAAAAGGGGCGCTTGCGGGTGTTCCGGTTGCTGTCAAAGATAATTTATGCACAAGGGATCTGCTTACCACTTGCAGCTCGAAAATACTGAACAATTTTATTCCGACTTATACAGCGGAAGCAGTAAAGAATTTAGAGGCTGCGGGGGCGGTAATTATTGGAAAGACAAATATGGATGAATTTGCCATGGGAAGCACTACGGAAACTTCTTATTTCGGCCCGACGAAAAATCCCTGGGATACAGCGCGCGTTCCCGGCGGCTCTTCGGGCGGCTCATGCGCGGCGGTAGCAGCGGAGGAATGCTTGTATGCGCTGGGTTCAGACACAGGAGGTTCTATCCGGCAGCCCAGCTCATTGTGTGGTGTTACCGGCATAAAGCCTACCTATGGGACAGTATCCCGTTATGGACTGATTGCCTATGGTTCTTCCCTGGATCAGATTGGCCCGATTGCAAAGGATGTGACGGACTGTGCCACAATCCTGGAAACCATTGCATCTTACGACAGCAAGGATTCGACTTCTGTGAAACGTGAGGATTTGGATTTTACCTCTGCATTAAAAGAAGATGTATCCGGTATGAAAATCGGCATTCCGGCGGGTTATTTGGGGGAAGGACTGGACCCCGCCGTAAAAGAAGCTGTTCTTGCGGCGGCGCAAACCTTAGAGGACAGAGGCGCTGTTGTGGAAGAATTTGACCTTGGTCTGGTGGAATATGCGATTCCGGCTTATTATGTCATTGCCTGTGCAGAAGCCAGCTCCAACCTCGCACGTTTTGACGGCATCAAATACGGCTATCGTACGGATGTATACGAAGGGCTGCATAATTTATATAAAAAAAGCCGCTCTGAAGGTTTTGGCCCGGAGGTAAAACGCCGGATTATGCTGGGGTCCTTCGTTTTAAGCTCCGGTTATTACGACGCTTATTATCTGAAAGCGCTCCGTACAAAGTCATTAATCAAACAGGAATTTGATAAGGCTTTTGCCAGCTATGATGTAATCTTAAGTCCAGTCTCTCCGTCTACAGCGCCCAGACTGGGTGAAAGCTTAAGCGATCCAATGCAGATGTATTTAGGTGACATTTACACGATATCTGTGAATCTGGCGGGGCTGCCGGGTATATCCGTTCCCTGCGGAACGGATGAGAACGGCCTGCCCATCGGTTTACAGCTGATTGGAGACTGTTTTGCGGAGAAAAAAATCATACGTGCCGCATATACTTTTGAACGTACCAGAGCATATCAGCACAGTCCCATTGCCAGTGGGATTCACAAATAAGGAAGGGGGCAGTAAAATGGGCAAACAATACGAAACGGTAATCGGCTTAGAAGTACATGTTGAACTGGCGACGAAAACAAAAATATTCTGCGGCTGTTCTACAGCATTTGGAGGGGCTCCGAATACCCATACCTGCCCGGTCTGTACCGGAATGCCCGGTTCGCTTCCGGTACTGAACAAAAAAGTGGTGGAATATGCGGTGGCAGTCGGTCTTGCAACGAATTGCGAAATTACCCGAAACTGCAAATTTGACCGTAAAAATTATTTTTATCCGGACAACCCGCAGAATTATCAGATTTCCCAGCTTTATCTGCCTGTCTGCCGCAACGGCGGAGTTGAAATCGAAACCGAAGGAGGCGGCAAAAAGTACGTTGGAATCCACGAAATCCATATGGAAGAGGATGCCGGAAAGCTCATTCATGACGAATGGGAGGACTGCTCCTTTGTAGATTTCAACCGTTCAGGCGTACCGTTAATTGAAATCGTATCTGAGCCGGATATGCGTTCCGCCGAAGAGGTGATTGCATATCTGGATAAGCTGCGGCTGATCATTCAATATCTGGGTGCGTCTGACTGTAAGCTGCAGGAGGGGTCGATGCGCGCAGATGTTAATCTTTCTGTCCGCGAAGCGGGAGAAAAAGAATTTGGCACACGTACTGAAATGAAAAACCTCAATTCCTTCCGGGCCATTGCAAGGGCAATTGAAAATGAGAAAAACCGGCAGATTGATCTGATAGAAGCCGGTGAAAAAGTAGTGCAGGAAACCAGGCGCTGGGATGATTTGAAAGAATATTCTTATGCTATGCGTTCCAAAGAGGATGCGAAGGATTACCGTTATTTTCCGGATCCGGATCTGACGCCGCTTGTGATAGACGATGCGTGGATTGCCAGTATCAAGGCGGGTGAACCGGAATTTCGGACAGAGAAAATAGAGCGTTATCAGGCGGAATACGGGCTGCCGTTGTATGATGCAGAAATTTTGACCGGAACAAAGAAGCTGGCGGATCTGTTTGAAGCGACGACGGCGATCTGTGGGAAACCCAAGAAGGTTTCAAACTGGCTGATGGGAGAAACGATACGGCTTCTCAAAGAAAAAGGAATGGATGCGCAGGATATTCAGTTTTCTCCCGAAAATCTGGCCAGACTGATTGAGCTGGCAGATGCGGGCACCGTCAACAGTTCTGTGGCAAAAGAGGTGTTTGAGCGTGTGTTTGCAGAGGATGTGGATCCAGAGAGGTACGTAGAAGAGAAAGGGTTAAAGACAGTTCATGACGAAGGGGCTTTGCGCAGTACGGTGGAGCAGGTTTTGAGGGATAATCCAAAATCGGTGGAGGATTATCATAACGGAAAAGAGAAGGCAATCGGGTTTCTGGTAGGACAGACCATGAAGGCGATGAAAGGAAAAGCGAATCCGGGGATGGTGAATGATATTTTGCGGGAAGTTTTGTCCAGGTAGATCTATTCCACAATCTATGAAACAAATACACACAGTTATCCACATGATATCGATTGGTGAATTGCGAGAATTTTTCTGGCTTGTCCACGGAATAAAAAGAAACTATCCACAAAATGTGGATAGAATGTGGAAAAAGATGTGTGGAAATCGTTGACAACAGACAAGTGCAAACAGAATCACATCAAAAAATATAAAAGAACTGTGAAAAATTTAAAATTACATTGAGATTCAGGAATGGATGTTTTATACTTTATACGTCATGATACGGCCGAATGGCCATAAGGGATGCCCGAAAGGGAAAGAAACAGATACTTAGAAATGATGAGGAGAGAAATATGCCTGGACAGGAGTTTTACGAAGTAGATTTAACAGAAGAAAAAGACACATTGGAGAAACCCGAAGAAGAAACGGATAATGATGATTTTGATGAGATTTGCTGCCTTTGCCGCAGACCTGAGAGCGTGGCGGGGAAGATGACACGGATACAGGGAAATCTGAGCATTTGCAGGGATTGTATGCAGAGGATGTTTGACGCGTTAAATACCGCTGATTTTTCAATGGACAATATGATAGAAATGGGCAGAATGCCAAATATCAGTATGATCAATCTGGCTGATTTGCAGGGGATTTCGCCTTTCCCGCAGAAGATTAAGAAAAAGAAGAAAGAGGAAAAACCGGCTTTGGAATTTGATATCCATGCAATTCCTGCGCCCCATAAGATAAAGGCAAGCCTGGACGAATACGTTGTGGGACAGGAGCAGGCAAAAAAAGTCATGTCTGTCGCAGTGTATAACCATTATAAGCGGGTGGCGGCGGACGACAGCAGGGATGTGGAGATTGAGAAATCGAACATGCTGATGATTGGACCAACAGGTTCGGGTAAAACTTATATCGTGAAAACTTTGGCGAAGCTTTTGGATGCGCCGCTTGCAATTACCGACGCGACGTCTTTGACAGAGGCAGGGTATATCGGGGATGATATTGAGAGTGTTGTCAGCAAGCTGCTTGCGGCTGCAGACAATGATGTGGATAAAGCGGAGCACGGTATCATTTTTATAGATGAGATTGATAAAATTGCCAAGAAAAGGAATACCAATCAGAGAGATGTCAGCGGCGAATCGGTGCAGCAGGGAATGTTAAAGCTCTTAGAAGGAGCAGAAGTGGAGGTTCCGGTTGGGGCGAGCAGCAAGAATGCCATGGTGCCGATGGTTACAGTCAATACGAAGAATATTTTATTTATCTGCGGCGGCGCTTTTCCGGATTTGGACGATATTATTAAAGAGCGTTTGAATAAGGCGGCTTCGATTGGGTTTAAAGCGGATCTGAAAGATAAACATGACAAAGACGAGAATCTTCTGACCAAGGTTCTGGTAGAAGATGTGCGCAAATACGGTATGATACCGGAATTTTTAGGACGTCTGCCGATTTTGTTTTCGTTGGAAGCTCTGACAGAGGATATGCTGGTAAAAGTGCTTACAGAGCCCAAAAATGCAATTGTAAAGCAGTATCAGAAGCTGTTGGAAATGGATGAGGTAAATCTGGAATTTGAAGAAGAGGCGCTTCATGCCATTGCGGCAAAGGCAAAGGAGAAAAAAGCCGGTGCAAGGGCTCTTCGTGCGATTCTGGAAGAGTATATGCTGGATATTATGTATGAAATCCCCAAGGATGACAACATTGGCAAGGTCACGATTACAAAAGAGTATATTGAGGGGAAGGGCGGACCGATGATCACGATGCGGGGAGTGATGGAAGAGGGGGCATAATCAAGTGTCCCCGTTCATATACTGACAGAAACAGTAAATGGACGGAGAAACTATGGATTGCCAGAATGCGGTATATTCCAATGACTATTATGATATTATCAGCCCGGTCAATACCGATTTCATCAGCGGGGAAGGTCTTTGTTCACAGAAAATTGCGAACCGCTATATTGTATATTATTTGAACAGGGATAAAGTTCCGCCGTTATCAATAGGGACGTACAAATACGCGAATATTCCAAGGTGTTTTACGATATTAGAGCAGAATGCGTTAGATGTAAGCGGAATCACCAGGGTGCAGTCGCAGCGTAATCTGGAATTAAGCGGAAGAGGAATTTTAGTTGGAATTTTAGACACCGGGATTCAGTACGAGAACAATGCATTCCGCAATACAGACGGCAGCACCAGAATTGTTGCGATATGGGATCAGAGTGAGGAAAAGGGGCCTTCGCCGCAGGGGTTTATTTATGGGACAGAGTATACAAACCAGGAGATCGATTATGCGCTGCAGCAGGAAAATCCCAGGGAGTACGTGCCGCAGAGTGATGAAGTGGGCCATGGGACGATGGTCGCTGCAATTGCAGCAGGAAGCGAAGATATTGAAAACGGATTTGTCGGAGCGGCGCCTCAGGCAGACATAGCAGTTGTAAAATTGAAACCGGCAAAACAAAATTTACGGGATTTTTATTATATTCCGGATGGTGCGGTTGCTTTTCAGGAAAATGATATTTTTACGGCAGTTGATTATCTGAACAATCTGGCAGACAAACGTGGGCAGCCTCTGGTGATCTGTATCTGCCTTGGTACCAATCAGGGTCATCGCGGCAGTGACGGCAGGCTGGCGTCCTATCTGGACGACATTGCAGCTATGTATCGCAGGGCCGTCTGCATTGCGGTTGGGGATGAGGCAAACGCCAGGCATCATTTTTACGGAACAGTTTCAGAGGATACCTCAGAGCAGGTGGAAGTGAATGTTACGCAGGATATGCCGGGATTTATGGTGGAACTGTGGGGACGTTCTTACGAGCAGTTTGCAGTTTCTGTTATTTCTCCGACAGGGGAGGTGCTCTCAAGGGTTGCCGTGTGGAACGGGCAGCAGCAGCGGCAGCGTTTTTTATTGGAAAATACAACTGTTTTGATTAATTATCAGCTGGGATCGGAACGAAACAGGGAACAGTTAATCCATTTTGACTTTAAAAATCCGGTGAAAGGGCTATGGACTATCGAAGTATTTCCCTATCGGATATCGGACGGGACCTATAATATGTATCTGCCGATTTCATCTTTTTTGGCAGAAGATGTTTTTTTTGTACGTTCCAATCCGGATATGACTTTGATGGTGCCTTCCAATGCAAAGTTTCCAATGGCAGTTGGAGGATATGACTCGGTAACAGATGGGATATATTTAGAATCCGGCAGAGGATATACGGCAGATGGAGTGATAAAGCCGGACTATGCAGCTCCTGCAGTGAATGTCCTGACTGTGAATCAGTACGGCCGCCTGGATCGTATGAGCGGCACCAGTGCGGCTACTGCAATTGCAGCGGGAGCCAGCGCACTGTTGATGGAGTGGAATATTGCATATCTGAATAACAGGGGGATAAATTCCATCGAATTGAGGAATCAGATCATAAATGGAGTGCGCAGGTTAGACAATCAGCTTTACCCAAACAGAAGGGAAGGCTTCGGACGTTTGGATATTTATCAGAGCATATTGAATATGCGGAATTTGTGAGGGTATTATACAGGGTCAAACTTCCGATACTACCGTTTGAAAAACAGTACGTCTGGACGAGCCACTGCAACAGAGCCAAATAAATTATATTTTACAGATTATGCAAGACATGAATGGATTATATAAGGATGATCAAACAGAAAGGAAAGAAGCATTTACCAGACTGGAAAGATTGCGCAAAAAAGGACTGTAACGGATTATGATGCAGAGAAAGATTATTTGAGATTGAAATGTAATGTGAAGGTATGAGAAATGCTAATGAAGCAAATAAAAAGCGGATTCAGAAATTTTATAGTTTCTGGATTCGCTTTTTGCATTGAAAAATCATGAAAAATATTATAACGCAAATCCAAAATAGGAAATAGCGTTGTTATAGCAGATTCCTCTGATGATCTTTTCCAGCGCTGCTTCATCATAGGGATATTCCCCATTTTCTACCCAGCCTCCGATAAGCCCGCAGAGGATACGGCGAAAATACTCATGTCTGGTGTAAGACAGAAAGCTTCTGGAGTCGGTGAGCATGCCTGTAAAATTGCTGAGGATTCCCAGGCTGGCCAGTGACGTCATCTGCTCTGTCATACCGTTTTTATGGTCATTAAACCACCAGGCAGAGCCCTGCTGCAGCTTTCCGGCTGCCACAGAATCCTGAAAACAGCCAAGGATGGTGCCAATTATGGCGTTATCCGCTGGATTTAAGGAATACAGAATTGTTTTCGGCAGTTCGCCTGCAGTAGCCAGATTGTTTAAAAATCCGGTGAGCTGAGCGGCGGGCGTATAGTTACTGATACAGTCAAAGCCGGTATCCGGGCCGAGTTCTTCAAACATTGCCTGGTTGTTGTCACGTTTACAGCCGTAATGAAGCTGCATCACCCATCCCATGCGGTGATACTGCTTTCCCAAAAATGTCAGGAGAGCTGTTTTGTATTTTGCAGTTTCATCAAAGGTCAGAGATACTCCTGCCAGGGCCTTTTTAAAAATAGTTTCGATTTCTGTCGGAGGCGCCGGTACATACATGACATAATCTAGTCCATGGTCAGATACCAGACAGCCTCTTTCATGAAAATAATCCAGGCGGTTTAAAATCGCTTTTTTGAAATCTTCAAAGGTTGCGATTGTGGTGCCGCCAGCCTGCGCAAGTTTTTTGACATATTCCGGAAATTCAGCTTTTTCAGCATTGACGGTCTTGTCCGGACGCCAGGCAGGAAGGACTATGGTGTCAAAAGAAGTGTCTTCTTTGATTTTTTCGTGCCATTTTAGCGTATCTATGGGATCGTCTGTGGTACAGATTAATGCAACGCCGGATTGCCGGATCAGGCCCCGTGCGCTCATCTCCGGTTTTTTCAGTTTCTCATTGCACAGCTGCCAGACTTCTTCTGCAGTTTCTCCGCTTAAATGTCCATTGTAGCCAAAATATCGTTTCAGTTCCAGATGTGACCAGTGATAGAGAGGGTTTCCAATAAGTTTTTCCAGTGTTTGCGCCCATTTCTGAAATTTTTCCCGGTCAGGGGCGCCTCCTGTAATATAGTATTCGTCCACACCGTTGGAGCGCATCTGCCGCCATTTATAATGGTCTGCGCCCAGCCATACTTCTGTCATATTTTTAAACTGCTTGTTTTCTGCAATTTCTTTTGGATTGATATGGCAGTGATAGTCGAGGATTGGCATGGGTTTGGCAAAATTGTGATATAATTTCTGGGCACATTCTGTGTCCAGAAGAAAATTTTCATCCATAAAAGCTTTCATAATTTCATTCCTTTCTGTTTTTGAACCACTTTTTTATACATATCCCATCAGGCCAGGAAGCCACAGATTAAGCTGAGGAATATATGTATTAGCTGCCAAAATGTATTGTATCCATTCCGGGAGCCCGGCATACTGGCTTCCCTGGCATTTTACATTGCGCTTTTTATGGTGTGCGCCGGATGAAAATGGTTTTACCGCAATATAGGCGGCATAAGTATAAAATCCAGGGTGATATGGGAATACTTAAATTTTATAAAGAGCATAAAAGGGATGATGCAAAGATATTGGCCGTGGCAGTTCTTTCCAAATATAGAATTCCGGGGAGAAGATTTGACGCAGATTGCAGAACTCTGTCAGGAAGTGACAGATGAGTTTTGGATCATAAAAGAGCAGGTTGTATATGAGCTGATGAAGCAGTGCCTGAAATAACATGTTATTTTTTAGATAGGAGGAAAGAAGTTTGAAACAAATAGAAGAACAATTCAGGGAATTTGGCGTTGTTCCGGTGGTAGTATTAAATGATGCAAAGGATGCGGCGCCACTTGCAGACGCACTGGCAGAGGGAGGGCTTCCCTGTGCAGAAGTGACCTTTCGGACAGAGGCGGCAGAAGAGTCTGTACGACAGATAGCCGGGAAGTATCCAGATATGTTAGTGGGCGCCGGTACGGTGCTGACAAAAGATCAGGTCATACGTGCAGTAGATGCCGGAGCGAAATTTATTGTAAGTCCGGGATTTGACCCGGAAATTGTAGATGCTTGCCTGGAAAAAGGAATCCCGGTATTTCCAGGCTGTCTAACACCTTCTGAGGTGGCGCAGGCGGTAAAGCGGGGCCTTGAAGTGGTGAAATTTTTTCCGGCGGAACAGTTTGGCGGCGTTTCGGCCATTAAGGCTCTGGCGGCTCCCTATACCATGCTGAAATTTATGCCTACCGGAGGAATCAATGCAAAAAATCTTTCTGATTATTTAAGCTGTGATAAAATCCTCTGCTGCGGCGGAAGCTGGATGGTAAAAGGGGATCTGATTGAAAATGGAGAATTTGATAAGATCCGTGAGCTGGCAAAAGAGGCAGTGGAACTGGTAAAGAACATTCGGGCATAGGAGGTAATTTCAGATGAAATTAAATGTAAGATCAGGACAGGAATGTAAATATGATGCCGTATCCCTTGGAGAAGTTATGCTTCGTCTGGATCCGGGAGAGGGAAGGATACGTACGGCCAGAAGTTTTCGTGCCTGGGAAGGCGGTGGAGAATACAATGTGGTCAGAGGGCTGCGCAGATGTTTTGGTATGAATACAGCAATTATTACGGCTTTTGCGGACAATGAAGTGGGAATGTTGATGGAAGATTTTATTCTGCAGGGCGGCGTGGATACTTCATTGATTAAATGGATGAAAACCGATGGAATCGGAAGGATCTGCAGAAACGGAATTAATTTTACAGAGCGGGGTTTTGGCATCCGCGGGGCAGTAGGCTGTTCAGACCGGGCCAATACGGCAATTTCAAAGGCAAAACCGGAAGATTTTGATTTTGACTATATATTTGGAGAACTGGGTGTGCGGTGGCTGCATACCGGAGGCATATATGCCGCTCTTTCCGGGCAGTCCTGTGAAACGGTTCTGGCTGCTATTAAGACAGCAAAGAAATATGGCACCATTGTTTCCTATGATCTCAATTACCGCCCGTCCATGTGGAATGCCATCGGCGGTCAGGCGAAAGCACAGGAAATAAATAAAGAAATTGCAGGGTATGTAGATGTGATGATTGGAAACGAGGAAGACTTTACGGCCTGCCTCGGATTTGAAATTGAAGGAAATGATGAAAATTTAAAGGAACTGAATCTGGATGGTTATAAGAGAATGATCAATCTGGCGGCAGAAACTTATCCGAATTTTAAAGCGGTAGCGACGACGCTTCGTACCGTAAAGACAGCAACCGTCAATGACTGGGGTGCAATCTGCTGGGCAGACGGAGAAATTTATAAATCAAAGGATTATAAGGGGCTTGAGATTCTGGATCGTGTCGGCGGCGGAGATTCTTTTGCATCCGGCCTGATTTATGGGCTGATGACTACAGGGGATGCAGAGCTTGCGGTAAATTACGGGGCAGCCCATGGAGCACTGGCCATGACGACGCCGGGCGATACGACAATGGCAGGTAAAAAAGAAGTAGAAGCCATTATGGGCGGCGCAGGCGCCAGGGTGCAGAGATAGTAAAGTGTGGAAACAGGCAGCCGCACATATCAAGCCCTGTGGGTACAAGAGGCTGACCGTTTTAAAAGAATAGCAAAGCCACCCTGCGGCTCGTCAGAGTCCAGGGGTGGCTTTTGTCAGTTTACCTTGCAGCTGGGTACGGACGTTTCGCGATGCGCAGAAATCCCAAAAAGATGCGATTTTGCGAACTTTGCGGAACATTGGCGTGTGAAAAGTAACCAGATTCTGACATTTTTTCACATTCATTCCTTAATGGTCTTGACGGGAAAAAATCAATTTGTTATAATGACCACGTAATTATATTAATACTTTCGTAAAACAAAGTAACATATTAAAAATGAATACATAAATTTTGGAGGATAACATTACATGAATTTGAATCGGAGAATGCTTCGGACTACAGCATGCTGTATGGCCGCAGCGATGACGCTTGGCAGTGTGCCAGTGAGGGTTTTGGCCAATATCCCGGTAGCAGGAGCGCCGGCGATTACATCTATTGCATTGGATAACAGTGACAAATTTATCAATGCGTCGGCAGGGATATCACAGAGAGTAGCGGATTGTGTTTCGGCAGCGGCCGAGGAGGCTTCTATTAAGAAGTCCGAATATGCGGATATTGCGATTGCGCAGGTGGACAACTATGTAAATGTCAGAGATGCTGCCGGCGAAGAGGGTAACGTAGTCGGCAAGCTGTACAATAATTCTGCAGCAACTGTAGAAGAGACAGAAGGAGACTGGTATAAGATTACTTCCGGTAATGTGACCGGATATGTAAAGAGTGAATTTGTAGTATGCGGTGATGAAGAGCTGGCGAAGAAGGTCAGCAGGCGTGTGGCGACTGTACATACGGAAACGCTGTTTGTGCGTACCGAACCTACGACAGAATCCGACGTATTAGGCATGGTTCCGGATCAGGAGGATTTGACGATTACAGATGAGTCAGAAAATGGCTGGACGAAGGTTGCCATCGAAGAAGGCGAAGGTTATGTATCCAATGATTATGTAAGCAAGTCCATTGAATTTGTAACAGCAGAATCCAAGGCAGAAGAAGAGGCACGTCTTGCCAGAGAAGAGGCAGAGCGCAAAGCGGCCGCAGAAGCAGCAGAGCGTGCAGCCGCAGCCAGGTCAGGGAAAAGTTCTTCCAAATCTTCCGGTAAAGCATCTGCGCCGGGCAGTTCAAACGGAAGTGCAGTTGCCAATTATGCATGCCAGTTTATAGGTAATCCGTATGTCTGGGGTGGGACAAGCCTGACAAACGGTGCAGATTGTTCCGGATTTGTTATGGCAGTATATGCAGCATTTGGCGTAGGTCTTCCACACTCCTCATCTGCACTGGCAGGCGTAGGATACGGGGTCAGCCCATCTGAGATGCAGCCGGGGGATATCGTATGCTACAGCGGTCACGTTGCAATTTACATAGGAAACGGTACAATCGTACATGCAAGCACAGAAGCAACTGGTATTAAAACATCCTCTGTAGGATATAAGCCAATTATAGCAGTACGCAGAATATTTTAAGATACAAAGGAATCCCTGAAGGGATTCCTTTTTTACTGTCCTTTAACGGTTCCTATAGCTGTCCATTCGATAGGACGAAGCTAACAATCACTTGTATGGATGTTTCTTCTGAACCGATATTTCCTTCAGTGTAAAACACCGTTATGAATAGAATATCTGCTGTGGTATTTGATACAAAGGATACTGCCGGAAATCAGAAGTGTCTTAGCTTTGCCAGAGACAGTAAATACTGCAGGAAAATGCAGGAGTTTTTTTGAATCCTGCAAAAATTTAAATAGTTATGCATCAGAAGCTTTTGTTTAAAGTGCACAAATTGTAATTTGCTGTCGAAAAATGTCAAAATAAGGGTGTAGTTTTATGTGGAAGGATGTGGAAAGTTATCCACTTTCGGAAATGCCGAAAAATAGAAAAAATAGAGTTATACACGAAGTTATCCACCTTATCCACAAAAAAAGAAAGCAAATTGTTGTTTATATTTTTAAAAACCAGGACAAAAACAGAACGCTTGTTTTGTGGGTTTACAATAAAGTTGGTAAAATTGTAAAAAAGAAGAAAAAAAGAATTGACATTTCAAATGTGAAAATATGTCGAACAAAAGGGAAAGAAAACTGTAATTTGTCGGATTACAGAAGAATTGTAGAAAAATGTCGAAGTATACTTCTATGGTTACAGTGGCGTGTAAACAGTTAAAATTTACTGTCTCCTGGAAATTCATATTCAACCATATCTTGTGAAATAGAAGAAACAATGCTATACTCTTTTCATATACCAAAGAGATGCCTTATGAAACGGCCAAATGGCCATACTGCTCAGGGAGGTTAGCATGGAAACAGAATTTGATATTACATTAGACAGCAAAGATATGTACTGTTTCAGCATGTATCATGCGTATACGGGAAGTCAGGGGATTGTTTCGATTTTGATAGCGGTTTTATGTTTTTTCGTGTCAGTGAAGACCCGTGGTTCGGTAGAAATAACGTATACCATACTGTATGCGGTGTTTGGCGTCGTGATTCTGCTTTATTTGCCGATATCGCTTTATCTGCACTCGAAACGGCAGATTATGGCGTCTGAGGTTTTGCGGCGGCCGCTGCATTATCGTGTGGATTCGGATGGGATACATACGTCGCAGGAAGACGAAGCGGGAGATTTGCCATGGGATCAGGTTTATAAGATGATTTCGACCAGGCATAATGTGCTGATATACAGTACCCGGATAAATGCTTTTATTATTCCAAAGGGACAGATTGAAAGAGAGTACGGGGTGCTTTGCCAGATTGCAGGCGAACATTTACCGAAATACAGATTTAAGGTGAAATAGATGATGCAGAAAGTAATAGAAACGAACTCCAGAGAGGAGACGTTTGCACTGGGCAGGCGTCTGGGGGAGGAAGCGAAGCCGGGTGAGGTGTATACTCTGATCGGAGATCTGGGTGTCGGTAAGACAGTGTTTACACAGGGGATTGCAGCAGGCCTTGGAATTGAAGAACCCGTGTGCAGCCCGACCTTTACGATTGTACAGACGTATGAGGGAGGCAGGCTGCCATTTTATCATTTTGATGTTTACCGGATCACAGATCCGGAGGAAATGGAAGAAATCGGGTATGAAGATTATTTCTATGGCGAAGGGCTTACCATGGTGGAATGGGGTAATTATATTGCGGAGCTTTTACCGCCGCGGCATACGGAGATTACCGTAGAAAAAGATTTGGAAAAAGGGTTTGATTATCGTAAAATTACTATAACAGAGGTATCTTTATGAGAATATTGGCAATTGACAGCTCTGGCCTTGTGGCGAGCGTGGCAGTAGTCTGTGACGGGGATTTGCTGGGAGAATTTACCGTCAATTATAAAAAGACACATTCTCAGACACTGCTGCCTATGCTGGATGAGCTGGCGAAGATGATAGAGCTGGATTTAAGCAGCTTAGACGCCATTGCCGTAGCGGGAGGGCCAGGCTCTTTTACAGGGCTTCGGATTGGCTCTGCCACAGTGAAAGGGCTTGCAATGGCGCTTGACAAACCGGTGGTGCAGGTGCCGACGGTAGATGCGATTGCATATAATCTGGCAGGGCACAGGGATTTGGTATGTCCGTTGATGGATGCCAGGAGGAATCAGACGTACACCGGATTGTACCGGTTTTGTGGCAATGAAATGGAAGTCATAAAAGAGCAGTGTGCGGTTGATATTGGAGAAATTGTAGCCGAAATAAACCATATAGGAAAGCCGGCTGTGTTTTTGGGGGACGGCGTGGCAGTATTTCGGCCGTATATTGAGGCAGAGTGCCGTGTTTCCTATACATTTGCACCGCCCCATGTCAACAAACAGAGAGCAGGCGCACTGGCAGCTTTGGCCATGCAGTATTATATGGAAGGGAACATCGTTACGGCAGAGGCGCATAAGCCGGATTATTTACGGCTTTCCCAGGCAGAACGGGAGAGGATGGCGAAAGAACATGCTGAAGATTAGGAAAATGACAGAAGCAGATTTGGATCAGGCTGCATCCATTGCAGCAGGTTCATTTTCACAGCCGTGGGACAGACAGGGATTTGCAGAGGCGCTGCCGCTTGAAAATGCCTGCTTTCTGGTTTCGGTAAAATATGATGTGGTATTGGGCTATTGCGGGCTGTATATGGCGGCAGACGAGGGAGAGATTATCAACGTTGCTGTCCGGTCAGATTCACAGCGAAAAGGCATAGCGGATCAGCTGATGCGGTCCATTCTTGCGGAGGGGCGTGCATACGGCGTGCGCCGTTTTTTTCTGGAGGTGCGCGTTTCCAATCAGGCGGCAATTTGTTTATATGAAAAACACGGGTTTGTTCGTCAGGGAGTCCGAAAAGATTTTTATATTCTGCCAAAGGAAGATGCGTATATTATGAATCGGATCGATGCGCTTTCGTAGTAACAGGGCAGATTGTCTGAACCGTTATCTTTCGTCATAGTTTTAGAAAGAATACAGGAGGAAATATGTTAGATGTATGTTTACTGGGGACCGCAGGGATGATGCCGCTGCCGTACCGGCGTCTGACGGCGCTGCTTACAAGATACAATGGGAGCAGCCTTTTGATTGACTGCGGGGAAGGGACGCAGGTTGCAATGAAGGAGCAGGGATATAGCTTTAAGCCGATTGATATCATGTGTTTTACACATTATCATGCGGATCATATTAGCGGACTGCCCGGATTTTTGCTGACGATGGGAAATGCCGAAAGGACAGAGCCGTTGACTGTGATAGGGCCTAAGGGGCTGGAACGTGTGGTAAATGCGCTGCGCGTGATTGCGCCGGAGCTGCCTTTTGAAATTCATTACAGAGAGCTGACGGAAACGACAGAGGATATCAGTCTGTGCGGATACCAGATTCATGCGTTTCGCGTGAATCACAATGTTCCCTGTTATGGGTACAGCGTTTCTATTCCGCGCATCGGAAAATTTGACATAGAGCGTGTAAAAGCACAGAAAATTCCGCAGCGCTTTTGGAACCGGCTGCAGCATGGTCAGACAATGGAAGAAAACGGTATCGTTTATACTCCGGATATGGTGCTTGGAGCGCCGCGGAAGGGGATTAAGGTTACTTACTGTACGGACAGCAGGCCGACGCAGGGAATTGTACAGGCAGCGAAACGTTCGGATTTATTTATCTGCGAAGGCATGTATGCGGAAGAGGAAAAACTGGAAAAGGCACGACAGTATAAGCATATGACATTTTATGAGGCGGCAGAGCTGGCCAGGGAAGCTTGCGTAAAAGAGCTTTGGCTTACTCATTTCAGTCCGTCTTTAGTACGTGCTGAATCCTATATGCCAAAGGTAAAGGCTATTTTTGGCGCGGCGGGCCTTGGCTTTGACGGGCGTACTGTAGAATTGGAATTTGAGGAGGAATAGTCTATGAAAATTATCAGAAATGTACTGATAGGAATTATCTGCATCAGTCTGGTAGTGGGAGGATATTATTACCTTTCGAACCGAAAGACGGCAGAGGAAACGGATATATCAGAGGTACAGAAGGTTATTTTAAAAGAGCTGGAAGGGGATAATTATCCTGCTACCCCCAGAGAAGTGGTAAAATTTTATAATCGGATTCTGTGCTGCTATTATAATGAGTCCTACACAGACGAGGAGTTTGATAAACTGACAGACCAGGCGCGTCTTTTGATGGATCAGGAGCTGGCCGATAACAATCCGGCAGAGCAGTATAGCCAGCAGGTGCGCCAGGAAGCCGAAAACTACCGCAGGCAGAAAAAGACGATTAACAATGCTTCCGTCTGCGATACCAATGAAGTCAAATATGCAACCATAGAAGGCGCTGAATGTGCCTATGTAGAAAGCTCGTATTTTGTACGCAGCAAAGATGGTTTTACAAAGAGTTTCCAGGATTATATATTGCGCAGGGATGCGGATGGAAACTGGAAAATACTGGCATTTCAGTTAAAACAAGGAGAAACGGCAGAAAATGATTAAGCAAAAAGAAGTCCGTATTCTGGCTATTGAAAGCTCATGTGACGAAACGGCGGCAGCCGTCGTTGTAGACGGGCGCGATGTCCGTTCTAATATTATCTCCTCGCAGATAGCGCTGCACACCATTTACGGCGGTGTTGTACCGGAAATTGCATCCAGAAAGCACATTGAAAAAATAAATCAGGTTATTTTGGAAGCTTTAAAAGCGGCAGAAATGACTTTAGATGACATAGACGCCATCGCAGTTACCTACGGTCCGGGTCTGGTAGGCGCCCTTTTGGTGGGAGTTGCAGAAGCAAAGGCAATCAGTTACGCCAAAAAGATTCCTTTGATTGGCGTACATCATATTGAAGGCCACATTTGCGCCAATTACATTGAAAGTCAGGAACTGGAGCCGCCGTTTTTATGCCTCGTTGTATCCGGCGGACACACCCATCTGGTCAAAGTTCAGGATTACCTGACTTATGAAATTCTAGGCCGTACCATGGACGACGCTGCGGGGGAAGCCTTTGATAAAGTAGCGCGCGCTATCGGTCTGGGCTATCCCGGCGGTCCCAAAATCGAAAAGGTTTCCAAAAATGGAAACTCGAACGCTATCCCGTTTCCAAGGGCGCACGTTGCTGGCGATGCTTACAACTTCAGTTTCAGCGGCATGAAATCTGCCGTATTAAATTACCTGAACGGCTGTCAGATGAAGGGCATGGAGATTGTTCAGGAAGATGTAGCCGCTTCTTTTCAACAGGCTGTGATTGATGTACTGGTCGGAAACGCACAAAGGGCTCTGGAATGGACCGGCATAAAAAAATTTGCCATTGCCGGAGGAGTAGCCTCCAATACAACTCTCCGTGAGGCTATGGAAGAGCTGTGCACACGTTACGGCATAGCTTTCTATCATCCATCCCCAATTCTTTGTACTGATAACGCGGCTATGATTGGCGCAGCTGCGTACTATGATTATCTTGCAGAACGGTTTGCCGGTCTTGATCTGAACGCCATACCAAATCTGAAACTGGGAGAACGATAATGCAAAAAGAAAAAATAACAGCTATCGTACTTGCCGGCGGAAGCGGAAAAAGAATGGGAGCCTCCTGCAAAAAGCAATATATGCTGCTGGCAGAACGGCCCCTTCTCTATTATTCCCTGTATGCTTTTGAAAAAAGTCCGGCAGACGAAATTGTTCTGGTCACGAATGAGGCTGACTACTGCCGTCAGCAAATTATCCAAAAATACGGCTTTCAAAAGGTAACCCGGATTGTTCCCGGAGGTGCGGAGCGCTATCATTCCGTTTACGCAGGGTTGACTGCGGCCGCAGACAGCCGCTATGTCTTAATTCACGACGGCGCCCGTCCGTTCTTAACCCAGGACATAATCAACCGATCCATAGAAGCCGTTCGGCTTCACGGGGCCTGCATCGTAGGAATGCCTGTAAAAGATACTGTCAAAATAGCGGACAAAGAAAATTTCGCGGCGAAAACCTTGCCAAGAGATAACGTCTGGCAGATCCAGACCCCTCAGACGTTTTCTTATCCTCTTATATTAGATGCCTATCAGAGCATCATAAATAAAATCCCCGAAGGCGTTACAATTACGGATGACGCAATGGTGCTGGAATACAGCGGTTATACTAAAATCAAACTGATTTTTGGAAGCTATCAGAATATAAAGATTACGACGTCGGAAGATCTGCTGATTGCGGAAAGTTTTCTGAAAAACAGGGAGCAGGGATGCTGATAAAGCATACCCTGCTCCCTGTCTGACTACATTTTCTCGCTGGCTTTCTGCTGTATAGACCTTACTTCGTCAACAGCATCATAATCTTGTTGCTCCGTGCCACGAATTTTGTCATTGCATCCGGCGAAAGCGGCTGGTTGCTGATCATGGCAAGATCATACAGCTGTTCGCAGAAATCGGATGCATACTCCGAATCCTTGTGTTCTAAAATATACTTCACAAGCTCGTGGTTTGCATTCAGCGTCAGCGTCTGGTCTGCTCCAAACATAGAAGCGTCCATTCCCATGCCGCCCATCGAATACATTTTCATCATATCCTGCATCCTGCGTCCCTCTTCGGAAAGCGTAATTACAGAAGAAATGTTGGCGTCTTTTAAGCGTTCCACTTTCACGGTCAGCTTGTCATTGCCCAAAGCCTTGCGGAATACCTCAGCAAGCGTATCCGTCGCTTCTTTCAGATCCCCTTCGCCGCCTTCTTCCTTTAAGGATTCTGTCAAATCTGCGTCAATTCGCATAAATTTATATTTCTCATTCCGCCTCTCAAGCTGGGAAATAAACGACGTGTCAATATTATGGTCTAAGATTACGGCGTTCATGCCCTGCTCTTTGAACATCTTGATATACTGTCCCTGCTGGTTTAAATCCGTTACATAATAAATCACGCTGCGGTCGTCTTTTGGCTCTTCCTCTGCCAGGTCGTCTGCAGGGGTACCGTCCGCATTTTCCACAATCGGCGTATCCTCTTTGGAAGCGTCCGCATCTTCCTGGTTTTCCGGTTCTTCCACCGGTTTTAACCATTCTGGAAGCGTCAGATATTTATCGTTGATATCCTTAAACAGGATGAAATCGTTGATCTTATCACAGAATTTCTCGTCCTTTAAGCAGCCGAATTTAATAAACGGGCTGATGTCGTCCCAGTATTTTTCATAAGCTTCTTTTTCTGTTTTGCACATTCCAATCAGCTTGTCTGCCACTTTTTTGGTAATATAATCGGAAATCTTTTTTACAAACCCGTCGTTCTGCAAGGCGCTCCGGGATACGTTAAGCGGCAGATCCGGGCAGTCAATCACACCCTTTAACAGCATTAAAAATTCCGGGATCACTTCTTTGATATTGTCCGCTACAAAAACCTGGTTGTTGTACAGCTTAATTGTCCCTTCAATGGAGTCGTATTCCGTATTGATTTTCGGGAAATAAAGGATACCTTTTAAATTAAACGGATAGTCCATATTCAGATGGATCCAAAACAGCGGCTCCTTGTAATCCATAAATACCTTGCGGTAGAACGCCTTGTATTCTTCTTCTGTGCAGTCCTTTGGCGTCTTGCCCCACAACGGCATAGTATCGTTTAACGGCACCGGACGTTTTACAATTTTTAGCTTTTCTTTGCGCGGGGAAACTTCTACCGTTTCCTTTTCACCATTTTCGTTTTCTTTTTCCTCCGTTTTGGCTTCTTCGATAATCGTTTCTACGACGGTGTCCGTATCGCGTTTGTCATCCGGATCAATCGTTTCGTATTCGGTTTCGGCGTTGGCCTTCTTTAAAAAGATTTCAGTGGGCATAAAGGAGCAGTATTTTTCAATGACTTCCCTTGCGCGGTATTCGTTGGCAAATTCCAGACAGTCTTCGTTTAAAAAGAGGGTGATTTTCGTCCCGACGCCTTCTTTGATCCCGTCTGTCATGGAAAATTCCGTGCCGCCGTCGCATTCCCAATGTACCGGGGAAGCGCCTTTCTGATAAGAAAGTGTGTCAATGTGTACAGAATCCGCCACCATAAACGCCGAATAAAAGCCCAGTCCGAAGTGCCCGATGATCTGGTCGTCGTTGGCCTTGTCCTTATATTTTTCCAAAAAGTCATTGGCGCCGGAAAAAGCGATTTGGTTGATATATTCTTCCACCTCATCTGCCGTCATGCCGAGGCCGTTGTCGGTTACAGATAAGGTTTTCGCATCGGGATCGACTTCAATTTCTACTTTTGGCTTATAATCTTCCGGAAGCTCATATTCGCCCATCATGTCCAGTTTTTTCAGTTTTGTAATGGCATCGCAGCCGTTGGAAATCAGTTCGCGGTAAAAAATATCATGATCGGAATAAAGCCATTTCTTAATGACGGGGAAAATATTTTCGCTGTTAATTGATAAATTACCATGTTTGTCTGCCATTTGATAACACTCCTTTTCCTGTTTTCCTGTTTTCTTTATTCTTTATGGAATACATCTTATAACGCAAATTTTGAAAAGTCAATAGAAAATTAGCACTCTTTAGAAATGAGTGCTAACAAAAAACAGGGAAGCTTGTAAAATCAAGGAGTGTAAGAATTATTAAAAGTTTATAAAGTCTACTTGACCGGAGTTGTATTCAAGGTTATAGTGGAAGGGAAAGGTGTGAATTAATATGATAATACTGAAGACGAATTCAGAAATGAAAGTAACCTTTGAAAGACTGATAAAGACGATGAAGGAACCGGTAGAATGGTCAGGTCAGTTTGTGGTTGTGGGGGATTATCTGATTCTTCATGGAAGAGTGCGTTCCTTGTTCTTTAATTTTGAAAGCCGGAAGGTGCTTACAAATATAATAGATATTCCAGTCAATGAAGAAGACGTGGTAATAATCCAGGATCATGTGAAGGTACAGAATGTATTAAATCTGGTGCTGTATGCATTTGGAAAATGGGGACTGATCCGGGGAATAAAAGTAGATCAGGATTATGCAGAGCTCAATACGCTTTTTGAAAGTGTGTTAAGAGAACTGGACATAGAGCCAGGATATACACATGAGAATTTCCGTTTTTTCAGTAACGGAATCCGTATCAGCTATGAAGACGTTGTGCAGCATGCCATAGACGCACAGGGTGAGAATTTTGGGATACAGCCGGAGGAGCTTGCGGAATCCGGCGGTTTGTGGCATAAGCTGGTCTGGAAGCGCCAAAGAGCAGTTTTCCCTCAGAAGGAGTCTACTTTTGAAGAGCGTCAGAAGGACAGGCTTGGGAACAATTTTTATATGGTGGGTTTTCAATGCCCCAAATGTAAGTTGCCTTTGCATATGACAGTGTTTCCGGTTGGAGAAGAGTTTCGGATTGAAACGCCGGATGGGGGCGTATTTTTGGCGAGGGCATATACCTGCAGCCAGTGTAATTGTTTTTTTACGCCGGCGCCGGAGAAGCTTTTGTCCGAAGGGGACGTATATGTGATGGACTTTTCCGGAGATTGGCATGCCTATGAAGACTATCTGGAGCTTTTGGGGCAGGCAGGCGACCGTGTTTCCAATTACAAATTTAATGAATTTGAAGCTACGCGTAAACACAGAGAGCAGTCGCATACGGATAGCGGAGAGGAATCTTTAGAAGAACTCTGCAACCATATCGACAAGATTTCAGACGAGAAGCTTTCTGATATTGCGGCCAAGATGAAGGAGGGTTTTTATCCGGCCCGAAGCGTGCAGTGGTTAGAAGGTACGGTGCAAAGAGAGGTAAGAAAACGGCGGATCGATCCGATTATGCCCAAAGCTGTGCATAACAGAAAAGTACAGAAGGCAAAAATGCCCGGAATGGATACATTGTCTTTGCAGCGCGCCGAAGCAGAGAAAGAGGATACATCCGCAGAAACCAACAGGAATGAAAAGGATGTATCCGCAGGAGGTTCAAAGGAAGCACAGGTGAAAGAGATACCGGCTACCAGACGGGAAGCCGCCCAGAAGCGCTATAAGGCAAAATGCGGGATATTGGACAGACTTTCCCCGATGCAGGTGACAGAACTCAAAAAAGAACTTTTGCGCGATACCAGCCTTTATGAAGAGGAGAAAAAGCCGTTTTTAAATGCCATTGAGAAAAAAGAGCAGCAGCATTTAAAACAGCACGTTTTGACATTAGCTGCTGGATGTACTGGACAAAGTTACGCTAAAATACGGCGTGTCGTCCAGGAGATAGAAAACGCGGCGCTGCCTGGAGAGGAAAAAAACCCGATTTTAGAACCGCTTTATGTCCAGAAGAAAAAGCGGGGAGAAGCAGAGGTCAAGCTCCTGATACAGAAGATGCCGGAGCATATGGATATGAAGCAGTACCATGATTACAGGAAACGGCTTGGAGGGTATCCGGAAGTAGATATGGCTCCGTATGAAAAGCTTTTGAGTGAGAAGATGAAGCAGGCGCAGAAGCGGGAGATCAATCATATGATCCGTAATGCCCGTGTAACAGACAGACAGGGGCTTATAGAACTTGAGGAGCGGTTGAAAGGCGGAAATTTTGAAGAAGAGATTTTAGCTCCTTATCTGGAACGGATTGAGAATAAGATGCGGACAGTAGATGAGGAGGCGATCGAAGCTATCTGTGGAAATCCGATGAAGATGTCTGCGGCAGAAGTGATGGAAGCTTACCGGAAAATTGAAGAAGGCGTTTTTTTACCGGAACTAAAATCAAATGCGCTGGAGATGTTAAAGAAGCGGTTGATAAAATTGAAAACGGATGAATGTGAGCTTTTGGTACATAAGCTGAAAGATAAATTAAAAGGCAGGATCAAAGAATACGACAGGTATTATTATTATCCGGCCAGAAGAATTATGACCAAAGAAGTAGAACTGGAAGAGATACAGGTGATTGAATATGCGCTGGGAACTTACGGGACAACCTGCGGAGAATTCGAATATCCGATTCTGGTGGTGGATACTTCCAGAGACAGATCCGGAAAAGAAGGTATGATACTGACGCCGGAACATTTGTTTTTCCGAACGATGATGAGCGCTTATGTACTGGATATCGAAGATATCAGGCGTATACATTCGCAGAACAGTTTTTTTAGCACGGGACTGTCGGTGGAATTAGGAGATGGGACCAGGATGAAGATTCCATATGCTGTGGAGAAGAAGGAACTCGTTGCATGGGGGAACTGTCTGGAAGAATTTATTCGTTATCTGCAGGAGAAGCCAGAGTCCAGAAAGCTGCCGTACCTTTCACAGGAAAAGCATGATACCATTTGCTGTTTTAGGTGCGGGTTCACTTATAAGGGCGGCAATGTGTGTCCGAAATGCGGGTATAAAATGAATCAATAATAATTTTGGAAGCTTGAAATTTATTCAAAAAACTGCCGCACAAGTTATTTTAATGTGCGGCAGTTTTATGTATTAAATTTTTATAACAAGCTGAAATCGAAGGCTTCTGCCATGCGCTTTTTCATGCGTTCCTGATAGCGCACCAGCATATTGGAAAGTCTGGAATCAGAAGAAAACTGTTTGAGCGTATCTTCGTCTACTACAATTCGGTTATCCATAGTCTTCATAATATCTGCAATCCGTATCTTCTTTGCAGTCTCCGGATCGCTTAAATCGTAGGTCTTGTTGTTGCGGATAGTCAGAATCAGCGGAGCCATGAAATTGTCAGGATTCTCTACCAGAACAATCGCTTTTTCGCCGTTGGTCAAATCTACGCTGCAGCCGGACGGAAGAATCTGAATGCAATTGGCAAGTGCGGAAATCGCCTGTGCGTTATACCGATCCGGCTGCTGCCTGAGCTGCCGGATGGCAGCAATCTCGGATATGGGTGGATGATGCAGATTCATAGCCGTCAGCTGGTCGAACATATCGGCAACGATAAGTACAAGTGCATTTCTGGAAAAATTCTTGCCCTGCAGGGCAGCTGTGCTTTCAGTTCCCAGAATTGTATGTGTCTGCTGGATCGTATTTAAGGCTTCCGCGCTGAACAGGTATTTATTGGTGTCCGGATAGAGAAGCTGGAATCCTTTCTTGCGGCATTCATTGATAATGCGGCGATCGTCTTCCGTTAATGTATCTTTTTTGTCCAGAATATAGCGGGGCACGAATAAATACCCCATATCATATAACAGTGCAGCCGTCACAAGATGTTCTTTTTCCCGTTTCGAGTAACCCAATACATTCGCCATCATAGCGGAAAGAATGGCAGTGCTTATGGAGTGTTTGTATACGAAATCGGCAGAACTGCGCAGAATCTGCGTAAAACGCATCTTATGATCCAAGGTGCCATAATGTTTTAAAATATCCTGTACCAATTCGGAAAAGCCTTCCGGTTCATCGTCATTTTGCAGACGGTGCATGATTTTCCGGATCTGGAACATGTAGACGGTTTGGAATTGCTCGAAACGAAGTTCTTCTTCGGAAAGTGGGGGAAGCGGCTCTGCCGGTTCCAGGATGAAGAGGCCAATCAGGTTGAAATTCTCAATACTGCTGATACCGGAAGCGGTCAGGTTGGTATTGCGGTCGTACAACATGACCCCTAATTTGTTATAAATAGGCTTTGCAAGACGCATGCCAGGTTTTAAATCTTTGATTTCTACAAATTGCATAAAATATCTTCACACTCCTTTTGGTTTGTCTCAGGTTGCTTCTTATGCCCATGCCGTTGCCCATGCCGTGCATTTTGCTGTATGGCACTGGAAGGTACACTTTAGGTTTGGGGAAAAACTGATTAATATTAATATAGCATATTGAACGCAAGAAAACAATCAGTTATACTGTAGAAAAGTAAAAATTTGTAACAGTTGTTACTTTCCACATCTGAGCTGCGTACTCTGCTGCATGGCAGCGGATGCACATTCAGCCACGAGAAATCCCACTTCTTGCCGAAAGGCAGCTTTTAAGGTGTGGACAGTGACAATAGTATTAGGTGACAGCACAGAAGAAAGAGGAGCGTTATGGCAGCCAGATACAAAAGAAGTTTTTTCCTTAGGATAGCAGTTTTGTCAGCAGGCATTGTCGTGCTGACGGCTTCCTTCAATGTAACGGCTTCGCAGACAGGCGAAAAGTTAAAAGAAGCAGGAAAGAAAATCAGTGAATTAGAGCAACAGAAAAAAGATGCCCAGAAAAAGGTCGGAGCGCTTAAGGAACAGGAGGATATCCTGCAGGGCGAGCTTGCAGAATTTAACCGGCAGTTGTCCGATGTATCCGCTCAGATCAACGATTTGGAGAACCAGATTCAGGAAAAGAAGCTTCAGATCAAAATAGCCAGGGCAGATTTAACAGAGGCCGAAGGCATAAAAGCTTCACAGTACGAAAGCATGAAAACCAGAATTCGTTTTATCTATGAAAGAGGCGGCGTAGACCTGGCTTCCGTGCTTTTGGGCAGCAGTTCTATGGCAGAGATGTTAAACAAGGCAGAATATGTAGAGGAAATTAACCGCTACGACAGAGAGATGCTGGGCCAGTATGAGGAAACCTGCCGACAGATTTCTGAGAAGAAAATGACTTTAAAAAACGAAAAAAAAGAACTTGTCGCCTTACAGGACAGCATGGAGCAGAAAAAAGAAGAGGTAAACAGCCTGATTGCAAAGACACAGGAAAATATCACTGTAAAACAGGGTGAGATATCCGGCGCTCAGAGCGAGGTAAGCAGCTACGACACGCAGATTGCAAAAATGAAAGCCTACGAGGAAGAGCTGGAACGCCAGAAGGCTGAGGAAGCCAGGCGTGCTGCCGAGCAGAAAAGAAAGCAGGAGGAGGCCCAAAAAAAGGCCGCAGAGCAAAAAAAAGCTTCCCAGGGAACCGCGTCAAATGATAAAACCGCCGGCAGTACCGGGGACGCAGGAAACACCAAACAGGATACCCCCGCGCCGTCAGGCGGCGGAAACGTTACTGCAAATGCCAGTGATCTGGCAATGCTTGCCGCTTTGGTAGAATGTGAAGCCGGAGGGGAAAGCTATGAAGGCCAGTGGGCCGTTGCAAGCGTGGTAGTCAACCGCGTACGAAGCGGCAGTTTTCCGAACACTATTTCCGGTGTAATCTATCAGGGCGGGCAGTTTACGCCTGTCGCAAGCGGAAGATTTGCCATGGTACTCTCAAGAGGTGCGGCCGGCAGCTGTACCAGGGCGGCGCAGGCAGCGCTCTCCGGCAGTACAAACGTTAATTGCCTGTTTTTCTGCAGAGCATCCTCCGGTGTAAACGGAATTGTTATAGGGAATCATGTGTTTTATTAAAAAGGTGTGTGATTAAGGTACGCCAGGGAGCGGCTGTGGCAGAGGGAGCAGCCGCTCCCTGGCTGCGTTATTCAGGGTTTTTAATATAGCGCGATGGAGAGGATATGGGAGTGTGTTTGAATATTGGTTTTGCTGTCAATACGCTGCAGTTTGTGTGGGATTTTTTCTGTCATGTGGAATGTTTGGAGTTCAATCTGCATAAAAGCTGTGCTGTCTTCATTTGACATATTTGGCATTCTCTCAGCCATTCTATTCCTCCTGTCAGACTTCACAAAAAAGCCCCAAACAACACGCAAATATTTCTTGCAATAATGGGGGAAATATGGTACTGTTATTTAGTAAAAGTTATCGGAGAAGCTGGAATAGGGGAATTATTTTTTTTAAAATGATTGTTAAAAAATTAACAGCTTTCGGAATCATTAAAAAATGGATAAGGAGACGAGAAAATGGCAAAAAAAGTAGTTTTAGCAGGTGCATGCCGTACAGCAATCGGCAAAATGGGCGGCGCGTTAAGCAATACCCCGGCGGCTGATTTAGGCGCTATTGTAATCAAAGAAGCATTAAACAGGGCAGGCGTAAAGCCGGAGCAGGTAGACGAAGTGATGATGGGCTGCGTTATCCAGGCGGCTCAGGGCCAGAACGTAGCGCGCCAGGCTTCCATCAAGGCGGGCCTTCCGGTTGAAGTTCCGGCATTTACTTTAAACGTAGTATGCGGTTCCGGTTTAAAATGCGTAAATGAAGCTGCTACCTTAATCATGTCCGGACAGGCTGACATTGTAGTAGCCGGCGGTATGGAGAATATGTCCATGGCTCCGTATGCAATGACCAAAGCACGTTTCGGATACCGCATGAACAATGCGACTATCGTAGATACCATGGTAAACGACGCTTTGACCGATGCATTCAACCATTACCATATGATGATTACAGCAGAGAACGTATGTGATAAATATGGCATTACCCGCGAAGAATTAGACGCATTCTCCGCAAACAGCCAGCAGAAATGCGAGAAGGCTGTTGCAGAAGGCAGATTTGATGACGAAATCGTTCCGGTACCGGTTAAGGTGAAGAGAGAAACCGTGATGTTTGCAAAGGATGAGGGTCCGCGTCCTGGCACAACGGCAGAAGGACTTGCAAGCTTAAAATGCTGCTCCGGCAAGGACGGCGGCTTAGTAACAGCAGGCAATGCTTCCGGCATCAATGACGGCGCAGCGGCAATTGTTGTTATGAGTGAAGAAAAAGCAAAGGAACTCGGTGTAACGCCGATGGCTACCTGGGTTGCCGGCGCACTTGGCGGCGTAGATCCGACTATTATGGGAGTAGGCCCGGTTGCAGCGACAAATAAAGTATTCGAACGTACAGGCCTTACTATTGACGATATGGATCTGGTTGAAGCAAACGAAGCATTTGCGGCACAGTCTATCGCAGTTGCAAGAGATTTAAATTTCAATATGGACAAGGTAAATGTAAACGGCGGCGCTATTGCGCTCGGACATCCGGTTGGCGCGTCAGGATGCCGTATCCTTGTTACGCTGCTTCACGAGATGCAGAAGAGAGATGCGAAGAAGGGCCTTGCTACCCTCTGCATCGGCGGCGGTATGGGCTGCGCAACCATCGTAGAAAGAGACTAAGATTATTATAAATTTTAAGGAGGATCAAGTAATGAAAGTAGGAGTTATTGGTGCAGGTACCATGGGACAGGGAATAGCCAAAGCATTTGCCCAGGTTGACGGTTACGAAGTAGCGCTCTGCGATATCAAGCAGGAGTGGGCAGACGGTGGGAAAGCCAAGATCCAGAAAGGCTATGCAAGGCTTGTGGAAAAAGGAAAAATGGCGCAGGATGCAGTAGACGCTATTCTCGCTAAGATTACGCCGGGCTTGAAAGAAGACCTCTGCGCAGACTGTGACCTGATCGTAGAAGCTGCTTTTGAAAACATGGAAGTAAAGAAGACAACCTTCTCTGAGCTGGACAAAATTTGCAAGCCGGAGTGCATCTTCGCTTCCAATACATCCAGCCTTTCCATTACGGAAATTGGCAACGGCCTTACCCGTCCGATGGTTGGTATGCATTTCTTTAACCCGGCAGACCGCATGAAGTTAATAGAGGTAATCGCAGGCGTGAATACTCCTGCAGAAACCGTAGATGCGATCAAAAAGATTTCCGAAGAAATCGGCAAGAATCCGGTGCAGGTAAACGAAGCGGCAGGCTTTGTAGTCAACCGTATTTTAATTCCGATGATCAACGAAGCGGCGTTTATTAAAATGGAAGGTGTTTCCGATATCGCAGGCATTGACACAGCGATGAAATTAGGCGCAAATCATCCGATGGGACCGCTTGAGCTGGGTGATTTTATCGGTCTTGACATCTGCCTTGCCATCATGGACGTACTTTACAATGAAACCGGCGACAGCAAGTATCGTGCATGCCCGTTGATCCGCAAGATGGTACGCGGCGGCAACCTTGGCGCCAAGAGCGGAAAGGGCTTCTATATTTACAATGCAGATCGTACAAAGACACCGGTGGATGCACAGTAGTTTTCTGCATCGTACCGTTTGGCCGTAACGGCTGGATTTTCCGCCGTTGCGGCAGATATTTGTTTTAAAATAATATGACATGGAGGAATGTGAATCATGGATTTCGGTTTAGATAAAAAACATGAAATGGCGAGATCTTTATTTAAAGAATTCGCTGAAAACGAAGTGAAACCTCTGGCTCAGGAAGTAGATGAGACAGAAGAATTCCCGATGGAAACAGTAAAGAAAATGCAGAAGTTAGGTTTCCTCGGAATTCCGGTTCCAAAGGAATACGGCGGACAGGGATGCGACCCTCTTACATATGTTATGTGTGTAGAAGAGCTTTCTAAGGTTTGTGCTACTACCGGTGTTGTAGTATCTGCACATACATCTCTTTGTATTGACCCGATTTTGACCTATGGTACCGAGGATCAAAAGCAGAAATATGTAAAACCGCTGGCAAGCGGCGAGAAATTAGGCGCATTCGCATTAACGGAGCCAGGTGCAGGTACCGATGCGCAGGGTGCGCAGACCAAGGCTGTTTTAGACGGCGACGAGTGGGTATTAAACGGATCCAAATGCTTCATTACGAATGGTAAGGTAGCAGATGTTTATATCGTAATCGCTATCACAAGCGTAGTAACAGACAAGAGGGGCAGGAAGAAAAAGAATTTCTCTGCATTTATTGTAGATAAGAATGCCCCGGGCTTCTCGTTCGGTACCAAAGAAAAGAAGATGGGTATCCGTGGTTCCTCTACTTATGAATTGATTTTTGAAGATTGCAGAATTCCGAAGGAGAACCTCTTAGGACCAGAAGGCAAGGGATTCCCAATCGCTATGCATACATTAGACGGTGGACGTATCGGTATTGCTGCACAGGCCCTTGGTATTGCAGAGGGCGCATTAGACCGCGCAGTTGCCTACACCAAAGAGAGAAAGCAGTTCGGCCGCTCTATTGCACAGCAGCAGAATACCCAGTTCAAGCTGGCTGATATGGCTGCCAGGATTGAAGCTGCACAGCTTCTGGTATATAAAGCAGCTATGGCAAAGGCTTCCCAGAAGGTATATTCCGTGGAAGCTGCAAAAGCTAAATTGTTTGCAGCGGAAACCGCTATGGCAGTTACAACCGAAGTAGTACAGCTCTTTGGCGGATATGGATATATCAGGGAGTACGATGTAGAGCGTATGATGCGTGATGCGAAGATTACCGAGATTTACGAAGGAACCTCTGAAGTTCAGAGAATGGTAATTTCCGGCGCATTGTTAAGATAGGCGCGGTTCCTGTCAGATTTGGGAACGGCAGACATTTGGGGGCATGGCGCGTATCGGAAAATGCCAGGCATTTTCGGGTGGCTCCACGTCAAAATCATAAACAAAATTATAAGGAGTGAATACCGTGAAGATAGTTGTATGTGTAAAACAGGTACCGGACACAAAGGGCGGCGTACAGTTTAACCCGGACGGTACATTAAACAGGGCAGCAATGCTTACCATCATGAATCCGGATGACAAAGCCGGACTGGAAGCAGCGCTTAGATTAAAAGAAGAGCATGGTGCAGAAGTTACCGTAGTTACCATGGGGCTTCCGAAGGCAGACGAAGTACTTCGTGAGGCTATGGCAATGGGAGCGGACAAGGGAATCCTTGTAACAGACAGAGTACTTGGCGGAGCCGATACATGGGCTACTTCCACCACACTTGCAGGCGCAATCCGCAACCTGGATTACGATCTGATTATTACAGGGCGTCAGGCAATCGACGGCGATACCGCACAGGTTGGCCCGCAGATCGCAGAGCACCTTGGATTGCCGGTAATATCTTATGCACAGAACATTAAAATTGACGGCGATTCCGTTATCGTAGAGCGTCAGTATGAAGACAGATATCACGAATTAAAGGTAAAAATGCCTTGCTTAATCACAGCTTTATCTGAATTGAACGTGCCGCGTTACATGACGCCGGGCGGAATCTTTGATGCATATGACAAAGAAGTAACCGTATGGGGCAGGCCGGACTTAAAGGACGTAGACGATGCAAACCTTGGTTTAGCCGGATCACCGACCAAGATTGCAAAAGCATCCGATAAGGTTCGTAAGGGCGTCGGAGAAAAAGTAAATCTGGCTCCGGATGAAGCAGTTGCTTACTTAATTGGCAAGTTCAAAGAGAAACATATTATCTAATAAAAATAAGGAAAAGTGGTGAATACAATGGGTTTAGAAGAATATAAAGGAGTATATGTCTTTGCACAGCAGGTAGATAACGTATTAGACGGCGTTGCATTTGAATTGCTTGGAAAGGCAAAAGACCTGGCAAAGGATTTGGATACTGACGTAACAGCAGTTTTGATCGGTTCTGATGTAAAAGGCCTTGCAGATTCATTGGCTGTTTACGGCGCAGACAGGGTTATCGTTGTAGATGACCCGGAATTGAAGGAATACAGGACAGAACCGTATGCACATGCACTTGCATCTGTAATCAATGAGTATAAACCAGAGATTATGCTGGTTGGCGCTACGGCAATCGGCCGTGACCTTGGTCCTACCGTTTCCGCAAGGGTAGCAACAGGACTTACCGCAGACTGTACGGTACTTGAAATCGGTGATTTCCCATTAGTAGCGCAGCCTGGCAAAGAGGATGAGCAGAAGCACAAACAGCTTCTTATGACACGTCCTGCATTCGGCGGTAATACTATTGCAACGATCGCATGCCCGGACAACCGCCCGCAGATGGCTACCGTACGTCCTGGCGTTATGCAGAAAATTGCTCCAATTGAGGGCGCAAAGGCAAATATCGTAGAATTTAATCCGGGCTTTACGCCGGATAACCGTTATGTAGAGATTTTAAATATTGTAAAAGCAGTGAAGACAACGGCGAACATTATGGATGCGAAGATCTTAGTATCCGGTGGCCGCGGCGTTGGTTCCAAAGAGAACTTTAAGCTTTTGGATGACTTGGCGGAAGTGCTTGGCGCAACCGTTAGCTGCTCCCGTGCTGTTGTAGAAAACGGCTGGCAGCCGGTTGATTTGCAGGTAGGCCAGACCGGTAAGACGGTTCGCCCGCAGATTTATTTTGCAATCGGTATTTCCGGCGCGATTCAGCATGTGGCTGGTATGGAGGATTCCGACCTTATTGTTGCGATTAATAAGGATGAGGATGCACCGATTTTTGATGTGGCAGATTATGGGCTGGTTGGCGATTTGAATAAGATTGTTCCGGCTTTGACGGCTGCATTAAAGGATGAAATGTAATTGATTTGAATAAAAAAGGCCACTCTGCCTGTATGGCGGAGTGGCTTTTGCAATGGGGAATTTGGCCAGGTGATAAAACCGGTTCCGATGATTTGGCTCAATGTCATTGCAGCATATTTGTTTGCGGCCGTGCTGCTGATTTTGGCCAATACGTTCCTGGTACCGATAGAGAAAAAAATATATGCCCGTTTCTTCAGGTAAAATACGGGATTGAAAACATATGGCAAGTCATTTATAATAGGGAAGAAACAAATGTAAATAAATAGATGGAGGAACCACAGCTATGTACACATTAGAAGATATTCAGGCAGTAGACCGCGAAGTTGCAGACGCAATTACCGCGGAATTTGAACGGCAGAGCAGCCATATTGAGCTGATTGCTTCTGAAAACTGGGTAAGCCCCGCCGTGATGTCGGCAATGGGAAGCGTTATGACGAATAAATATGCGGAAGGATATCCGGGAAAGCGCTATTACGGCGGCTGCGAGTGCGTGGATGTAGTAGAAGAGCTTGCAAGGGAGCGGGCAAAGGAATTGTTTGGCTGCGATTATGCCAACGTACAGCCGCATTCCGGCGCGCAGGCGAATATGGCGGTACAGTTTGCTATTTTAAAGCCGGGCGATACTGTTATGGGCATGAATTTAGACCACGGCGGACATTTAACGCACGGAAGCCCGGTGAATTTTTCCGGGACGTATTTTCATATTGTGCCTTACGGTGTCAATGACGAGGGTTTTATTGATTATGATAAGGTAATGGAAATTGCCATGGAGTGCAGGCCGAAGATGATCATTGCCGGGGCAAGCGCTTATGCCAGGACGATTGATTTTAAGAAATTCCGTGAAATCGCGGATGCCTGCGGCGCGGTATTGATGGTGGATATGGCGCATATTGCGGGCCTTGTGGCGGCCGGTATCCATCCAAGCCCGATTCCGTATGCAGATGTGGTGACGACGACGACGCATAAGACGCTGCGCGGGCCCAGGGGAGGCATGATATTATGCAACCAGGAAGCGGCGGACAAGTATAATTTCAACAAAGCCATTTTTCCAGGGACGCAGGGCGGGCCATTAATGCATGTGATTGCCGCAAAAGCGGTCTGCTTCAAAGAAGCGCTGCAGCCGGAGTTTCAGGAATACCAGAAAAATGTGGCGGCAAATGCGCAGGCTCTCTGTAAAGGGCTTAAAGATCGTGGGATTAAGATTGTTTCAGACGGGACGGACAACCACTTGATGCTCGTGGATTTGACACCGTTTGATCTGACGGGGAAGGCAGTTGAGAAATTGTTAGATTCTGTCAATATTACCTGCAACAAGAATACGATTCCAAATGATCCGAAATCTCCATTTGTAACCAGCGGCATTCGTATTGGTACGCCGGCGGTTACTTCACGCGGCCTTAAGGAAGAAGATATGGATCAGATTGCGGAAGCAATTGCCATAATGATAAAAGAGGGAGAAGCTGCGGCAGAGAAAGCGAAAGTGATTGTAAAGAGCCTGACGGAGAAATATCCGCTGAAATAAAATGATAAAGCCTCCGGTTGTATACGAATGCAGCTAAAGACCAGAAGGGATACAGTTTTTTGGATGACCGAAAGAAAACAGGGGACAAACAGCGAAACAACCAATTGCGCCGGGTAAAAGCCAGGTTAGAGGTTTTGGGCATTGCAACAGAAAATCAGATGTTAGGGTAACTAAAAGAGCGGGATTTGTCACCGCTCTTTTTCTTTGGCGTGCTTTGGCAAGGGATGGGATTTTTATGCATACGCCACAAATCTACCTCGCGGGATAGTGACCGTCTGAATCATTACAAAAATATCTATTTTAAGGTTTAAGGAAAATTTAATAAAAAAAATTTGTATTTATAATGAGATAATGATAAGATAGTTACGGGCGTGGAATCGGCATAAATATTTCATGCGGCAAAATTATTTTGGTTAAACGATAAATCAGGAGGATAGAATGGGCAAAAAAAAAGCAGGGATTATATTGGGAGCAATAGCGCTTGCGGCAGCGGCGGCAGTTGGGATCTGGTATTTCCTGGGAAATGGTGGGAAAGACAGCAATGACAGAGTTTATGTGCAGAAGGTTTCGGCTATTATGGGGACGGCAACGGGAGTGCAGAACCGTTATTCTGGCGTTGTGCAGCCGCAGAAGACCGTTGAGGTAAATGCAGATTCGGAACGTACGGTGAAAGAGATACTGGTAGAAGTAGGAGATGAGGTGACAGAGGGCACACCTTTGTTTTCATATGATACCGAAGATTTGAAAATGGAGTTGGAGCAGGCCAAGCTGGAGCTTGAGAACCAGGATATAGAGATCAGCAATTACCGGAATCAGATTCAGGAACTGACTAAGGAGCGTAATGCTGCGGCCGAGGGCGACAAGTTTGAATATACGACACAGATTCAGACGATTGAAACGCAGATTAAACAGGCAGAGTACGAAAAATCCAGCAAGAAACTGGAAATGGATAAAGTTCAGAAGAAAATAGACAATTCCCAGGTTACCAGTACGGCTTCCGGTATGGTAAAATCGATCAATGACGGGAATTCCCAGGATCAGGAAGCGTCTGCCTTTATGACGATTCTTTCGACAGGAGAATACCGCATACAGGGTATGGCAAATGAACAGAATGTAGGTATGATTTCCAGCGGGACAGAAGTGATTATACGCTCCAGGGTAGATGAAGAACTGACCTGGACTGGTACGGTGGACAGCCTGGATACCGGGGAACCAAGTGAGGAAAATGACGATATGTCAATGGGAGATTCGGACAATATGTCTTCCTCCAGCAAATATCCGTTTTATGTTGTAATGGACGATGCCGACGGACTGATGCTGGGACAGCATGTTCTGATTGAGCTGAATGACGGTCAGATGGAAGAAAAAGAGGGGATATGGCTGTTCAGCGGCTATATTGTACGTGAAGATCAGCAGGAAAGTGAAACAGAGAGTATTTTAGAAAATACGGAAGCGTCCTTCGATCAGGGAGGCACAGGGATATTTTCTGATCCGGATCAAAATCAGGATGGAGAAGGAATGCTGCTTGATCCGAATGGAAGCCAGGATGGAGAAGGAAT
This sequence comes from Eubacterium sp., assembly GCA_022794015.1. GTDB lineage: Bacteria > Bacillota > Clostridia > Lachnospirales > Lachnospiraceae > Roseburia_B. The sequence goes on along the minus strand of JAAWDZ010000052.1, from coordinate 44,032 downwards.
GCTGCTTGATCCGAATGGAAGCCAGGATGGAGAAGGAATGCTGCTTGATCCGAATGGGAGCCAGGGCATAGAAGAAATGTCTTTTGATCCGAATGGAAGCCAGGGTATAGAACAAATGTCGTTTAGTTCGACCGGAAGCCAAGGTATAGAACAAAAGTCGTTTAGTTCGACGGGAAGTCAGGGTATAAAACAAATGTCGTTTAGTTCGACCGGAAGTCAGGATGGAGAAGGGATGCTCTATGATCCGGAGGGAGATTTGGAAGATGGGGATATGCTCTATGACCCGGAGGGAGATTTGGAAGACGGGGATATGCTCTATGATCCGGAGGGAGATTTGGAAGATGGGGACATGATCTATGATTCGGAAGAAAATGATGGAGTTTTGCCGGAAGGCGGGACAGCTTATGTGTGGGCGGACAACGGCAATGGCAGGCTGGAGAAGCGTATTGTGGAATTAGGCGAGTACGACGAGGCATTGGATGAGTATGAGATATTATCCGGATTAACAGAAGATGATTTGATTGCATGGCCTATGGAAGGACTTTACGAAGGTGTAAAGACAGTAACGGATATGGAGGAAGTGGATTATACTTCTGATTTATATAATCAGGATAACGGAACGGAAGCATTGTCTGATACGGAAAATTATATGGATGATTTTGATGTAGATAATTTTGATGCAGACGATCTTGATACGGATGATCTTGACTGGGGAGATGACGCTGACTGGGAGGACGATTCTGACTGGGAGGATGATGCCGACTGGGAGGACGATTCTGATCTGGAAGACGGAGATGATACGGATTCGGATGATGGGGACAATGAAGAATAAGCAGCCGGAGGTGTTTGCATGATACTGGATTTAAGACATATTTTTAAAGACTACAATCAGGATAAGCTTGTGGTTCCGGTATTGAAAGATATTACGCTGCAGGTAGAAGAAGGCGAATATGTTGCAATTATGGGGCCGAGCGGTTCCGGCAAGACGACATTGATGAATATTATCGGCTGCCTGGACCGGCCGACTTCAGGGGAATTTTTGCTGGCAGGGACAGATGTACTGGCTTTAAAAGATAAAGAACTTTCGAATGTGCGTTTAAACAGCATAGGCTTTGTATTTCAGAGTTTTCACCTGATGCCGAGGGAATCGGCTCTGGAAAATGTATCCTTGCCTTTAAGCTATGCAGGTGTGAAGAAAAAAGAGAGAAGGGAACGTGCCTTAAAAGCACTGGGGCGCGTTGGCTTGGAGGAGCGGGCGACATTTATGCCGACGCAGCTTTCCGGCGGGCAGAAGCAGCGTGTCGCGATTGCAAGAGCTATGGTGAATAACCCCAAAATTCTTTTGGCTGATGAGCCGACCGGCGCTCTGGATTCTAAATCGGGCGCGCAGATTATGGAGCTTTTCCAGAAATTAAATGAAGAAGGTGTTACCATCGTGATGATCACGCATGATAAAAATATTGCGAGTTACGCAAAACAGGTTTATAACATCATTGACGGTGAAATTTCCGCAGGAACTGCAGGGGGGAAACGCTATTTTGCAGAATTAGGAACCGGAGAGGGGGAAAACTGTCTTGAAGAACAAAAAGATTAAGAAATTCATTATCTGGGCGGTTGTTCTGGCTGTGATCGGTGGAGCTGCGACAGGAGGCGTATATGCATACCGGAATTATCAGAGTGAAAATACACAGGCAGAGGTACGAAATGTTTCCAGTCTGAGCTGGGGATATTGGGGAGACGACATGACCAGTGTGGGATATGTGGCAAATGATCATGTCCAGTCGGTTCATATTGAAGATAAGACGGTAGAGGAAGTAAAGGTAGCGGAGGGAGATACTGTCAATATCGGTGATACGCTGCTTGTTTATGATACGACGGACGTACAGCTTCAGATTGAAATGGAGCAGCTGGAGCTGCAGGGAATTGAGAATGATATTAAGCTGGCACAGCGCGATTTGGATAAATTAAAAAAAATCACACCTGTGTCAAATACTACGAATAAGAACAATACTGCGTCAAAGTCTGCGACAACGAAGAAGAATACCACAACAGCAAAAAAAAATACATCTACTATTGTTATGATGCAGGTGCAAAAAAAAGACGGTGATGCGTACAATTACATAGATAAAAGCGCCAAGCCGTATGAAGGAGAGGGAACTCCTGAGCAGCCGTATCGTTTTTTATGTACGCAGGAGTGTTATGTGACGGGGACTTATTTGAACTATTTAATGAAAAAAGAGCAGGTGGCTGCATTTGAGATCTGGAGCGGCAACAGCTATAAAGAAGGTACGTTAATCAGCTGTTGGACAGTAAACGGCGCAGAACAGCATACAGTAGCGGATGATTCCAAGTGGTCTGTTGCGACGCAGCAGAGGCTGGAAGATGAGGTTATCATAGAAGAAACGGAAGAGAAGAGTACACAGAATCAGAATACTCAGACTACGGAAAGCGAGTCGCAATCCATAGAGGAAACTTACACTGCAGATGAGCTCAAGAAGGAAATAACAGAAAGAGAAAGTGAGCTCAAAAAGCTGAATGTAGACAAGAAGAAGTCGGAACTGGAATTAGATAAATTAAATAAGACTAGGGAATCCGCCATGGTGCTCGCCACCATAGACGGTGTCGTAAAGTCAGTCGGAGATCCGGAGAATCCGCCAATTGACGGGTCGGCATTTATTGAAATAACAGGTGCGGAAGGGATGTATATTGAAGGCACAATCAGCGAACTGATGCTGGATCAGATTGAGGTTGGACAGGAGATATCCGCGAATTCCTGGAATAACGGACAGATGTATTCAGCTACAATTATGGAGATATCGGAATATCCATCCGAAAACAACGGGGGTAATTATGGCGAGGGAAACCCGAATGTATCTTACTATTCGTTTACAGCTTATATTGAAGATGCATCAGGGTTAATTAACGGCGATTATTTAGAGCTGTCCATTACCCCTGCTACCAATCAGGAGGAAAGCAACGCGTTGTTTATTGACAAGGCATATGTGAGAGAAGAAAATGGCAGCTATTATGTTTTAAAAGCAGATGCTGAGGACCGTCTGGTAAAACAGTATGTGCAAACCGGAAGGACAATGTATGGTTCTGCCATTGAAATCAAATCTGGCCTGCAGGAAACAGATCGAATCGCATTCCCTTATGGAAAGACCGCAAAAGAAGGAATTAAAGTGGTGGATGCAGAAAACTTTTAGGAAGGAGTTTAAAATATGTTTGAAAATATTCGTTTATCATTTAAAGGCATCTGGTCCCACAAGATGCGTTCCTTCCTGACTATGCTGGGAATTATTATAGGTATTGCGGCAATTATTGCTATTGTTTCTACAATTCAGGGGACAAACGAACAGATCAAGGAAAACCTGATTGGTTCGGGAGATAATACGGTAGAAATTGCTTTATATCAGGGGGACTGGACATATGAAATGGGTTACGAAGGTGTTCCCGCAGGTGTTCCGGTAATCAGTCCCGAAGTGTTAAAGCAGGTGAAAGAAATTGATAACGTCGACAATGCGTCATTATATCTGTCCAGACAGGATTATGGCGGAGTGTATCATCTGAACACAACATTATCCGGCGGTTATGTCATTGGAGTAGATGAGAATTATTTTGATACCTGCAATTTTATTATCCAGAAAGGCCGCGGATTTACGCAGGAAGATTATAAGAATTTTCGGAAAGTGGCGATTTTGGATAAAGAATCTGCGGATGCTCTTTTTCAGGGGGAAGACCCGTTAGGCAAGACCATTGAAATCCGTAAAGAACCTTTTGTAGTCGTCGGTACGGTGGCGAAATCCAGGAATTTTGAACCTGTCATCAATAGTATCGAAGATTACTACACTTATTCACAGGATTCTGCCGGAAAAGTTTATGTTCCGGACAGCGCATGGCCGATTATCTATCAGTTTGACGAGCCGCAGAACCTGGTGATCAAAGTAGCGTCCACGGATGATATGACAAATGCCGGAAAAGAAGGGGCGAATATCCTGAATGGATATTTAAACCCCAGTGATGATACGATTAAGTATAAAGCGGAGGATTTGTTAGAACAGGCAAGGCAGATTCAGGAACTGGGAGAATCCACAAACAGTATGTTAATCTGGATTGCCGGAATTTCTCTGATTGTCGGCGGTATTGGCGTTATGAATATTATGCTGGTATCTGTAACGGAGAGAACACAGGAAATTGGGTTAAAAAAGGCGATCGGAGCCAGAAAATCCAATATACTGGGGCAGTTTTTGACCGAAGCGTCGGTACTTACCAGTATGGGAGGGATTCTGGGCGTGGTGTCAGGAATTGTACTGGCGGAAATTATATCCAGAGTCAGTGAAATGCCGGTGGCAATCAGTATTCCGGCGGCAATCGGATCTGTGATTTTTTCCATGCTGATCGGTATTGTTTTTGGGATGCTGCCTTCTTATAAGGCGGCCAATCTGAATCCGATTGAGGCGTTGCGGAGGGAGTAGAGTTTTGGGAGAAGTATACGTCAGACAGAGGGTGCGGTTGCAGCCGGGGCTGTGTGACGGAATTTTGGGAATCTAAAACATTCCGGGAGGTTTCTGCAAGGTGGACGCAACCGCCGCAAACGCGCCGTCCATGGCGCGGTTGCGGCTTGCCCTGCCATCCGTGGCAGGGCATTGCTGGGATCGGAGGAATGTTTAAGACTCCCTGAAATTCCGTCACAAGGCCCCGACTGCAACCGCACCCTCTGTCTGACTACATTTTCCCAAAATCTACGTTTAGGTGTGTGTTTGGGGGAGTTTAGTTGAGAATGTGGTTTTTGAATGGTTTCCTGCTTCTGTTTTTTTGTTTTTCTGTATTTTGGGTATCTGCGTATTCTCGGATTGGCCATAAGGTATTAAATTGGCTTAGTAAGGCGAAATAAGACTTCTTTCCTGTTTTTTTGTATGCGCAGTGGAAATTTTTTTGGGAAAACTCTTTACAAACTGCGGATTGTGTTGTATAGTATTAGTGTCTTTTAAATCTTTTTATTTTATATTCAAATAAAATCCCAAAATGATTAAGTTTAATTTATGAATATCGTTTGTTAATCTTGTTTATGAATCTCAGGGTATCTGCCTGAGGTGTATTCTTTGTCCCATGGGGCATCTTTTTTCCAAGTCGGAAAATGTTACCTGAAAGTTTGAAAGAATTAAAAAAATCTGAAAAAGGAGAAATTATTTTATGGATGAAATTTTTAAACAATATGGATCGACAATTATTACGGTACTGGCAATTGTAGCGGTTATTGGAATTATTACACTTGTGATTGGAAGCGATACGAGCAGCATTGTGTACAATGCGTTTAAGGATTTGATTGAAGGCTTCTACAAGAGCGCAGGCGGAGCGGTTCCAACACCATAATGATTGTGCGGAGGAAAAGATGGATGAATTTAGGAACAGATCTGTTTTATTAGACAATGAAAGTTTTGGTCCTCTGCTGCCGTTTATTTTGGACGATCGGATTACTGATGTGGATTACAATGGGACGGATCTGTGGCTGACCGATGTCAATAAGGTTAAGGTGAAAGCGGAAGCATCCCTGGTAACGCCTAAGTTTCTGGAGGTTTTTATCAATAAGGTCAGTATGGCAGTGGAGCAGCAGTTCAATCCGGCAAATCCGATTCTGGAAGCGGAATCGGATGAGCTCCGCATTACGGCGGTACATGAAACCGTGACTACAACAGGGCGGGCATTTTGTATCCGTAAGGCGCCTGCCGTGCCGCGGTACGATGCAAAAGAGCTGATCCGACAAGGGTATTGCAGGCAGGAAATTCTGGCGCTATTGGTGAATTGTGTGCGCACGAAAATGAATTTTGTGATATGCGGAGATACCGGGGTGGGAAAGACGGAATTTGCAAAGTTTTTATCCGGTTATATCCGGGCGCAGGATAAGGTGATTACGATTGAAGACAATCCGGAGTGGCATTACGCAGAGCTTTATCCGGGAAATGACTGTATTGCCATTAAAGTTAAGAAGGAGCGTCAGAAAGGCGCCCAAAGGAGCAATGCAACGACGATGGATTATACGAATGCAATAAAAACCTGCCTGCGGCTGAATCCTTCCTGGATTATGCTTTCGGAGGCACGCTCAAAGGAGGCAAAGTCACTGCTGGAATGTTGGTCGACCGGAGTGAAGGGAATTACGACAATCCATACAGATAATGTGCTCAAAATACCCGATCGTTTTATGAATATGATCCAGAATTCCCTGGATGCGGATCGGATGGTCAATGATATTTATGATTTTATTGATATTGGTATTTTGCTTCGGATTAAGGAGATGGCCGATGGTAAGAGCAGGCGTTATATTGACCAGATGTGTTTTTTTGACAGGGAAAACGGGCAGAATCGGGCGTATCTAATCGTGTCTGACGGTCAGGCGCTGGAGCGCGCACTTCCGGATTCAATCGCTAAGAAGATGGAAAGGGCGGGCGTGACAGAGCCGTATGTATTTGATTTTAAAACGGGGAGGGCAGGACATGCATAAAAAAGAATCGTTTTTTTATTATTTAAATCCCGGAAATGTATCTGCGGCAATTGCCCGATATGGTTATACCTATCGGGTAAAAAATACCATTCTAATTTATCTGGCAGTGACAGTATTGTCTGTTCTCTGTGGATTTGTGTTCCGGCTGGATTTGGCCAAAGTGTGCGTGGTGGCTGTGTGTGGAATGTCTATGGTTCCCAGGGCAATTATCAATGGATATCGGAATATGTATGAGCAGAAGCGTTTTTCGGATGTGAATCTGTATATGGAGCAGGTGCTGTATTCCTTTAAAAAGATGCCTAAAATTATTACATCCCTGCAGGATGTGGAAAAAATTATGCCAAAGGATTCCCCGATGCGAAAGACGGTACAGGAAGCGATACGTTATATCCTGTACGAATATTCGGAGGAAAATTCCATAGAAGCAGGGTTGAAGATTATAGAGCAAAACTATAAGTGCCAGAGATTGAAGGATGTGCATGCACTGATGGTAAAAACAGAAAAGATAGGCGGTGATTATGAATCGTCTGTGAAAATACTGCTTTCCAGCAGGGCAATCTGGGAAACGGAAACCTGTAAATTTCAGAAGGAATGTAAAAACAGGCAGCGTATGGTTAATATTGCGCTTGTGCTGGTCTGCGGGGTCTGTCTGTTCACGCCGCTTATAATTACGAAGTTTGCTCCGATTGTAGATATCACTTCGTCGCAGGTTTACAAAATTGGCACGGTGATTATGATACTGATTTCCATGCGGACATATATTAAAGCTGATACACTGGCGTCCGTGAACTGGCTGCGCAGTGAATGTGCGATGACGGAGGAAGAGCTGTTGGCGCTGTATCAGAAGGTAACACAGTACGATTACAGGTGCGAGAGGAGGAAAAGCCTGCTGTGGGCGCTGATTCCGGCGGGATTTTTGGTACTGTTTGGGCTGGTTGGATGGAAATGGCCTGCCCTGATATGTATTCCGGTTTTCTTTGTTATGTTAAACCAGCATAAACTGGGGTACAGACTGGCAAAAAAACGCTGTGCGCAGGAGATTACAAAGGCATTTCCACAATGGCTGATGGAAATTTCCCTGCTGCTGCAGGTATCGGAAAACGTAAACGCAGCCATTGCAAAATCACTGGAAGGGGCGCCTGTTATACTGGCGGAAGCCCTGCAAAAGATGCAGGAGCAGATTATGGAAAATCCGGAGTCTAATGAGCCTTATATGAATTTTATGAAGGAATTCCAGATGATTGAAGTCCAGTCTGCAATGGGAATGTTATATTCGATTTCTTCCGGACGGGGCGGTGATGCGGATTTGCAGATTGATGAAATATTATCGAAAAATGCATCATTGTTAAGTCAGAGCGAAAACGCTGCCAATGACGGCCGGCTGGCCGCGCTTTACTGGCAGTTTCTGTTTCCGTCGATTATCGGCGGAGGAAAGCTGGTTGCAGATATGACTTTGGTGACGATTGCATTTATGACGACAAGTTTGTATTGAGGAAGGAGGCGGCTTATGCCTGTTATTATCAAATCCTTTATGGGAATATTTTTCTTTGCGCTGATTGTGTTTTTGGGAGCGGGTATTTTAAATTACCAGACAGAAGTTGACCGGGCGTCCGGCTATAAGCAGGATGTGATACAGGAGCTTCAGAACAGCAATTTTGCCCCTTCGGTTTTGAATGCCTGCATACAGGCCGGGACAGAGCAGAATTACAATGTAAGTATAGACGTATCCAATGGAGACGGCTCACATCATACGTATACAAAACATGCGCCGGCTGCAGATCTGGCAGATGTGGTGACTGCTTATGTGACGGTAGAGTATACCAGCAGACTGCCATTCCTTGGAGTGGAAACACCAAATGTTTTGCGCGGGTTTGCGAGATAAGGAGACTATGATATGGATAACGGATTATTCGAAGATTATGGGGAAGCAATTATGTATGTGATGCTTGTTGCTGCAGTTCTTGGGATGATGACAGTCGTCCTGGAAGCATTTACTGCATTTTAGGAAGGGTGGTAGAAAATGGATGAAATTGTAAGCCAGCAGGGCGAATTGATGATCAGTATTGTGGCTGCGCTTGCAGTGATTGGAGCAGTCATGCTTTTGCTGGGACAGTCAGACGCAGGTATTTTAAGAACATATCTGGAATATCTGTTAGAGGCTGCCTGTTAAAGGAGGTTGATATGTTAGTTTTCATGAAGCAGCATGGCAGGACAATTCTGTTTGCCATAATTGCAGTATCTGTGCTCGGCGTTATATTTCGGATTCGGGTGAACGGATATACCGGATTTATTCATGCAGCATACGGAAAAGCCATGGAAGATGTGGATTTAAACGGTGCGCGCACTTTACATGATATAGATGCCGTAAAAGCGGCTGCAGTAAGGAATCGTCCGCAGATTAGCTTTTGCTGTAAGGAAATACTGCCGCAGAAGGAAATAAACTTAAAAGACATGCTCACCGCAGAGGATGCTGACGGGAATCGGGTAGATGCAGAAATTACAGATATTGTAAATGAGGCCGGGGAAAGTATACTTTATCAGACGGAGGAAGACAGAAGAAATAAGGTGACGGCCTGTGATCCGACCTCTTTTTTGTTTCCTTCTGTGGGGATTTATGTGATGAACGTAAAAGCTGTGGATCGGGAACAGAAGATGGCAGAGGTACAGTTTCGTATACCGGTGACAGGCAGCTGTAAGCATTGGTAGCAGTTTGGCCTGTCTGAACTATTACAGATATTGTGTTGGGAAGAAAGGATAAGGCATGAAAAAAATTGCGTTTGGAATGGCGTGCGGTCTTATAGCTGTGTTTATATTTGTCATGATGCTGACGCTTTTCGGCAGGTCTGCAAGACAAAAAGAAACAGAATATATGTTGGCGCAGGCGATTGATTCGTCATTGTCTGATGTGATGCAGGGCCGAAACGGCTTTATTACGGAAAATGAGGATTTTGTGGCAGATTTTTTAAAAGCGCTGCTGATACAGGCAAACAGTGATTCCGATATTACGGTATCCGTGTTGGATGCAGATTACGAACACGGAATTTTATCTGTAGAAATCACAGAGAAATTCAAACATCCAAATGGAAAGACCGGAAGCGTGTCTCAGGTGCGGACCGTGATATTTGACAAAACTGAGGAAAAAGAACCCGAATATCGCAATGTGTCCTTTTATACGGCAGACGATGAGCTTTATAAAGAATACCGTATTCAAAAGGATTCCTTTTGCAGTATTCCGGTTCCCCCAAAAAAAGAAGGAAAAACTTTTCTGGGCTGGCGTTTTGTAACAGGCGGTACGGGGCAGGCAGGAAGCGTGTTGGCGGCATATGCCGACGGACAAAAGACAGTTCTTGCGTCCGGTCATATGCCGTATGCCGTATCAGAGAATACGAAGCTGATTGCGGTATTTCGATGAAGAAGGGAGTGACAATTTGAAAAACCGGTATGGATATAGAAATAAAGCCAGGAAAATACTGGCGTGGGTTTTTGTATATGCGTTGTGTATTGTTTCGGCGGCGCCGGGCGGATATGCAAAAGAGAAAATACATCGGAAAGAATCTTCTAAAGAGGAGCAGGAAAGATTGAAGGGAGGATACCAAAAAGAAGAGAAGCATAGAAATGAACAGGAAGAACCGGAAGCACAGCCGGGGCAGAGGGCATGGAAAGAGCACAGAATGTTGGAAACAGGGGTGGTGCAGGGCATGTCCGAACAGCAGGAGCTGCAAAACGTACAGGAAGCATCCAAACAGCAGGATGTGCCGGAAGAAACAGATGTGATGGAAGTGTCTGATTTAAGCACGCTGCGGGAGGCTGTGGATATGGTGACAACAGATGAAGATTTAAATCTGGAATCCCAAAACCCATGGCAGAGCAAACGCCTGCTGGTAAGAAGCGAATTCGAATTTGACACAATGGGTGCGGAGCATGTGATTTGTGGGTATGAACAATTGTATATTCTGGATTATGCATCGGAAGAAGAAGCAAAAGCAGCCTGTGATCATCTGGAAAATATCCCCGGCCTGCTTGTAGAAGCAGAGAGTATATACCGTGGGACGTCGGAAAAATCGGAAGCGTTGGCACAGGAATTTACGGAAAGAGAAGCCACGCTCTCTCCGGCGCAGGGAGCATCAGAAAACGCCACAGACGGCAGAACAGTGTGCGTGGCTGTACTGGATACCGGCTATGACAGCAGCAGTTATGGAACAGACAGAATTACAGGAGGGACAGATATAGGAATCACAGGTACACGGACATCAGACACAAAGAAGGCAGATGCGGATGCAGCCTGGGATGAAAACGGACATGGTACCGTAATGGCTAATATTATTCTGAACCATACGCCGGATTGTGTGCGGATTATGCCGGTGAAAGTAGCGGATGAAAACGGGCGCACTTCGTCCTTAAAGCTTTATATGGGTATACGTTATGCAATGGAGAATGGGGCGAATATTATTAACATCAGTATGGGTGCTCTGCAGACAGCCGGATCACAGGTGGTAGCAGACGCGATTTGTCAGGCGCGGCAGGCAGGTATTTTAACGGTGGTTTCCGCAGGTAATGCGGGACAGGACGCAGCTTCTTTTTCTCCTGCAGACGCTAAGGACGCAATCGCCGTAGCTGCTGTGAACGCGGACAAAAGCCATATGAGCTATTCCAATTATGGAGAGAGGGTAGATTATTGCTCCTATGGAAAGTTAAGAGTATCTGGCTTAAACAGGCAAGAAACAGAATACAGCGGAACTTCCGTTTCAGCGGCAATTGTATCGGCGGTAATAGCGGAAGAATGGGCTATGGGGGAAGAATATTCCTGTGAAGAACTGATAGCCCGGCTGGACGGCAGGGCAAAAGATCTGGGAGAAGCAGGCAGAGATATTTATTTTGGAAAAGGGCTGCTTTCCATAGAAGGAATGGATCCTTTAGAAGAGGCGGATGCGGAAACAAAGCTGCCGGAGCTTTTGACCTGCGACTGGCAGGAGATTTCAGACGATAAGCTGAATGCACTGATCAGTGAGTCGGACGAGCTTATTGTGCGCCGTTTCTTAGACCTCAGAAGCGAAGAAGAACGGAACAATGTGTTAAAGCGGGCGCCTGTACTGCAGAGTGATCATGTAGAAATTGTGTGTGGTATGGATGGGACCAAACAGTACAGAACGATAGATACATTATACAAGTATCTGTACAGCGATCGTTTTGATACCTATTATGTGCAGAAAAGAATCAGCGGAACGTATTACATGTATATTCAAAATGCAACAAGAAAAGTATATCTGACGACAAATAAAGACGAGACAAGGTGTACGCTGAAGATTAAATTTTCCGGTACAAGCACAAATCCGGCAGACAATCCGACCATTACGGTTTCTGGTACAAGCGCCGGCGCTTTTAGTCTCAAAAATGCGAAAGTGGACGGGGTTAAGACATTTACGGATGATAATGGAAACCGAAATACAATCGGTCAGGTAGGTGTTGTGGGAATTGAAGTAAAAAAGCGGGCACACAGCAAGATTACCGGACAGAAAAAGGCAGTGGATTTAATTAAAAATCCTGGCAATGGTTTGTGGGCCGGCGGATTTACCGGGTTTGGGAGTAATAAATGCGTGGATACCGCAAGCGCAGACTGCAGGCTTATGGTTGGTATCGGAGATTTAGAGCTGAATAAAGACAATCAAGTCCAGACATACCGAATCCATATTACCAACTATGAAGCGTCAGGCTGGGGAAACTGGACGGACTGGAATGTTCTGCAAAATGCATTTTGTTATCAGGCTGGCACGAGGCAGCATACGCATACCAAAGTCTGCAGTAATTGCGGAAAAACGGCAAATACCGAAACTGTGACAGAATCCATTCCTCAGCTGGCACACAATTTTACCAATGTGCCGTGGATCTATGCAATCAATAACGGCGTTGCCGACGGAGAACGGTGGCTGCAATGCGGTTATGCCTGCGGGACTGCTGTGGGAAGCAGCGGATATGATGTGAACCACGTTTTCTGGAAAAAAGATTATCAGTATCTGCAGAGAATTTTTTTCCGGTATATGAATATAGACGGAAAGTATCCGGAATATAAGACGCTTGTGAACGGCTATTTTCCCGCGGGTACGCAAATGGAGGGATTTTCTTATACGGAAACAGAATATGCGGAATATAAAAATACGCCTGGCGTCGCAGGATATACGGTTTCAAATCAGGCAAATATAATATATGTAGATGTTCCGCGTAAAAAATATACGGTGACCTATGACGGAAACGGAGCAGCACAGGGGTCTGTGAAACAGCAGGAAGTATACTGCGGACAGATTTTTGATTTGAGGGAAAACGGTTTTTATCGCGAGGGCTATGAATTCCTTGGATGGAGTAAAAACCGGGATGGAGCCGCAATGAAGGACAGGGGGTGCAAAAATTTATCCTTTCAGGATGGAGCTGTAGTTACATTATATGCAAAATGGAAAGCAATACCTATCTGTATTACTTTAGATAATCAGGGGGCAAATGTGGACAGCGGAACAAAAAAAGTATTTGAACATTATGCGGTGGGCTATTTTGAAAACCGGGAGCTGACAAACAGGTTTGTGGGAAACAGAATACAGATTCCGCAGAAACAAAGGAAAGATACTTCTCTTCCCGATGGCATGCGCAGGCAGCAGTTTATGGGTTATTTTACGGAGAAAGGCGGCGGGGGACACCAGGCAGTCAAAAATAATGGTTATTTGGTTTCTGATATCAACGGACAGGGCGCTTATCAGTATTTTAAGAGAGATCGTACCATATATGCGCATTGGCAGGATATGTATGCCGTGCAGTTTGATCCAAATCTTACAGAACAGGATTTAAAGCTTATCCATCAGGAGGTGCTCTGTCCGTATACCCGTTGGGCAAAAGAAGGAGAGAAAATAACGGTCAGTTTTGGAAAAGCAGTTGTCAAAGAGGAACAGTTTGCCGATATTTACCGATTTTTGGGCTGGAGCCTGACGCCGCAGATTACCAGTACGGATGAAATCGTACTGAGCGAAGAAAAACCGGCATATACATTTACGGCTAAAAACGATGTGACATTGTATGCACAGTGGGATACCAGCTTTGTTGTGGCTTATGTGGGAAACGAACAGTCATCTGGCGTGGACTGTACGGAAAAAATAAATGCTGTTACCGACATGTACAAATTTTATGAGAACGACGAAGAAAATGCAGAGTATTATTTTTCCAGGAATACTTTAAAACCGACTGTGGATATTGCCAGCGGACAAATGCAGAATGCAGATGGAGAGCCTTTTATGGAGCAGGTTCCATACCGCTTTTTGGGCTGGAGCATGGAAAAAGAAAGATCCATGCAGGAGATGCAGGAGATTTATACGGCGGCAGAACCAGGCATAGCGGGTGATATGATGATTGTGAGGGCAAAGGAAGCAGGCGTTCTTTTGTTTGGCGGGCTTCCGGAGGATTTCGGCACATACAGTACGCCGTATGTATCCGAAGACGTGCCGCTTGATGCAGACGTGCCGGTGATTGCGCTGTATGCAGTCTGGGATCAGTATCCGCAGATACATGCGGCAGATTTGTATGTGCCGTTGGCAGATGCGAGGAACGGCAAATTGACGGAGGAATATTTTCTGAATCATGCAAAAGCAACAGATGAGGAGATGGAATTAACATCATTTACCCTTTTGGATTATCAGGCGGAAGAGTTTACGAAAGCCACAGAGGAAATGGGCTTAACCCTTACTTACCGGGCGGAAGATAAAGCAGAGAATGTGACTGAAAAAATGATTCATGTATATCTGGCAGATACATCCCCAAAACAGTGTAACACAGGAAAAGTACGGTTTATTTCCGAGAAATATCTGGATACACTTGCAGCAGACTCGGTCTGGAGAAGCGGTACATACGCAGAAACGCTTGCGAAAGCGCTTGGCAATCACAAGACCGGGGAAGAATATACCGAGGTTACACCCATACAACAGGCTTTGGGAGTGCAGTCCGTGAAAAAGCCGGGAAGCGGCAGATGGAATCATGTGCAGGAGGTATGGGAATTTACGCATGAACAGGTGATGCAGATACAGGAGTATGTGAAGTCTGTAGGAGTAGGCGGCGATCCGTCGGGATTTTTAGAACAGTTTGGGCACTGCAGGGTTCAGTGACAAAAAGCCGCGATAAGGGCCTAAAAAGGAGTCCGGGACATTTGTCTTCGGACTCCTTATTTTGACAGTAACTTGTGGATATGGCAGCGTCAGTAAGTCCGTATCTTTGTACAGCGTCAGAGCTGGCGCATGTGGGGCTGCCCCCGCCGCTTTTTATAACTGCGCAGGAGGGAGCTTCATATATATTTTTTCAATTCGGTTCTTGTGCATTTTGTTCACCTGCAGCATGATGTCTTCGTCGGTAATGACAATCTCATTTTTCTCCGGCAGGTGGTCTAAAAGGCCAATCAGATAGCCGCCTACCGTTTCATAATCTTCGGAACGGAAGGGCAAATCCAACTCGTCACACAAATCCTCCAGATTCATAGAACCCTGAATATAATATTCCCGGTCATTGATTTTGATCAGGGGATCCTCTTCGTCGGTATCATATTCATCGCGGATTTCGCCGACGATTTCCTCCAGCAAATCTTCCATTGTGACCATTCCGGCCGTGACGCCGTATTCATCAAGCACAATGGCAAAATTAATCGAATTTTTCTGCATTTCAAGGAACAGCTCAGAGATGTTTTTGTGCTCATACGTAAAATAGGGCTCGCGCATAAGGCTGTGTACCGAAAATTCCGGTGTATCTTCACAGAGCAGCAGATCCTTCATATTAATAATACCAATGACATTATCTGTCGTATCCTCATAGACTGGCAGCCTGGTAAACTTATCTTTACGGAAAATTTCTATCAGTTCATCATAGGTGCTGTCTGATTTGGCAAAAGTCATGTCAATTCTGGGAATCATAATCTCTTTTGCCTGAGAATCACCGAAATCAAACATATTGTTAATCATCTTGTGTTCTTCGTTTTCCAAAACGCCAGTTTCATGTCCAACATCTACAATGGTTTTAAATTCTTCCTCTGTCATCGTCGCTTTCTCGGCGTTGGGGTTTACCCGCAGCAGCTTTAAAAAGGCCATGGAAAGCTGATTGACAATAAAAATGAGCGGGGTCAGAATGTACATCAATGCATAAATAACAGACGAGTAAAGAAGCGCAATCCGGTCTGCGTGAATCGTGGCAATTGTTTTTGGGGAAATTTCGCCAAAAATCAGAATGAGAAGCGTCAGGATCCCGGTTGCAATACCTGCTCCTGCATTGCCGAAGAGCTTCATGGCAAGTGTAGTGGCGATAGAAGATGCCGACAGGTTGACAATGTTGTTGCCGATCAGGATAGCGCTGAGCATTTTATGCATGTTGCCAGTGATGGCAAGCACCCGTGACGCCGCTTTGCTGCCGTTTTCTGCCAGCGTACGCATACGGATGCGGTTTGCAGTTGTAAACGCTGTTTCTGCAGAAGAGAAAAAGGCGGACAGTATCAGTAGAATAACCAGGACGATAAACTGCATGGTCAATTTGGAACTCAAGTAAATTACCTCTGCTTTCTATGTTATATTGCAATTGATATTGAATTGCTGAGCGTGTTTGAAGTATACTCCAGGATTTATTTTACAGATTTTGGCTGTGACGTCAATATGGGAAGCAAATTTTTTATTTTTTTTTAAGTGTTTTCATATTGAATGGGACGTGGTATAATAGGAGGAACTTTCTTAAAAATTTTAAGAACATTGGAGGTATGATATGGAACTGGCTGCAATTTTAAGGGAAAGATGCGATAAGTCAATCAAAGAGTGTACAAATGAGGAATTGTACTATGCATTGCTTGAAATGACCAAAAAGATGGCAGGGCAAAAAGAAAGCAATGCGGGAAAGCGGAAGCTTTATTATATTTCCGCAGAATTTTTAATTGGGAAATTGCTTTCAAACAACCTGATTAATCTGGGGATTTACGATGAAGTGAAGCAGCTTCTGGAGGAAAACGGCAAAAGCTTAAACGAAATTGAGAATATGGAGCCGGAACCTTCTCTGGGCAATGGGGGGCTGGGAAGGCTTGCAGCCTGTTTTCTGGATTCCATTGCTACTTTGGGGTTAAACGGCGATGGAATTGGTTTGAATTATCATTATGGACTGTTCCGGCAGGTATTTGAGAATCATCTTCAGCAGGAAACTCCCAATCCATGGATGGAGAAAGAAAGCTGGCTTACCCGCACGGATACGGTATATCCGGTTTCGTTTGGGGGTTTTACCTTAAATTCCAGGATGTATGATATAGATGTGACCGGTTATGGCAACCGTACGACAAAGCTGCATCTGTTCGACGTAGAAACTGTGGATGAGGGCCTGGTCAGGGACGGCATTGATTTTGATAAAGAAGATATCGCAAAGAATCTTACATTATTTTTGTATCCGGACGACAGTGATGACGAAGGACGTCTGCTCCGCGTTTACCAGCAGTATTTTATGGTTTCAAGCGGCGCAAGGCTGATATTGGATGAAGCGGCTGCACGGGGCTCTAATCTGCATGATCTGTATCGGTATGCAACCATTCAGATCAACGATACGCATCCGACCATGATTATTCCGGAGCTGATACGCCTTTTGATGGAACGGGGAATTTTGATGGACGAGGCAATTGATATTGTATCTAAGACCTGTGCTTATACCAACCATACCATTCTGGCAGAAGCGCTGGAAAAATGGCCGGTACATTATCTGGAAAAAGCAGTGCCGCAGCTGATGCCGGTTATTTATGAGCTGAATAACCGTGTGATAAAGAAATACCGCGATGAATCTGTTTATATTATAGACAATGACAAACGGGTGCATATGGCGCATATTGATATTCATTACGGGTACAGCGTCAACGGCGTAGCCTATCTGCACACGGAGATTTTAAAAGATTCTGAATTGAATAACTTCTATAATATATATCCGGAGAAGTTCAACAATAAAACCAACGGCATTACGTTCCGCAGATGGCTTTTGCACTGCAACCACAGACTTTCCACTCTGATTGAAGAACTGATTGGCCCCGGATATAAAAAGGACGCTATGGAGCTTTTGAAGCTGGGGGATTATGTCAATGATGAAGCCGTTTTAGAACGGATTTTGGAAGTTAAGACAGCGTGCAAGACGGAACTGGCGGATTATCTGAAGAATACACAGGGAATTGAACTGGATACGGATTCTATCTTTGATATCCAGATTAAGCGGCTTCATGAGTATAAACGCCAGCAGATGAATGCGCTGTATGTAATTTCCAAATATTTCGAAATCAAGGAAGGCAAAAAGCCCACGACGCCGATTACGGTACTGTTCGGGGCGAAAGCGGCGCCTGCATACATCATTGCAAAGGATATTATTCATCTGATACTCTGCCTGCAGCAGCTGATTAATCACGATCCGGAGGTATCCCCATATCTGAAGGTAGTTATGGTGGAAAACTACAACGTAACGCTGGCCGAGAAACTGATTCCGGCGGCGGATATCCATGAGCAGATTTCCCTTGCCTCCAAAGAAGCCAGCGGCACCAGCAATATGAAGTTTATGTTAAACGGAGCAGTGGCGCTTGGGACAATGGACGGAGCCAACGTAGAAATTGCAGAATTAGTAGGAGAAGACAATATTTACATTTTTGGGGAGTCCAGTGACGAGGTTATCCGGCATTATGAGAAAGCGGATTATGTATCCAGAGAATTCTATGAAAAGGATTCTGAGATCAAACGTGCCGTAGATTTTATTGTAAGCGACAGCCTGCTTGCCATCGGAAAGAAGGAAAACCTGGAGCGCCTCTACAATGAGCTTTTGAACAAAGACTGGTTTATGACGCTTCTGGATTTCAAAGCCTATAAAGCAGAAAAAGAAAAAGCCCTGAAAGAATATGAAGATCGCAGGGCATGGGCTAAGAAAATGTTAATCAATATCAGTAAAGCAGGCTTCTTCTCATCGGACAGGACAATTGCGCAATATAACAAGGAAGTCTGGAAACTAGACTGAAAAATTGGAAAGAATTACGTATTGCGAAACAGGCGTCCATCAGATACAATAATTCATGAAAAGTAACAGTTCCATCAAGCCCGACTGTTACCATGAAAAATAAAAAGTAGAAATAATACAATTAATATTTGACCTTTTTTGATATTTGGTGTAGAGTAAAAGGGATTAGATAATTGTATTGTAAAAATGAAAAGGAGGAATGGGAATATGGAGAGGAAAACAATGCCCAGGATCGTGGCGTTGCTGCTTGCCGTTTTATTGACATTAACCAGTGTTGTTTCGGTACCGATAGATACTCAGGCTGCAACGAAACCCACAAAAATCACATTATCAGCAAAGAAGAAGACAATAGGCGTAGGCAAAAGCTTTAAGCTAAGCGTAAAATCAGTGAGTCCGGGCGATGCTTCCAAAGCAGTTACATACAAGTCCAGCAACAAAAAAGTTGCAACCGTAAGTTCCAAAGGAAAAGTTACGGGAAAAGCAGCTGGAAAAGCGACAATTACTGTAACGTCCAAATCCAACAAGAAGGTAAAGGCAAAATGTACGGTCACCGTAAAGAAGAAGGTTGAAAAAATACAGACAGCTTCTTCTATCCTGATGCAGAAAGGGAAAAAGGTAAAGCTGCGGTATGATATTTATCCGAATAAGGGCGTGAATAAGAAGGTTACCTTTAAGTCCAGTAAACCAGCTATCGTAAGCGTCAGCAAAAAGGGCAAGCTGACCGCGAAAAAAGTCGGGAAAGCTGTAATTACCTTAAGATCTGCAGATGGCGGAGCGAAAAAGAAAGTAAAAGTAACCGTTAAAAAACCAAAGAGCGTGAAGCTGGTTACAAAAGTTACTTTAGACAGGGAGACTCTTTCCCTGCTGAACGGATCAAGCCAGACGCTGCATGCGACGGTTACTCCTGCTAAAGCATCCAAGAAGAAAGCATACTTTGTATCTTCAGATACCAGCGTTGCAGTAGTTAATAATAACGGCAGGGTGACTGCAAAAGGCGACGGTACAGCGAGAATTTACGCCTATGCAGCCGATAACGTAGCCAACAGGGCAGTTTGTACTGTAACAGTTACCAGCCCGGATTCGGATCCGTCCGTAGTTCCAGGCAATCAGGTTAAGGTGACTGGCGTTACCTTAGATCGTACAGAACTGATCATGACGGCAGGAGCCGGTACGGAGCAGCTGAAAGCGACCGTAACTCCGGCAAATGCGACCAACCCTGCAGTGACATGGGAAAGCAGCGACACGGCAGTGGCAACAGTTGAAAACGGCCTGGTTACCCCGCTTCGTGCAGGCAAGGCAACCATTACCGTAACAACAGCAGACGGCGGCTACAAAGCTTCCTGCGAAGTAACTGTAAACGCCCGGTATGTACCGGTAGAGAATATTATTTTAGCTCCAAGTATGGCACTGGAAGCCGGAGAAACTTCAGACCCGATGGTAATGGCTGTGATTCCGACCAATGCAACGAATCAGGCAGTGACATGGGAGAGCAATAACCAGAATGTAGCAACGGTATCTGCGGACGGAAGAGTTACTGCAGTAGCAGCCGGAACGGCTACGATTACCGTAACGACAGAAGACGGTGGAAAGAAGGCCAGCTGTGAGGTGACAGTAAGAGAACGTCAGATTATCCGTGTAGAGAATGTCAGTGTGGATCCAAAGGCGGCAGAACTGTTAGTTGGCGGCGATACGCTTCAGTTAAGCGCAACGGTGACACCTTCTAACGCTACCGATAAGACAGTGGTTTGGGCAAGCTCCAATCCGGAGGTGGCCTCTGTTTCAGCAGACGGCGGTCTGGTAACTCCGTTAAGCGCAGGCCGTACCATGATTTATGCACAGTCCAACAACGGACAGAGGGATTACTGCGAAGTAGTTGTACGTCAGAAATTGAATTCCATTAGTCTGGACAGTACAGAACTGACTTTAAAACAGGGGGAACAGAAGAATCTTACCGTTACTCTCGATCCGGTAGATGCAGCAGTGGAAAAGGTAGAATGGCTGGCAGACAGCAATGTAGTGGAAGTACTGTCAGAAGGCGTGATTTCAGCAGACGGTAAAGGATATGCATCCGTTCGTGCAGTTGGAATTGGAACAGCCAAAGTTACAGTAAAAGTGACTACAAAGGATGGCGAATATACAGCACACTGTGATGTGACATCTGAAAAAGTGAACATTCCTGTTACAGGGATTGCTCTTGCACCATCTAAAGTGACGGTTCCTGCAGGCGGTACACAGGAGCTTATGCCGGTATGGACGCCTGGCAATGCAACTGATATACCTGCACTTACATGGACCAGCAGCAAACCGGAAGTGGCATCTGTCAATGAACAGACAGGCGTGATCACCGCACATGCAGAAGGAACGGCGACAATTACGGCAGCTGCGGCAGGCGGATTGTCGGCAACAGCAGAAGTAACAGTAGTTCCAGGGGAGAATTACCGTCCGGTAAGCAGTATTGCGTTGAGCCCCGCGTCCTTATCTGAGGCGCTGAATGTGGGCGAAACAGTTTCCTTTACAGCGACAGTAAATCCGGATGATGCGACAGATAAAGAAATTGAGTGGACATGTACAGATGAAAATGTTATAAGTATTTCAGGTACAGGAAATACAGTTACAGTAAAAGCAGAGGGTGCAGGTACGGCGACGTTAATCGCTGCAGCCGGCGGAAAAACTACAACCTGTGATGTGACAGTTTACCGTGCATTGGACAGCGTAGAGCTGACATGTGGACAGACGACGCTGGAATTAGGAGAAGACGGCCAGATCAGGGCGACTCTGAGTCCGGTGGATGCAACCTATAAGAGTATCAGATGGGAGTACGATTCGGAATATGTGAGTGTGGTTCCGGATGGTACCGTGAATAACGGCGTATTTAGCGGTGTGATCCATACAAGGAAAGCAGGTACTACAACCGTTAATGTTGTTGTGGAAACTGCCGATGGCAGAACGGTAAGGTCAGAGCAGCCTGTGACATTAACCATAAGCGAGCCGTTTGTTGCTTTGAACGAGATCCGGTTTATTCGTGAGCAGTTGGTGATGGTTGCCGGTAATTCCACAAATCTTATCGCTCTCTTCGATCCGGAAAATACAACAGAAAGAAAAGTTAACTGGGCCAGCGACAATGAGAGTGTTGTAAAAGTTACTTCAGAGAATGACAACACTGCAATTGTAGAGGCATTAAAAGAAGGCACAGCCACCATTACGGCAACAGTAACAAAGCAGGATGGTACAACGCGCAGTAAAACAATCGGTGTAACTGTAAGCTCCGGTACTGGCGACATACGTGTAGACAATATTGAACTGAATGAAACAGAACTTGGTTTTATATTAGGTGAAACACCGGATACAAAGACTCTGGTACCGACATTTACTCCGTCAAACGCAACGAACCAGACAGTATTCTGGATCAGTACGGATGAAAAGGTCGCTACAGTAGACGCTCATGGCGTAGTGAAGGCAGTGGGCGAAGGTACGACTACGATTATCGCAGTTACGCAGGATGGCGGAAAATCCGCAAAATGTAATGTGACAGTCAGCCCACGGCATATACCTGTAACGACAGTTACGGTAACATCTCCGGACGGACAGACAGAACTGAAAGAAGGCGAAACCAAGACATTTGCTGCAAAGGTGTTGCCTGAGGAAGCAACCTTCAAAGAGGTTACATGGAGCAGCAGCAATCCAGATGTTGCAACGGTAGATTCGAAGACGGGTACAGTTACAGCAGTTGCAGCAGGTGAAACTGTAATTACAGCAACAGCAACTAAAGACAATATCTCTGGAACGATTACAGTAAAAGTATATGTACCTGCAACGAAGGTTACAATAACGCCTCCGGCAGAAAATGAGCTGGAAGTAAACGGTACAATGACGCTTACTGCAAGCGTGGAACCGACAGAAGCAACCTATAAAGAGCTGACCTGGAGCAGCTCAAATCCTGAAATTGCAACCGTAGATGAAAACGGCGTAGTTACAGGTGTAGCAAAAGGGGAAGCAACTATCAGGGCAACAGAAGCACATGACGGTGAGTATGATGAATATACAGTAAAGGTATATGTACCGGTAACGGATATTACAATTACTTCTGAAGACGAAACACCGAATCTGATGGTAGCTGATACAATGCAGCTTACGGCAGAAATCACGCCGGGAGATGCAGATTATACAGATATTACCTGGAGCAGCAGTGATGAAAGCATTGCAACAGTAGATAAAAACGGCGTTGTTACGGGTGTGGCAAAGGGAACAGTAACGATTACAGCTACAGCGGAGCATGATGGCGTCAGCAAGACATTTGACGTTCATGTATTTGTACCGGCAACAAAGATTACGCTGGATCAGAGTGATATCAGAGTAAAACTGAATAATAAAGATACCATTCAGCTTACAGCTACAATAGAGCCGGAGGATGCACTGGAGTTCCCGGATCTGGAAGTAAACTGGGAATCTGATGAATCAAGGGTAGTAACGGCAGTACCGAGTGTAGATGGAATGTCAGCGTCTCTTGTCCTGAGCGAGGAAGGCATGGAAGATGCGGATGAATTTACAGCTACAATTACAGCAAAGATATCTGACGAGGTTAAAGCAACCTGTAAAGTAACTGTAGTAAGAAGAGAAAAAGCATTTACTATAAAGGAAGATGATTATGGCGCTCCTGCTGAGTACATTCTGAATTTTGACAGGACAGCAGATGAGTATGAAGTAATAAGGGGAGAAAACGGCATGAAAGCGCTGATGCCGGCGGAATATGTAGAACATGACTACAACTGGCTGGTGTCTAAGTTTGAGGCCGGAGTATATGATAATAACTTCCTTAAAAATTACTGGGAAAAATTTAACTGGGAAACGCTCAAGAATGAAAGCCAGGTACTGAATGAGATACTGGTTTCCAAGCTTCTTTACGAGGGCGAGGACATTGACGTAAAAGTAACAAGCTCTACAGAAATTGTAATTACGATTAAAAAAGGCGGAAAGACAAAGACAATTACAGTAACCCGTGTAGATCTTGCAAATGGTTCAGAGCTGATTGTTACAAGCGGCGCTAAGCAGGTAAGGATATCGAACATTAACATATCAGAAGAGAATGGCGTAGTAAGTGTGAGCGCAACAGTGAATACTGCAGGCGGTATGAACCTGAAAGCTGAAATTTCGAAAGACAGCTTTACTCTTTACAGGGAAATGAATGGCAGAGACAGAGTTGTAGTTCAGGCAAATGTAACAGAAGAGCAGTATACCTGCAGAGTAAATGCAATTTATTACGAAGAAATTATGAATCAGCTTGGATATGTATACGATCCTTCTAAGATGGACGCTTACAACATCTATAAAAAGGCAGTACAGTAAAAAAACAATCCTTGAAATGCTCCGGGATGCGTTCCGGAGCATTTTTGGGGAAAGGAATTTTATGCGGAAAAAACGGTTGACAGGAGCAGCGATTGTGTGCATGCTTCTATTAGCAGGAGTTATGCCTGTTTATGCCGGCGATATCAATGCGGCAGAACAGCGGATTATAGATTATTATAACGGAACAGTCAACTATCAGGGAAAGACATATCGTTTCACAGAAGAAGGGAAACAAAAAGCTTATAACAGACTGATGGACGACGATGTGGATCTGACGGAGCGGGAGGTAGATTCCGCTATCCGTCAGGCAAATGCAAACCTTCAGCGCGGAATTGACGAAGGGTATATGGTAGAGGTTACCGATACAGACCCGAATCCGGATACTGAAAATCCGAATCCGGGGAATACTGAGACGCCTGGCACAGAGACACCGGATATTGAAACGCCTGGCACAGAAACCGACAATCCGGGAAATCAGGGCCAGACACCGGGGAATCTTCCCGGAACGAACGGCGGCGGTACATCTGCCGGTAACAGTAATGGACAGCCAGGCAATACAAATATTTTGGATAGCAATAACCAAAATCCGGGCGGCATGCCAAATGACAGCGGCATGCAGAAAACAGATGTACAGGAGCTTTTAAAAAATGCATTAGAAGAAGGGGATTATGCCACAATAAATACTGGTACGCCGCAGGGAACTGACGGTCAGAACAGCAATTGGGCAATTACAGTAGAGCAGCTTTTAAAAGGAACGGTAGATGTTGTAACAAAAGACGGCAGTGTGATACTTTCTGGCGGTCTTCCAATTAAAAACACAGGCTATTTTACCGGAGGCATTATATGGGCGCTTTTATTGTTTATTGCCGTGATGGGCGTAGCCCTTGCCATTATTACATGGCGTAAGAAAAAAGGATATTTTAGTATGCCTGTAATTGCTTCAGTGGCCGGAATTGTGCTTTTTGCCATATTTGCAGGAGGCTATCTGGAAAGCGAAACGGGCAAATGGAAGTCTGTCTGGGTTCTCGGTACGCCGGAATATACCTACGCGGCAGAAGCAGGAGAGGCAGAAACGGACAGGACAAATGCAGATGGAGCATGGATTCCTCCTTTGCAGGGAGAACAGTATGGAGAACTTCTCTGTGAAGATATTGAGCTGAGGGCGCCGCTTTATTATGGCGATACAGCAGATATTTTAGAGCAGGGAGCCGGTACTTATACAGGCGGAAGCCTGCCTGGAATGGGCGGCGCAATTATCGCAGGAGGACATGACGGTACATTTTTTGCGCCATTGGAATCCATACAGGAAGGAATGGTATTTACTTTAAAGACCTCATACGGGCAGTATGAATATGAAGTAACCGGTACCGAAGTAATGGATGTGATGGACTATAAGGCGCGCAGGCCTGATACGGAAGAGTTGGTATTATATACCTGCTATCCTTTTGGAACGGAAACTGAGCTTCGGAACGAACGTTTTTTTGTCTATGCAAAGAAAGTGTCCGGACCGGAAATTGGAGAATAATACATGCGAAAATATCTGCGTAAAAATCGAAAAATCAGGACAGCGGTCAGCCTCGCAGTATCAGTTGTACTGTCAGTGGCAATATTTCTGCTGTTTTTATGTATAGAGTTATGGATTGGCTATTTTAGCACCCATTTGTTTCAGGAAAGTATCCGGATCAGCGGATATGCTACAAAAATGGAAGAAGAAATGCTGAACAGGCAAAAAGAACTGTTTGCCTCCTATGGTCTGCCAGAGAATCTGACCGAAGAGATCTGGGGAGAAAGCAAAGCATATCTTGCTTTTCATCAGTATATGGAGAGTGGGGAGCGCAAACAGGATGCTGAAGATTTTGGACAGCAGGAGGTTTTGGAGGCTTACTTAAAAGGACAGGGAGTTTATGAAACCGAAGGGGTACAAAATGTACTGGAAAATGTGGTGTCCGAATCAAAAGCAATATGCAGACGGTATCTGTATCCGTCTTTTATCGGTGGCTACCAGCAGTTTGTACAGGAACGTAAACCGGTATTTGCAGCGATTATGGCGATATCAGTTCTGATCGGGGTACTTGCAGCGGTGTTTTTGTTCCGCTGTTATCACAGCAGGCATCATGCGCTGTACTATATTACAGGCAGCTTTTTTACGGCGGCGGTCTGGAATCTGGCAGCTGCGGTAACGGTTCGTACAGGAGGATGTTTTTTCACTCCTGATACAAAATCATCCTTTTATCTGGAATTTTTAAACACGTTTAAGGACAGGGGAATGTATCCCTGGTATGTCGTCTGTGTGACGGCGGCAGCTTTTACAGTTCTTTTACTGCTTGTCAGCATACAGATGAGGAACCGGAAATAGAATAATACAGGCAAATGAGGAATTGTAAACATGGAACAGACAGGATATTTGGATTTGCACAGCCATATTCTGCCAGGAGTGGACGATGGTTCAAAAGACTGGGAGATGACAATGCAGATGCTTGAGATGGTATATGAACAGGGCATCCGGCATATTGTAGCTACTCCCCATAATTACCCTGGCGCCGGAAAGCAGGATAATGGAACAATCTGTAAACTGGTGAAAGAAACAAACGAAAGGGCAAAGCAGATTGCCGATGATTTGGAAGTGCTTGGGGGCAACGAGGTTTTATACCGGCAGGGGATTACAGAAGAAATTGCAGACGGGCACATTCTCACTTTGGCGGACAGCAGGTATCTGTTGGTGGAATTTTACCCAAGCGAGCTGTACGGAGAGGTTTATCAGGGCCTTAGGCAATTGATAGAAGCCGGTTACTGGCCTGTGGTAGCCCATATGGAACGCGTGCAGTCCCTGTTTGAAGAGGAAGACAATTTACGGGAAGTCATAAAGCTGGGAGCGCTGATTCAGGTAAACAGCAGAAGTCTGCTGGGAGGTCTTTTTGATCGCCGTTCTGCGCGTTTGCGGAAGTTTATGGAAAAAGGAATGGTACATTTTCTGGGAAGCGACTGCCATAATCCGACAGGACGTCCTCCTGTAATGAAGGATTGTGTAGAGAAGCTTTATAAAAAATTGCCGGAAAGCTGCCTGAATCGTGTCCTTTATGACAATCAGGAACGGTTTCTGCAGAAAAAATACATTTAAAGAAAGAGGATGACTGATGAATTCCAAAAACGAAGAAATTGAAATTGATTTGTGGGAAATATTGATGCTGGTTCTGCGCCATTTGCCGATGGTAATTTCAGTTACCATTGCAGGGGGCCTGATTGTAGGACTTTATAGCGTTTATGCCCTGACGCCAAAGTATACTTCTACCGCTAAAATGTATATACTGACCAACTCCAGTACGATGATAAGTCTGTCGGATTTACAGGTGGGCAGTAATCTTGCAAACGATTATGAAGAGCTGATTACAAGCCGTCCGGTTGTAGAACAGGTAGCTGAAAACCTGGACCTGGATATTACCTACGAAGGGCTGTTAGGCTGTGTAAGCGTTACCAAACGGGAAAATACCAGGATTATCTGGATTCAGGTCACATACCCGGATCCGGTTCTGGCAAAAGAAATTGCAAACGAGTTTGCCAATGTCTCGCAAAAGCGTCTGACGCAGATCATGCAGATTGACGAGCCTACTATTGCAGAAGAGGCAGTAGAGGCCAAACGGCCCAGCAGCCCCAATAATAAGAGAAACGCAATTTTAGGAGCTGTCATCGGCCTGATGCTTGCAGTTGGATTTCTGGTAGTCCGTAATATACTGGACGATACGATGCGCAGCGCAGATGATGTAGAGAAGTTCTTAAGACTGAATACTCTGGCGTCTATTCCGGAAGAAGGCGGAACAGACAATTCAGAGAAAAAGAGCAGGCGTAAGAAATTATGGGGCGTCAGAAAGGGCGGACATAAATAATGAAGATAGAATTAGAAAAATTAGAGAAGTTAGGATATGGAAAAAAAGAAGCTTTCAATTCCCTGCGTACGAACTTAAGCTTTTGCGGGCCTGATATCAAAGTCATTACGTTTACCAGCTGTACGCCGGATGAAGGAAAGAGCAGCGTGGTCATGGAGCTTGGCAGATCCATTGCAGAAGACGGCAAAAAAGTACTGCTTGTGGATGCTGACTTACGCAAATCCGTCCTGGTTGGACGTCATCAGGCAAAAAGTGAGAATGGCACCATCAAAGGTCTTTCCCATTATTTAAGCGGCCAGGCCAAATTGAATGAAGTGCTTTGTGAAACAAATGTGGAGAATCTGGACATTATTTTCGCCGGGCGTTCCACGCCAAATCCTACGGAACTTTTGGGCAACCGGTATTTTGACGAACTGATTATGTATGCCAGAGAGCAGTATGATACTGTGTTAATTGATTCTCCGCCGCTTGGCTCGGTCATTGACACGGCTGTCATTGCCCCGAAATGCGACGGCGCCGTATTGGTTGTAGAAGCTAATAAATGCAGCTATCGGTTTATTCAGGATATTAAAAAGCAGCTGGAACTGACAGAGTGCAAGATACTGGGCGTCGTTTTGAATAAAGTGAAGGTAGAAAAAGGCGGATACTATAACCGATATTATAAACGTTACTACAAGAGTTATTACAGAGGATATTACAGCGGTTATTATAAGCCATATTATGGCAAAGACGGCAAACCGTCGGATGATTCTGCGGGAAGTAAGAAGCATTAGACAATAAACCGAAAAAACCTGGCAGAAATAAGCACCAACTGGAGAATTTCCTGTCAACACCAAATGTTGATCCGGAAAAATAAAGGAAAAGCAAAAATTACAGAATAAAAGATTATATACAAAAATAATTTTGGATTTGAAGATAAGGTGGGACTGTCATGGGAAAGAAAAATATCACAAACGCAGCGCGTTTTAGCCTGGAGCTGTGGAACGTAGGGCTGTTTGCCCTGGTGTGGATGTTCTATTACAATAAGTTTGCATTCGACACATACCAGGCGCCTGGCGGCGGCATCTCCATATTGATTTATTTTATTATTTACAAGTCGCTCTGCGATGTATATAAAGCGTTTCGGATTGCTTCCTGCCCGATTGGGGAAACCGTCTTTTCACAGGTGATTTCATTCGGGATACCAGATTTGATTTTGTATGTGGAATGTTCGCTGATTTTCAACCATCCAGTGAATATCTGGCCCGGCGCAGGAATTGTTTGTATGCAGTTTATCGGAACCATGGCGATTATCACCATTGCAAAGAATTATCTGATGCGTCATGTTGCGGCGAAGAAAACCGTATTTATTTATGGAAAGGACATCTCGGAAGAAGAGATAGAGGATTTTAAAAGCAGGATACTGGTAAAATATGCGCATATTTTCGATGTCGCAGCTATGGTATCCGAGGAAACGGGAGAAGAAGAGCTGCTGCGTCAGATGGACGAGTGCTGCACCGTGCTCCTGTATGAGGTTTCCTATGACAAACGGCATTTCCTGGCGGATTATTGCTTAAAGAGGCATAAGGAAATCTATTTTACGCCAAATCTGGACGATATCGTCCTGCAGGGATGTCAGCCCAAGCATCTGCTGGATACGCCGTTGTTTCGATATGATTACGTTTCGTACAAAAAGGCAGAATATAAACTGAAGCGTTTATTTGATATTCTGTTTTCTTTTATTTTATTGATTATAGCATCTCCGATTATGCTGATAACGGCGGCGGCGATTAAGCTGGAGGACAGAGGCCCTGTATTCTATACGCAGGATCGCTGTACAAAAGACGCCAGGGTATTTAAAATCTATAAATTCCGCAGCATGATTGTAGATGCGGAGAAAAATGGGTTTATACCATGTACATCCGGTGATAACAGGATTACAAAGGTCGGCAGGGTAATCCGCATGACCAGGATTGACGAGCTGCCGCAGATTCTGAATATTTTAAAAGGCGATATGAGCTTTGTAGGGCCAAGGCCAGAGAGGGTCGAGCATGTGGAAAAATATACGCAGGATTTGCCGGAGTTTGCGTATCGTATGCGGGTGAAAGGCGGTCTTACCGGATATGCCCAGATTTATGGGAAATATAATACTTCGGCTTATGATAAGCTGCGGTTGGATCTGATGTACATAGAGAATCAGTCATTATTGCTGGATCTTAAGATATTGATGCTGACGTTTAAAATTATATTCATTCCAGAGAGTACGGAAGGGTTCTCGAAGGAGAGGAGTAAACTTCTTGCAGCAGCAAAGCAAAAACCGGTAAAGGTAGGCAGTGTTCCAGCCTCGAAAGAATTTTAAAAGAGGACGGAATCGGATAAAATGAAAAAAATAATGGTGATGGTAAACCGGGATTTTGTACTGTACAATTTCCGGATTGAGTTGGTAGAAAGGTTATTAGAGGAAAATTATAAAGTTTATATTTGTCTGCCTTATGGTGAAAAAGTGGATAAAATGGTCGCCATGGGCTGTAAATTTGTTCCGGTTGAGATTGACAAACGGGGAAAAAATCCGTTTCGGGATTTAAAATTGATACGGTCATATTGGAATATCTTAAAGCGGATTCAGCCGGATTTGATCCTGATGTACACGACAAAAGTAAATATTTACGCCGGGATACTGGCCGGCAGGATGAATATACCCTATTTGATGAATGTTTCCGGTCTGGGAACGGCCCTTGAGTATAAAAGCATGGTTCAGAAACTGATGATTTTTTTGTATAAAAGAGCCGCAAGGCATGCAAAATGCCTGTTTTTTCAGAATCTGGAGAATCAGGCGTTTTTTGAGAAACATGGAATGTATGACGGCATGCAGAAGCTGATTCCGGGTTCGGGTGTGAATTTAAAGCACTGGCATCTGATGGAATATCCGGATGATGCGGGCGGCGTGGAGTTTTTGTTTATTGCCAGGGTGATTAAGGAAAAAGGGATCGAAGAGTATCTCGCAATGGCAAAGCAGATAAAGACGGAATATCCGAATACTGTGTTTCATGTGCTGGGACCTTGTGATGGAGAATATGAGGACATGCTTTGTGAGTATGAGAGGAAAGGTATTATCCGGTATCATGGGATGGTGCAGGATACGAGAGAGTTTTTGATGCATGCGCATTGTACGGTCCATCCTTCGTATTATCCGGAAGGTGTGTCGAATGTGCTGTTGGAGAGCGCGGCTTGTGGGAGGCCTGTGATTACTACGGATCGGAGTGGGTGTCGGGAAACGGTGGAGGATGGTGTTACGGGATTTGTGGTTGCGCAAAAGGATATGGATGCGCTGATTGGGGGAGTGAGGAAGTTTATGCAGATGGGGAATGATGAACGTAGGAAGATGGGATTGGCTGGGAGAGAGAAGATGGTGCGAGAGTTTGACAGGGAGATTGTGGTGGGGGAGTATATGGAAGAGGTAAAAAATGGATTATAAAAAGCTCATTAAAAGCCGTCAAATGCGTGTTAAGATAATGCATGCTTTAAGTTTTGTCCCTGATAAAATTATGATAAAGATGCAATATCGGTTGAAGACAGGACATAAACTCGATCTGAAAAATCCAAAGCGTTTTACAGAAAAATTACAATGGTATAAGCTATATTACCGGGATCCATTGATGGTTGAATGTGTAGATAAATATGATGTTCGCAAATATGTAAAGCGATGTGGTTGTGAAGCCATTTTAAATAATTTTTATGGGGTGTACAACACGCCAGATGAAATCAACTTTGATGATTTACCGAAATCCTTTGTCTTGAAAGATACTTTGGGCAGTGGAGGCAATTCTGTTATACTAGTGCAGGATAAAAGTAAAATGGACGAAAATCTTGTTCGCAAACAAATGTGGGAGTGGGTTAATTATCCAGTTAACAAGAAATATCCAGGTAGGGAATGGGTGTATGACAAAAGGAAGCATCGGATTATTGCTGAAAAATATATTGAGTCAAATCCAAAAGATGGAGGATTAATTGACTATAAATTTTTTTGTTTTTATGGGAAAGCGGAATATCTTTATGTTTTAGCAGATCGTAAAGTAGGGCAGAAAGCGAGACTTGGTATTTATGATGCTGGTTATGTGAAACAGCAAGTACGACGCGGAGATGAAATGTTTTTAAAAAGAGATGTAAAAAAACCAGGTAATTATGATGAATTACTGAAGACAGCGGAACGATTGGCAAAGCCTTTTCCAGAGGCAAGAATAGATTTTTATGATGTAAATGGTAAAATAATATTTGGAGAAATAACTTTCTTTGATGGTAGTGGATATATGAAATTTGAACCGGATGAGTTTGATTTTATTTTGGGTGAGAAATTTGTGTTAAAGGGAGAATAATAAATGTTTTAATTTTCACGTAAAAAAGTTTTTGATTTTCGTGCAACAGGATTGGAAGATAATTATTATTAAAAGTAATGCAAAAAGGTGGAGTATGTATGAGATTAAAACTATTTTATCGATCGATTATTGCATGGATGGAGAGAATTCCCGCCAATATCACCAGGAGAAAAGTTTTTATTGCAGAATGGTATGAGATTCTTCGGAAAAGAAATTTATACCGAGATATTCATTGGACAAAAGAGCAGAAGATGGAATTTGATTTATTTTGGATTAAAAATTATGGTAAAAAAATTTCTCCTAGATGGCATAAATTATATGAAAGTATGAATGGTATTCATAATATCCAATATGTGCCTGAAATTTTGTATACTACAAAATTAGAGCCAAAAGGTAATCCTTATTTATATGCGAAAGTATTTTCGGATAAAGGACTGGTGGAATTATTGATTCATAAAACGTTTGTTAGGGTTCCCAGAACAATTTTAGTTTGTTCAGACAGAGTATTTAGGGATGATGAATACCATAATATATCTGAGAAAGATGCACAGGAAATTATATCCAATGAGAGCCAGTTTGTTATTAAGCCTACTATTGGAGGGAGTTCTGGCCATAGTGTAGAAATAATTAATACGGAAATAGAGAAAGATATATCTGTTGCTCAATTACAAAAAAAATTTGGAGATAATTTTATTATACAGGATGTAATAAAGCCGCATGATAGTTTTAAGCGTTTACATCCCGAATCTATAAATACGATTCGTATTATTAGTTATATAGCAGATAATGACATTAAAATAGCGCCTATTTCTATGCGCATAGGAACTGGAAAAACAAATGTGGATAATATTCATTCTGGAGGAGTTGGCGTATCTGTTTCAAATGACGGTGTACTGAATCAATATGCATACCAATTGGGATATTGCGATAGTAAAATTCGTTATGAGAAACATCCTGATACACAGATTGTGTTTAAAGGATATCAATTGCCATGTATTCCGGAAATTATAGAAAGTGCAAAAAAAATGCATATGAAGTTTCCTCGTATAACATATATTTCATGGGACTTTACTGTGGATGAAGATGAAAACATTGTTTTAATCGAAGTGAATTTGTTTGGGCAAGGGGTTTGGCTTCCACAGATTGTAAGTGGGCAGGGGTTATTTGGAGAGGATATTAGAGAGATTTTTAAAGTAATTAAGTGAAAATAATAATGAGGTGTATATAGGAATATGGATTATAATAAATATAAAATTGCAGTGATTGCTACATGGTTTGGCAAGTTGCCATCATATTTTTATATGTGGCTGAAATCAGCTGAGCAAAATAAAATGATAGATTTTCTGATATTTAGTGATCAAGAGATAAATTCACATTCTGAAAATATTTATTATTATAAAACCACAATGAAAGAAGAGTTGCAACGGTATAGTATAAAAATTAATAGAACTATTAGTATTGACGATGCATATAAATTTTGTGATTGCAGACTATTCTTTGGATTATTTTATGAGGATTTCTTAAAGAAGTATGATTTTTGGGGGTATTGTGATATTGATCTGGCATTTGGGGATATACGGAAGTTTATTACAAATGAAGTTTTAGATATATATGATAGAATTTATCAATATGGTCATTTATCATTGTATCGTAATAATGATAAAATGAAATATATATTTGAATTACCGGGAAGTATCTATTCATTAGATGAAGTGTTTGAGGGGAAGGCAAAAACAACAATAGAGGAATATTTTGGGGTAAATCGTATATGTAAAATAAATAAAATTAGATGCTATACAAAAATTGATTATGCGGATTTAGTTCCTTTCTATCCAAAAAGGTTAAATTTGTCTATTCCACGAAAAAATTATATGCATCAAATTTTTTTATGGGAAGATGGCAGAGCTTACAGGCTTTACTATTCGGAAAAACAAATAAAAAAAGAAGAATTAGTGTATATCCATTGGCAAAAAAGAAAACCTCAGTTGGACTCTTCTATTAAATATTTTTATAATAAAAATAAAATCATTATTACGCCAGAAAAATTTGTTTCTGATTGGAATGAAGAATTTACCATAGAGAACATGGATAAATTGAATCCACCTTTAAGCGATAAAGAAAAGAAAAGATTGAAAAAGAAATATCATAGATCACAAATAGGAGTATTTTTGAGAGCAGAAATGTGTACTAAAAAAATATGGATTCGTCAGATAAAATATCGTCTTTTGGAAAAATATAGATGGAAGAGTATTTGATTTATTGGGGGAATATATTATGAGAATTTGCATATCTGTTGTCACCTATTATCCTGAAAAAAATGGAGTACAGTTCATTACTCAAAGTTTAGCAGAAGGTTTGGTTAAAAATGGACATGAGGTTACTGTTGTAACTAAAAAATTCAGAGAGTACAAAGCTGATGAAAATATAAATGGCGTAATAGTTTTGAGATGCAATTGTAATGATAAGAATATGTTTCATGTGGGGAATAAAAAAGAATTTCAAGATAAGTTGATTTCTTTATCGCGAAATATGGATGTTATGTTATTTGTTAATTTGCAGTCTGTAGCTGCGGACTGGGCGTTAGATATTTTGGATTCTATAAAATGTCAGAAGATTTTATATATGCACGGAATGCATCGTTTTAAGTGGGAAAAATATGATTATTCTAGTTTCAAAAATTTTTGTTATAAGGTTTTAAGAAATATTAGATGGAGAATATTTTATTCAATAAATAAAAATAAAATAAATTCTTTTGATAAAATGATACATCTACATGAACAAGACGATGCATATAAATTTTTCGAAAAGAGATATCCCAATAAAAATTTTGTATTGGAGAATTTTGCAGAAAATATATTTTTTACAGATATTGATAATCATAGTTTATCAGATTATTATATCTTTATTTCGAATTATCATCCCAGGAAAAATCAGATGTTATTATTGAAGTCATTTTATCTGATGAAAACTCCTTTTAAATTGATTATGGTAGGAAGTGAAAAAAATAAATACTATAATAAGCTTATTCAGGAAAAAAATTTATTAGACGCCAAATATGGTGTGAAAAAAGATATACAAATTCTATATGGGGTTGATAGGAAGAAACTTCCAATGTTGCTGAAAAATGCATATGCTTTTGTTATGACAAGTCAATGGGAAGCATATCCTATTGCAATAATAGAAGCAATGGCATCTGGCGTGCCGATATTATCTACAGATGTTGGAATAGTGAAGTATCTGCCTGGGTGTATAATTTTTAATGATAACTTAGTTGATATTTCTCGAACAATGGATAATTTAATAGATAATAAGAAGAAATATGAGGAATTGAAAGAAGAAGCTGTTTCATATGCGCAGAATCATTTTATATTTGATAATTATTTGGCAAAGTTTGAAAAAATTATTCAATAAGAAGGTATTAGAAGGTGAATTATGAGTACTCTAAAAAAAGAAGGTTTAAAGATAGCATTATTATGTGGCTCTTTATGCGGTGGTGGCGCAGAGCGTTTTACGGTTACGATGGCAAATCGTTTGAGTAAAGAAAAAAAAATATGTATTTATTTGATTACAGAAAATATAAAAGAAAATGAGTACTCATTGGCTGAAAATATAACAAGAGAATGCCTGTTACAGGATAAAAGGTTGATAAGTGATGCAGTGGTTGTATATAAATTTTTAATGAGGGAGTGCATAGATATTGCGATTGGCGTTGGAATATATACTAATCTGGTATTATGTTTAGCAAATTTCAGACTGAAGACAAAGGTAATTATTTGTGAAACGAACGATCCAAAAAATGATGCTATTTCCTGGAAAAGCAGGTTAATGAGGAAATTATTATATCCTCATAGCGATTATTATGTATTTCAGACTCAGGAGGAAAAACAATATTATTCTAAGAAAATGCAGCAAAGAGGATTTGTCATACATAATCCGATTAAAGATGGATTACCATTAAAATCGGATATATGTAATAAAGAAATAGTTGCATTGGGAAGACTGTATCCTCAAAAAAATTATCCAATGTTACTGAACGCTTTCAGATTAGTGCATGAAAAACATTCTGAATACATCTTGAGAATTTTTGGGGAAGGAAGAGAAAGGATGGGTTTAGAGGAATTGGCAGTTCAGTTAAAAATTCAGGATTTTGTAGTTTTTGAGGGGTTTTGCTTAGATGCGCATGAAAAGATGGCTGATTCAGATATTTTTGTGATGTCATCAGATTTTGAGGGAATGCCAAATGCGTTAATGGAAGCTATGGCAATGGGTTTTCCAGTAGTGGTAACAGATTGCCCGGCAGGAGGGCCAGCAGAATTAATTGAAAATAAAAAAAACGGATTGCTTGTTAAGGTTGGTGATCCGGTAGATATGGCAGAAAAGATAAATTTTCTAATTGAAAATACAGAAGTTAAACATAGTATTGCTCAAAACGCTATTTTGATCAGAGAAACACATGGTGAAGAAGAGATTTTTAAACAATGGTTTAAGATTTTACAATTTTAAATGTTGTATATAAAAATATAGGAAGGAAAGAAATGAATATATTTCAGATAAATGTGTTATTGATTTTTTTGTATGCTATATTCTTTAAGTTTGTATGGATTTCTGAAAAGAGTGAAATTTGGCTTAATCGAATTATTGCTTCTCAATTGTTTTTTATTTTAGGTTTTCGTTATCAGTTTGTTGGAACAGATACATCAAATTATTTTGAAACTTATAATAACATTGTTAATTTTGGGTTCGGTGATATTGTTCACAATTCATATCAGGATAAAGGTTATGTTTTTATTCAGTGGGTTATTTCGAGATTTCAGGTCGATTTTCAATTTTTTTTGACGATTTTAGCATTTTTTAATATAGTTATATTGGCATTTGTTATTGAAAAATATTCTCAAAATGTATTTTTAAGCTGGATATTGTTTCTTTCATTAGATTTTTATGGTTTTTATTTTAATGGGATAAGACAGGCATTAGCAATGACACTATTATTCTTGTCGTTCCATTTTTTGTATGAGAAAAAAATAAAAACATCTCTTTTAATTTATTTTTTTGCTGTGACTATTCATTTTACTGCAATTATTTTTGGGATAATATTTATATTATATAAAATTCAAATTAATTTTAATAATATTTTTGTACTGCTGTTAAGTTTAATTACAATGTATTTTTTTAGAATTGATATAGCTGAGATTTTTGTAAATTCATTTAAAGAAGGAAGATATTTAGATGAAATTAGCGGTTCTGTAGGAAATGTTGGAACTACATTTTTAATTATTTGTATATGTATATTCATTAATTTATATACAAATCCTCCATGGAAGGGGGAAAATCAATTGAATAAATTATATACTTGTATTTTAGTTGTTGCAGCAATTGTTCAATCATTATCAGCTATTTCATATATATTTACCAGATTAAATCACTATTTTTTTGTATTTATAATTATCTGTTTTCCATATATATTAAGTAATATAAATGGAAGAAAACTAAAATTTCCTGAAAGTCAGTGGAAAATTCTTTATAAATTATTATCATTATTATTGATAATTATTTGTGTAGTATATTATATACCTAAAATTGAGCCAGAAAATTCTAATAACGGTATATTGCCATATTATTTTATGTGGGAGAGAAGTTAGGATTTTATTGATATAGGGAGGAATATTAAATGTCTGAAAATATTCTGTTTAGTATTATTATACCTGTTTATAATACTGGAAAATATTTAAATAGATGTTTTGATTCAGTGCTTAGTCAAACATTTAAAAATTGGGAAGTAATAATTGTAGATGATGGTTCTACTGATAAAACTACTATTCAAATATGTGATGAATATGCCAGGAGAGACTCTCGCTTTAAGGTTTTTCATAAAAAAAATGAAGGATTATTATTAACTAGAGTATATGGTAGAGAGCATGCTTGTGGCCAGTATTTTTGTACTCTTGATTCAGATGACTATTGGCATCATAAATTACTTGAAAAAGTGAATCATGTTATAATTCAATCAGAATGTGATGTTGTTCTATTTCGTTACCGACGTAAGGGAACAAGACGGAATGCTGCATCTCCTAAACTATTTAAAAATGGTGAAGTTATAACTCCAAACGAAATAAAAAAAATAATTTATCATTTGTTTACCGATTCGCATTTAAATAATCTGTGTTTAAAAGTTGTTAAAGCTTCTTTAATGAAGGATGAAGATAATATGTCGTCTTTTGCGGATGTCATATATGGTGAGGATTTGTTACAATCTGTTCCAGTACTTTTGAAAGCAAAAAAAATATATTATTTAAATAAAATTTTATATTATTACTGCAATAATCCCAAAAGTATAACAAGAAAACCAGCTGATGACGAAAAATATTGGATGCAATATAATAATTCAGTGAAAATATATACAGAGATATTACGGCTTTTAAAAATATATATTAGGAATGAAGAAATATACCTTTATTTATATTATAAATGTTTATTTATAATCCGATTAACTTATGCAAAAGGATATATGGCCTTTCAGAAGGATGATGAAAAGCGGAAAAGATATTTAACGGCTGTATTAGATGATAATATTATACAGACAGCTAAAGTATACATAAATGAACGGGATTTTAAGTTTCGGGAAAGGATTCTATGTAAAAAATTAAAAGAAGGAACACTGATAGATTGGATGTTAAAAAATGAGGGCTAAGAGATATATTTATAGTATTTTCAGTTCTTTATGGGGACAGCTTGTAACAATCCTGTCCGGCTTGATCCTTCCAAGGATATTTATTAAGCAATTTGGATCGGAAATATATGGAGCTACCACATCAATTACACAGTTTTTGGGATATATTGCCTTATTAGAAGGTGGGATTGGAGGTGTGGCAAGGGCGGCTTTATATAAACCGCTTGCGGATCAGGACGATTTGGAAATCAGTAAGGTAATTTCCTATATTTTGCGGTTTTTCCGCATTATTGCATTGATATTTGCAGTGTATGCTATTCTATTGGCCTTTTTTTATCATAAAATTGCCAAAAATAATAGCATGGATTGGTTGTTTTTATTTTTGCTGGTAATAGTAATTGCGTTTTCTTCTCTGGCTCAATACTACTTTGGTATAGCATATACAGTTTTATTGCAGGCAGATCAAAAACGATATTTTACCGAAGTACTCAATTCGTCAGCATTGTTAATCAACACTCTGCTTTCGTGTGTCTTAGTTCACTTTGGAGTAAACATGATAGGGATACGGTTAGCATGGTGTGGAGTGCATGTGTTGCGTATTGGCATTCTTAACCTCTATATCAGACGAACATACAGATTACAGAAGCTTAAGGTTCAGGGAGATTATCTTCCGGAAAAGTGGGATGGTTTAGGGCAGCATATTGCATATTTTTTACATTCGCATACCGATGCAATAGTGTTAACAGTCTTGGTTAACCTTAGTGAAGTTTCTGTTTATTCCATTTATAATTATATCGCAGCCAGCTTAGTTACTTTAGTTTCATCATTAGGGGCTAATATGGAAGCGGTTTTTGGAGATATGCTGGCACATAATGAAAAAAGAAATTTAAGCAATTTTTTTAATTACATAGAATTTCTAATGAATTTTGGAATTATTGTAGGATTTTCAGTAGCAGCTGGATTAATTTTTCCGTTTGTCCGGATCTATACATCTGGAATTACAGATGCAAACTATTATCGGCCTGTTTTGGGGTATCTTATGCTTTTGTCGCAGATGCTTTATTGTATAAGAATGCCCTATCATTCTCTTGCAATAGCAGCAGGTCATTTTAGGGAAACAAAAAATGCTGCTTTTATAGAAGCGGGACTGAATCTTACGTTTTCCTGGTTATTAGGAAGTGTATATGGTGCAGAGGGGGTTGTTTTTGCGACGGTTATTTCTATATGTTACAGAACAGTTTATTATGCAGTATATATAGAGAATCATATTCTGTATAGAAGCATGAAAAAGTTTTTTAAAAGATTATTCATAACGATTTTAAATATTGGAATTAATTTTATGTTTTTTCAATTTCTGAATCAGTTAATTGGAGATATTAATTCTTTTGGCAAATGGATTCCTACTGCATTTTTATTTACTGTGGTAGCGGTTATTAATACAGTGATTATCTCAGAACTGTTTTATCAGGATGAATTTAAGGTGTTATTTGAAAAAGTAAAAAGAAGTATAAATTATACTGAATAAGTGATTAGAATGTCAGAAAGACTGTTTCACCAATATATTATTTGAATTTCTTTTGTATTTTTCAAATACTAAACATTGGAGATGATAATTTGTTTCAAATTATAAAGCATGATATGCTTAAATACTTTTATTTATATTTTGGAAAAGGAAGTATATTTGCACTCTTTGCATTTTTTCTGACACTTATATTTGGCAAGTTTTATAAAAAACATCAGGGTGAGAATTTCGACTATAATATCGTATTTTTTAAAAAGGCTGTGATAATGGCAATTTTGTCATTATATGTTTATGTTGTTATTGGGATCACATTATTGTCAAGGGAAATACATAGTGAGATGTATATTAATTTACAATTGTTTTACTCTTTTGATAAAAGTTTAGTGGCGCCAAAGTATTTATATGAGAACATAATTATGTTAATTCCACTTGCAATATTGTTATATATGCTGGCAGCACCATTTAGAAATATAGTGATTTCGTTACTAACCGGATTTTTTTTCAGTCTTACAATTGAATGTGTACAATTGGTAACGAGATTGGGAAGTTTTATGGTAGATGATATTTGGACAAATACGTTAGGCATGTTTATTGGTTTTACAATATGCTGGCTGGTAAGTACGATATGGCGCACAATAAAGAAATAAAAATATAGAATATCAGTGAAATAATCAAAAATAGGAGATTGATATAATGAGTAATAAAGTGAAAAAAGATATTTTGTTTTTTATAAGAAAAAAAATTGTTTTGATTATTCCGGAAAGTTCGAATCTTTTTAGATGTTTGAGCGTTTTTGGAATGCGGTTAAGATCGGTAAAGAGGCATAAGAAACGTGATGTTATGAAAATTGATATTCCGGTTGTGGAACATTGTAATCTGTGTTGTAAAGGTTGTACGGCTTTTTCACCGTTAGCCCAGGAAGAGTTTTTAAGTTATGAAGGATATTGCAGGGATATGCATAAACTTGCAGAGCTTACAGAACATAATTTGTCAGAAATTATGTATACAGGGGGAGAACCCTTACTGCATCCGAGATTTGGAGAAATGTTGATACTTGCCCGGAAATTGTATCCAAAGGCGGAGATTAGTTTTATGACAAATGGGGTTTTAATCCCGGCACAGAAAGATGAGTTTTGGAAGATTTGTTCCGATTATGATATCAATGTACGTATTTCTAGGTATCCTATTAAATTAAATGATCAGAAAATCAGAGAAATTCAGGAAAAATGGAGTGTGGATTTTGACTGGGTTGGAGGAAAGGATATACCTGTTAAAAAAATGTGGAAATATCCAATTGATTTGAAGGGAGGCGTTTCTTTAAAAAATAGTTTTAAGATATGCAGTCAAATTAATGTTTGTGTGCGTATGAAAAACGGAAAGCTTTATCCGTGTAACACAACAGCTTGTATTGAACATTTTAACAGATATTTTGGAAAGAATCTAAAATTGATACCGGGGAAAGATTACCTTGAATTGGACGAGGTCAGAGATATACAGGAAGTATTTGAATTTTTGATTACACCGCCGCCTTTCTGCAAATATTGTAACCGGGCGGGAGTAACATTTGGTCATGATTGGGAGGTTTCCAAGAAAGATATATCTGAATGGGTTTGATTCAAAGGGGCAGTAGAAGTAAATGCCTGATTTTGGTTTCTATTTTTAAAGCAGAAAATCAGGTAGGGAAGTAAATATCTTGTATTTATCAAATAAATAAGTTTATAGTGATTGGGGTTGAGTCTTAAAATGAGTTTGAAACAAAAATATAAAGAAATTTTAAGAATTCCAATAAATAAAAAGAATAGGAAGTTGTTAAGAAATAATAACATAACAATTCTGTCATCTAACTGTACAGGGGGGGTGTTATCGCACGATTTGGGATTACAATTTTTGTCTCCAACAATAAATATGTATATTTGTCCAAATGATTTTATAAAATTTATGATAGATATAGAGAATTATATTGCATATGATCTTCAAGAAGATACAAGCAATAATGAAGAATATCCGGTTGCGATACTAAAAGATATTAAATTACATGGTTTACATTATTCAAATTTCCAAATTATGAAGGAAAAATGGGATGAAAGAAAAAAAAGAATTAACTGGGATAATATTTATGTCATGATGTTTGAGCGA
Source organism: Eubacterium sp. (assembly GCA_022794015.1). Classification (GTDB taxonomy): domain Bacteria; phylum Bacillota; class Clostridia; order Lachnospirales; family Lachnospiraceae; genus Roseburia_B. The sequence goes on along the minus strand of JAAWDZ010000052.1, from coordinate 1,611 downwards.
GATGGGTGTACATATGAAGATATAAAAGAGTTTGATAAACTTCCGTATAAGAATAAAGTTGTGTTTGTTCATAAAGATATGCCAGAAATCAGGTCTGCTGTTTATATACAAAACTCAGAGCTTTTAGGAGATCCCATGCAGAAGATAAAAATTTTAACAAAACATAAAAATTGGTTTACAGGGAAAAGGCTTATTGATGATTTTGATTATGTTTCGTTTTTTAATCAATAGAAATTTATTATAAAAATTCTGACAAAAAAGCTCGTGCACTGTCTGGAGTATGTAGGATACAGTTATGGGAAGCTTGTCTAACTGTTACTGAAAAATCGGTAACTGCAACTTTATTTGAAAATTAGAATTGTTTTTGTATCAACAGGGTGCTATAATAACCAAAAAAGCATCCTTTCTTTTCGCCAGTCTTTGGCGGTCTGTTTTATCTGGAATATCTGGAAAATCAATGCTTTTATTTCACTATTTTAATTACAAAAACAGCAGGGATTTTTCAGAAAAGGCTCCTGCTGCGGACAGGAGGAAACCTATGGGTAAAGAAAACCGGGAACACAAAGACAGTGTATTCGTAGATTTGTTCTATGAAGACGAAACGGCAAAAGAAAACCTGCTGAGCCTATACAATGCACTGCATGGCACAGATTTTCAGGATGAAAGCCTGATCCGAAAGGTGAGGGTAGAAGATGTGTTATACAAAAATTTTAAAAATGACATATCCTTTGAGATTGGGGACCAGGTAATTATTTTTGGGGAACACCAGAGCACGGTAAACCCGAATATGCCCCTGCGCTGCCTGCTTTATGCGGGCAGGGCATATGAGCAGCTGGTAGATGAGAAAGCGAGGTACAGGTCGACACTGGTGAAGATTCAAACGCCAGAGTTTTACACGTTCTACAATGGGAAACAGGATTATCCCCTGGAACAGATGCTGCGACTGTCGGATGCGTTCCGGATACCTGCGGGAAGCAATTCGGTGGAACTTACCGTAAGGGTGATAAATATCAATTCAGATAAGGCGCATGGGCTGCTTAAAAAGTGCCCGGTGCTGAGGGAATACAGTTTATTTGTCCAGGAGGTCAGGAAAAATGCAGGGGATGGGGACGCACTGAAAAAAGCAATTCATGTATGTATCGATCGTGGAATTTTAAAAGACTATCTGAAACGGAAAGGCAGTGAGGTGAGGAATATGCTGATAGCAGAATACAGTTATGAGAAGGATATCCAGGTGAAGCAGGAAGAGGCAATGCAGATTGGACGAAAACAGGGGATAGAACAGGGGATAGAGCAAGGAATAGAACAGGGGATAGAACAGGGAATGCTCCTGTCAGGACAAATTTTCCGTCTGATAAAAGAATCACCTGATTTAACAGACAGCCAGGTTGCAAATGTGTTAGGCTGCAGGCTGGAAGATGTTGGGAGTGTGCGGAAAATGCTTGGGATTTAGAAATGAGGCAGGGTTTGCCAGATGACATATCACAAATAAAAGAGGCAGAAAAGCTGCTTGGCAGCGCTTTTAGAGGAGTTGGAAGGAAGGACCGGGTAATGGGAAAAGAAAACAGAGAGTATAAAGACAGTGTATTTGTAGATTTGTTTTACAGGGAT
>JAAWDZ010000051.1 GCA_022794015.1 Eubacterium sp. | reverse complement strand
TATCAATCCGTGCTTTGGCGGGATTGACAGGGAAACCATCCTGCAGCTTTCAAACAGCGTGTATTCGGATGAGGAATATGCCCGTCTGGAAAGGGAGGCAAAGATAATAAACGGGGATGCGCACAGCAATATCCTTTCTATTGATTTTACGGGATATTATGTCCCGCACAGTGCATATTTTATCGGACGGGATACCCCGACGCTTACCATCAGCGGAAGACGGCTGAAATTTAACAGAAAATGCCATGAGCGTTTTGGAGGAGGCAGGAATATTGAACTTTTATACCATCCGCTTTTACAGGCGATCATTATAAGGACCTGTGATGACGGCTGCGGTTTTGCATGGAGGAATGTAGAAGGTTCCCCAATATTGAATTTTAGCGCCAAAGCCTTCTGTGGGGCAGTATATGAAGGGCAGGATTGGATCAGCGTCTACAGTTTCCGTTTCCGTGGGATCATGAGGGAGAGGGGTAACAGTAAAGCGATGATATTTTTCCTTGATGAGCCACAGATTGTTGCGGATAAAGCTGCTAAGAAGGCAGGGTATGCAGTCGCGGAAGAACAGAAACACCTTCCGTCAAGGTATATACCGTACAAGAACAGCGAATTAAAGGAGGGTTCCAATACAGAGGAATGGAAAAAACGCAGGAACGGTATGCTTTATGCCATGAGAAAGCACAGGGATAAGATTGTGGACGGGCTTTCGGAAACGGATATTGCAGAGCCGGGAGTAATCGTTGAAAATCCACTTATCGGCGGTATACCAACAAGGGATGAAATACGGGGCGAATTGAATGAATTATTAATGTTAATGCAGGAGGTCTGAAATGGACAGTACAGGAGTAGGTGAAGCTTTTGGGGAAGCAAAGAAAGAACCGGGCGGCCAGTCGTATAACTACAGTGATCAGGAACTGATCAGGCGGCTTGTCAAATCCAGGATGTCACAGAAGCAGCAACTGGAGTACGAGGATCTGGATGGATATGTCCTTCCGCCCAGGACACAGTTTTCCATGTTAAAAAAGCCGGCGGTGACCATCAAATATGGCAGGATGACATTCAACATGGCCTGCATACGGCTTTTTGAGTCCGTGCAGTATATCCTGCCTCTCATCCACCCGGAAAAGAAGAAGCTGACCATTGTCACCTGTGCGGAGGAGGAGAGCGCTTCCGTTCAATGGGCAAGAATCAGAAGCACGGACGGGGAGTGGGTAAACCGTGACATTACATCCGATGATTTCATCCATAATGTCTATAAAATGATGGGATGGAAGCTGGGCTGCCGATACAAGGTATTGGGGAGGGTAGCCAATTCGAGGGAGGGGCTCGTGCTTGTTTTTGAATTGGAAGAAGCTGTCATGTTTGCTTCAAAGCCTGTGGAGATTGTAAATGAAGAAACAGGAGAAGTAAAAAAGAAACAGGTCAAGTATTATCCAGACGCCTATAAAGATGTCATTGGAAAATCCTACAATGACTATGTAGAGGCAAGGCAGATGAATTTATTTGAATACCTGGAGGATTATGTTGGGCAGACTTATTCCGACAAACCGCAAGAGGGAGGACAGAATGCGAATGAAGACAGTGAAATCCTGACACAGTCTGATCTGTCAAAGGAAAACGAAACGCAGACAGGCTATGGACAGGGGAAACCTGGCCTGCCCCGGCAAGAACAGTCACCTGTCGAAAGGCCAGCAGATGGAGGTGAAGGACATGAGTGAAGATAACGGCGCGGATAAGAGAAAATTATGGAGAGGAAATAAGAACAAGGTAAAACTGGAAATATCCATCTATGGCAGGATTAATGTGATTAATATCGGTAAGGATGTCCTTCGTGTGATCGGTGCGCCATCCCATATATGCCTTAAAATAAATAAGGAGATGGATTCCTTTGCTGTGATGCCTTGTGAGCCGGCAGAGCCGATGGCGTTCAAAGTGCCGGACGATATAATGTTTAACACCCGGAAGCAGATGAAGGTTACAAGCCGGTCATTTGTGATAGGGCTGCTTTCGATTAACGGACTGGAATTTGAGCATACATACAAAATCTCAGGGATATATTCTGAAAGCAATAATGCTGTGGTTTTTAATATGTCGGACATTTGGATTTTCGGGGAAGAAAAGTTGGGTGAGAATAAATAACCACTAAAATATAAAAGAAAGATGTGAATCTGTGAAGAACATAGATAGTAAATTCATATTAGTTTTTAAGGGATTCTAATGAAAATGCCCGCAGAATGTCAAGAATTCTGTGGGCTGTTTTGCTATCAGTTTCACGCAGTCGGAAAAGCAGCAGATAGGCCAGCGCTTTTTTCGCTGCGAGCCGTCTGAAGTCAGCAAAACGAAAGAATGAAGTTTATTGTATTAAAAACGAAAGACGGCGAATTAAAAGGGGATATTTGCGGGATAGCCTGCCGAATTGATTTAGAGAGAAAAATTCAGCCTGTTACCAGATTCCATAGAATAGGCAAAGAAACCTGTGCTATGTATGAACAGCAACAACATGTGGATAAGTAATTGACAGAGCGCCCTCTCATATTGCAAAAATCCCATATCATATGGTATAATTGCCACAGAAAAAATGGATATAAAAGGATGGGAGATGTATGAAAAAAAGAGTATGCGCATTGCTTTTAGGTATTTTGTGTGTTGCAACACTGGCAGGATGCGAAGAAACAGAGAAATTGGACCTGACAGGGAACATGGACGTGAAGAATACAGGACCCTCAAAAGTCGAGCTGGTCGTCTGGGGAGCTGAGGAGGATACAGAACTAATGCGCCAGATTATCGAGAGTTTTCAGGTAAAATATCAGGGAGAGGCAGATTTTCAGATTTCATATGAGGTACAGGGGGAATCCCAGTGTAAAGACGCATTGATCGGCGGACTGGAGGACGGCGCAGATGTATTTAGCTTTGCGGATGATCAATTAAATACGCTTGCCGCTGCTGGGGCATTAGATCCGATAGAGAATGCGGACGAGATCAGCAGTAAGAATCTTTCAAGCGCCGTAGAGGCAGCTACCGTGAACAATCAGTTATATGCATATCCATTGACAGCAGATAACGGGTATTTTCTCTATTATAACAAGCAATATATTACAGAAGATCAGGTCAAGACGCTTGAGGGGATATTAGAAGCTGCGGCGTCTAATAACAAATTATTTACTATGGACTGGTCTTCTGCATGGTATGTATATTCTTTCTTTGGAAATACAGGACTACAGGTTGGGCTTAACGATGATGGTATCACGAATTACTGTACATGGAATCAGGCGGACGGGGACGTTAGAGGAATTGACGTGGCGCAGGCAATGCTTGAAATTGCAAAAAATCCAGGCTTTGCTAGTTGTACAGATGAAGAATTTCTGAACGGGGTAAAAAATGGCTCAGTGATTGCAGGCGTCAGCGGAGTGTGGAATTCAGTTGCAATAGAGGAAGCATGGGGAGAAAATACTGGAGCCGTCAAGCTGCCGACTTATAACTGCAATGGTCGTCAAATACAGATGGCTTCCTTTTCAGGCTGCAAGCTGGTCGGCGTAAATGCTTATTCCGAACATCCCAAATGGGCGTCCAGGCTTGCGGAATGGATTACGGAGGAACACAACCAGAAGCTTCGTTTTGAAATGCGTGGGCAGGGGCCGTCAAACCTTGCGGCTGCAGATTCCGATGAGGTCAAACAGTCGCCGGCAATCACAGCTCTTTTAGAGCAGTCGGAGTTTTCTCAGCTTCAACGGGTAGGCGGTAATTTTTGGGATCCTGTTACCAGGTTTACGGAAAATATTGTAGCGGGAAATCCCTCTGGCAGGAACCTGCAGGAGCAGTTAGATGAGATGGTAGAAGGCATTTCTGCAAGATAGATACATATTGTTGAAAGGATGTAAAACATGAAAAAAAATTTTACCATACAACAACGGCTGATATTTCCGATTATCCTCCTGGGAGTTGTGGCATTAATTTCAAATGCTCTGTCGGTTTTCAATATTAACAATGTAAATTCCAATGCTTCAAATATTGTAGATAATTATATGGTAGGTTCGGAGACTTTGCAAAACATACGTTACACGACGATCAATATTCATAAACTGGCGCTGTCTCATATCGTGGCAGTGGATTATAATACTATGATTACGGTTGTGGCGCAGATAAAAGAAGAAGAGAGAACATTGGAAGCATATTTGAAAGAATATGAAAAATACATCACAGAAGATGATGAAGCGGTCTATGCGCAGCTTTTGGAAAACTATAACTCTTTTAAGCATGCGTTGGTTTATCTTGTCTGCGCAAGTGCGGACAGCAAGACTCAGGATGCCTATGCTTATGCCAATGGTGACGTTGCACATTTTGGCTCTGCCATAGAGAGTAATACCGATGAATTGTATGAAACTGTGAGCGCAAGGACAGCCAGTGCAAGGCAGAAGCTTTTGTTCGTATATATGGTTTCCCTTGTCATCGCTGTGGCATCTGCTGTCACATGTCTGTTGTTAGTGCTTGCGGCCGTACGTATCATTAAAAAGTATGTGATAATGCCAATTAAGGGCACAGTGGGTACGCTTCAGGGTAGCTCGCAGAAACTTGACGAGGTGACAGGCGAGGTGCTGAAACACACCCGTACATCTGGAAACAGCGCCAGGGGGCTTTCGGCGCTTACAGGTTCTCTTTCTACAACTATCCAGAAGGTAGCGAATAATGCGGCGATTATTAACAGCAGCGCTACGAATATCAAAGAAGACGTTCATGACATGGCACAAGAATGCAGCGCCATTATGGAATATTCCTCTGCCATGAAAATACGGGCAAACGAGATGGAGGCAGCGGCACAGTCCAATACGGAAATAATTCAAAAGAAGGCGTCCGATATTTTGGCGGTACTGGAAGGGGCAATTGAAAACAGTAAGAGCGTGGACCAGGTAGATAAACTGACAAAAGATATTGTGACAATTGCATCAAAGACAAATCTGATTGCCCTTAATGCGTCTGTAGAAGCCATGCGAGCTGGTAAAGCTGGAAAAAGTTTTGCTGTTGTTGCAGCAGAGATACAGTCTTTGGCAAATTCCTGCAGCGAAACTGCCGGACGCATCCAGGAGGTTAATCAGGTTGTTACAAGTGCGGTACATAATTTATCGAAACATTCTCAGGATATGGCAGACTATATGAGCGAAACTGTTTTGACAGAATTTCAGGAATTTGTCCGTTCTGGAAGACAGTACAAAGAGGATGCCGATTATGTAAAGGAAATGATTGATGCATTTAACAGCAGAACCGACCGGCTGAGAAATTCTATGATCGAGATTGCCGATTCGATTGAAAGCATTACAAAGGCGATTGACGGCGGAGTTACGGGGATTACTGGAGTTGCGGACAGCACGAAGAGTCTGGTTGCCGATATGGCAGATATTACAGGGCGCATGGACACGAATCGGGAGATTGTGGAAGAACTGAAAAAACAGATGGAAGTATTCGCGGATTTTTAAGCAGGAGCTCGAATTTTATGAAAATGTCAGTCAAATATTTCGGGAAGTATTTGAATCTGGATTTTAAAGGACAGTAGAACTTGCGGACGGCTTAGTAAGCGAATTGCATGGATGGTGGATGGACTCAATAAAAATCTAAAACTTATATAACAGATATATATGGTATGAGAGAAGGAGATGGGGATAGAAACAGAATGACGGAAATTATATTTGAATCTATTTACAGAGAAATTTTTCCGTTTTGGGAAACAATATCGGATGCGGACAGAGAATATATCTGCCAGAATTCCTATCGTGTTGCTTATCCTAAAGGTAAGAATATTCATGATGGCAGCGATTGTTCCGGCGTGATATTTGTCTGTTCGGGGAGTCTGCGTCTGTATATGATGTCAGATGAGGGAAAGGAAATCACGCTTTACCGGCTGCATAAAGGAGATCTGTGTATGTTGTCTGCCTCCTGTGTGCTGGATGCCATTACATTTGAGGTATTTGTAGATGCAGAACAGGACAGCCAATGCTGTGTGGTGAGCGGACCTGCATTTGCAGTGGTATCGCAGCGAAATCCGGACATCCGCATATTTGCGCTGGAAACTGCGGTCAGCCGTTTTTCAGATGTGATGTGGGTAATGCAGCAGATTTTGTTTATGAGTATGGATAAACGTCTGGCAATTTTTCTTTCTGATGAATCAGTCAGGATCGGTTCGGATACCATTTCGCTGACACACGGGCAGATTGCCCGGTATATGGGTTCTGCCCGTGAAGTGGTATCCAGAATGCTGAAATATTTTGCCGATGAAGGGATAGTGGAAGTTTCCAGGGGAGGCGTTACTATTCTTGATAAAAAACGTCTCCGGGAGTTAGCCCTTTAACATGGCGAGGATATCTGCTTTCGGCCTTGCGCCTGCTGACTGGCTTATGACATTTCCGTTTTTGAGTACAGCCAGAGTGGGGATGCTTAAAACGTGGAATTTTTGTGCCAGTTCTGGTTCCTTGTCTACGTTGATTTTTCCTATCAGGTACTGTGGATTCTCCTCTGCGATTTCTTCCACTGTGGGGGATACCATGCGGCAGGGGCCGCACCAGTCAGCATAGAAATCAAGGAGCACAGGCTTTTCGCTATTTCTTACAGATTCAAAGTTGTTTTTGTTTACATGAAGTACGGACATAATCAATACCTTCCTTTCTTTATTCTTGCATTACTTTTTATGTGTTTATACTATATCATATACTGCTTGCTTCTTCTGTGACGAGGTCACACTGCTGCAGATTTATGCGTTTTGTGACGGTGCTGCGTGGAAGAATTGTATAAAAATATGACAGGGCTAAAGTTATGGCTGAGGGCGCCAGAGAAAGGAAGGAGGATTTTCCGATAGCACATGTGTAAAAGTCTCAGCGTCATTTGCTATACCTGCGTTTTTACACATGTACTCTCGAAAAAGCTTCTTTTGTCAGACAGAAAGATATGTAAATTGGGTGATTAGGTGTTACGGTAGCTTACGGTATGAACCGACAGCACTATAAAGCGTTCATTTTATATTTTGAGAATAAAGTTTATTGTCCCAAACGGATAGGCAATTGGCAGCAAAATCATATTAGATGTACTGCTGATCATGGAATTTTCCATATGCACAACCGGGTTCAATAACAGTTCAATAGATTCTTCATTTGACATATTGACATTGAACAGTCCGTTCTGCCAGTTTAAAAAGTCTCCAATGGAAGCATGTACATATTCGTCGTACTCTTTAAACCTTGCATCGGCAAAGCGGGAAGCAAAGGAAACTGCTGTTTCTTCTTCCATGTCCAGATAAGATGCCAGAGAAAATTCGCCGTTAATAATCTGCCCAGAGCAGTGGGTAGTTACATACTCGGTGCACAGGGAAGGGTTTAACGGCAGGAAATCTTCACCAATAAAGCGCACCAGGTTGTTGAACAGCAGGGTCAGGTATTGATAGACACGATCCGGAATCTTCATGGTGGTCAGTACAAAGAGATTACGGGTAAGCGCCTGTAAATTTTCCTGTTGTTCGCCAATCAGGTTCAGGTGGTTAAAGCTGTTTTCCTTTTGGTAGGAGGCGATTAATTCCTGCAATTTTGATTCCGTAATAAAGCCGTTTTCTACTAAGCGTTCGCCAATCAGCAGATAAACGGGTATCTGCTGCTTTAAAAGGGATTGGAGCTGCTCTTTTGTGAGATAATTCTCCTCAATAGCGAGTTCGCCGAACTGCTTGTTCTCTTCCGTCTGTCGCAGCAGGATTTTATCAACCTGCTCTGCAGTCATGAGTCCGGCGTTGATCGCTAACAGGCCTACTTTGATGTGCCGGATGTGCTGTTCTTCGATGGCCTGGATAAGCTGTTCGGGAGTAACGATATGTTTACTTAAAAGATAGTTTCCAAAAAATTGTGCGTACATTTATGCTCTCCCTTCCACCCGTGCGTTTATAATGGCTTTGATTTGTTCGTTTTCGAACGGCTTCTGAATAAAATCTGTGACGCCGAACTGGAGCATCTGTTTGATTTGCGTCTGTGTTCCCATGGAAGAAACCACGACAATATCTGCATCAGGATAGTCTGCCTTAATCTCAGATATTGCAGCGTTGCCGTCTTTTCCGGGCATCAGGAGTGTTAAAAAAACAAGATCGGGAATGTGTTCCTTATACATGTCAATAACTTCCTGACCATCCGAAGCATCTAAAAAATGCTTTGCGCCCAAAGAAATAAGGGCATCTTTTAATTGTTTCCTGGCCAAAACAGAATTTTCACCAATTAATATTGTTATATCTTCTACTCTCATAGTTGCACCCCTTTATTCTATAATCATATCTGTTATTTTATACTATACCATGCAAAGTTTCAATATTTATATGAGTGTAGTTTACAAAAAATTTGGGAAATTGTTAATATCCAGCGTAATGTACAGTAGAGCCATAAAAAATAACGCCAGAATGAACAGAATGAACAAGTTGCCCTGTTATACGCTCTGCGATACACATAAATCGACTGAACTGTAACGAACAGAGAGGTATCTGCCAACAAACAGTTGATTATTTCTCCAATAAAAACTATAATATTTAAGTAAAAACAAATGAAACAGGAGGTTTTTAAATATGGCATGGTATGATGAAGCAGTTTTTTATCACATCTATCCTTTGGGATTAGCCGGCGCCCCGAAAGAGAATTCCTATGGCGCACCTGAGCATCGTTTAAATACGCTGCTTCCATGGATATCCCACATAAAGGAGATTGGCTGTGATGCAATTTATATCGGGCCTCTTTTCGAATCCGTAGGCCACGGATATGAAACAACAGATTATAAGAAGCTGGACAGCCGTCTTGGTACCAATGAGGATTTGGCAAATTATGTGGCTGAATGCCACAGACAGGGAATTCGTGTAATTTTGGACGGAGTATTCAACCACACCGGACGTGATTTCTTCGCATTTGCAGACATTCGAAAAAACAGGGAGAATTCTCCGTATAAGGACTGGTACTGCAATGTGAATTTCTGGGGAAATAATCAGTATAACGATGGATTTTCCTATGAGAATTGGGGAGGATACGATCTGCTTGTGAAGTTAAACCAGCATAATCCTGCAGTCAGGGATTATATCTGCGACGTCATTCGTTTCTGGGTGAAGGAGTTTGATATTGACGGCATCCGATTAGATGCTGCAGATGTACTGGATTTTAATTATATGCAGGCGCTGCGTGCAGTGGCAAATGAAGTAAAGCCGGATTTCTGGCTGATGGGTGAGGTTATCCATGGCGATTATACGCGATGGGTCAATGAGGGCACATTACATTCGGTTACGAATTATCAGCTGCACAAAGCGCTGTATTCCGGCCACAACGATCACAACTATTTTGAGATTGCCCATACAGTGAAGAATCTCTATGCCAAAGGCGGTAACAGACCAGATGGATTAAAACTGTATAATTTTGTGGATAATCATGACGTAGAGCGTATTTATACGAAGTTAAACAAGAAGGAACATTTTACGCCGGTACATATTTTACTCTATACCCTGCCGGGTGTTCCATCCATTTACTATGGTTCTGAATTTGGCATTGAGGGAAGAAAGGAACGTTTTTCCGATGATTCCCTGCGGCCGAAGCTTTCTCTTTCAGATTATAAGGATGCTGTAAAGACGAATCCTTTTACCCGTCTGATTGCAGCCTTAGGGGAAGTGCGTAAGAGTACGCCCGCGCTTTCTTACGGGGATTACAGAGAATTGCTTTTGACGAATCGGCAATATGCATTTTCCAGGAATTTCAACGGGGAATCGGTGCTGGTTACAGTAAATAATGATGACAGTGATTATGTGATGACACTGCCAGCAGGCAATGCGCCGGAATATGTGGGCGCATTATCCGGAGATCGTATTTCGGTATCCGGAGGAAATATTACAGTAAATGTAAAGGCAAATGCAGGAGATATCTGGCTTCCGGCCACCGCAGATAAAACACCTGCTGAATTTTCTGTCAAAGAAACTGTGACAAAACCGGAGGTATTGGTACAGGAGAAACATAGCAAAGAAATGGTGGAAGAGCCGGAAACATTGATACAGGAGGACAGCAGTAAACAAACTGTGGAACAGCCGGAAATATTGGTACAGGATGCAGGCAGCAAGGAAACAGCTGTCGCACAGGCAGCCGAAGATAGAGACGACAGGTCAGTCTCCGTACAGAAAACCGAAGACAGCGAGGCTTTTGAAAAAGGAAAAATTGCAGGCCTGCAGGAGGCAATTCTTGCGATTATGGAGAAAAACGGTCCGGTAACAGACCGGATGCGCCAGGATGTGTTAGACAATGTTTACCACGATTCTTTGATTAAATGGATCAAAAGTTTCCGCTGATACGCGGATAAAAAGCGGAAAGCATAAAGCTTTCCGTTTTTTATTTTAAGAAACAAGGTAAGGGGTACTGTTACCAACAAAGCACGGCACAGAATTTAAAAAAAAGAAATCTTCTCGACAAATACGGACAGAAACAGGAAATATAGCAAAGAATGCAACACATTTAAATTTTTCATTCGACAGAGGTCTGTCCCAAATGTCTTTTCTTGTCGAAAACTGCGAAATTTTATGATTGCTTCGAAGAGGCGGGATGCTTATAATACAAATAGTCCTGATTTTAGACACGCTTTGGGAAAAATGTTTTAGGAGGAGAAAAATTGGAATGGGTAAATTAAATGTTGCGATTGCAGACGATAATGAGAGAATGTTGGGATTATTAGGAGATATTATCCGCAGTGACGAAGAATGTGAAGTAGTTGGTACGGCAAAAGATGGAGAAGAAGCTTGTAAAATGATCAAAGATAAAGAACCAGATGTAGTTTTACTGGATATTGTGATGCCGAAATTAGACGGATTGGGTGTTTTGGATAAGATCAGACACGATACGAGCATCAAAAAATGTCCATCCTTTATTATGATTAGCGCAATTGGAAACGAAAAAATTACAGAAAACGCTTTTTTGTCAGGGGCAGATTATTACATTATGAAACCATTTGACAATGATATGGTAATCAGTCGGATCAAACAGGTCAAACAAAATTCCGAGATGCCAAAAAATACCGAAAAAAGAAAAATCAATGCTTATGAGAAATACGAGAAAAAAGAAGAAAAATCGGTTCGGAACTTAGAGGCTGACGTAACGGATATTATTCACGAAATCGGCGTACCTGCCCATATCAAGGGATATCAGTATTTGCGGGAAGCGATTATGATGTCGGTCGATGATATTGAGATGCTTAATTCCATCACTAAGATTCTCTATCCTACCATCGCAAAACGCTATCAGACTACGCCAAGCAGAGTGGAACGTGCCATCCGGCATGCAATTGAAGTTGCCTGGAGCAGAGGCAAGATGGATACGATAGACGAATTATTTGGCTATACGATCAACAACGGGAAAGGCAAGCCGACCAATTCGGAATTTATAGCATTAATTGCAGATAAAATCCGACTGGATTATAAACATGGTACAATATGATTTTTTGCTTTCTATTATTTCCCAAATAGAGTATAATAGACCTATCATTATAAGTATGGGAGGTCTATTTTTATGAAGAAAATACTTTTTGCAGCATCGGAAGCAGTACCTTTTATTAAGACGGGCGGGCTTGCAGACGTAGTTGGTTCGCTGCCGGAGTATTTTGACAGCAAGAGGTATGATGTGCGGGTGGTTTTGCCGAAATATGCATGTATGGATGCAGGGCTTGCCGCATCGCTTAAGCTGGTAACGCACTTTGATGTGGTATTGGGGTGGCGGCGGCAGTACGCAGGAGTTTTGCAGACAAAAGTGAATGGGGTACAGTATTATTTCATTGACAATGAATTCTATTTTGCAGGCGAGCATCCGTATGGTGAGATTTATCAGGATGCCGAGAAATTTGCCTTCTTTTCAAAGGCTGTGCTGGATATGCTGGAACAAATTGGATTCTGGCCGGATATTATACACTGCAATGACTGGCAGACCGGTTTGATACCGGTATTTTTGAAAGAAATGTATCAGTCTAAGGAAAATTACCGGGCGATCCACACCGTATTTTCGATTCACAATATCCGGTTTCAGGGAAGGTGGATTTTAGGAGAGGTAAAAGATGTTACGGGACTTTCGGACAATGTATTTACACCGAGAGGCATAGAAACATACGGGGAAGCAAATTTTTTAAAGGGCGGTATTGTCTATTCCGATATTGTAACGACTGTCAGCAAATCCTATGCGATGGAGATCATGACTCCGGAAGGCGGAGAGGGTTTAGACGGTGTGCTGCGGTATTATAATCAGAAGCTGTTCGGTATATTAAATGGATTAGATTATAGGGAATTCAATCCGCGTATGGATCCGCGTATCCCGTATCACTATGATTCGTCCGATGTTCAGACGCAGAAGCCTAAGAATAAAGAGAAGCTGCAGGAAATGGTAGGACTTCCCAAGTCACCGGATACATTTTTGATTGGTATGGTTTCAAGGATGTCGGATCAGAAGGGATTTGATTTGATTGCTCAGATTTTAGATTCTTTTCTTGCCAGTGAAAACGTACAGATTGCAGTACTTGGCACAGGTGAGGCACGCTACGAGAATATGTTCCGTTATTTTGCAGAAAAGTATCCGTCAAAGCTCTCGGCACATATTTGTTATTCTGAGGACAGGGCGCATCTGATCTATGCTGGTGCGGATGCTTTTCTGATGCCTTCTCTGTTTGAGCCATGCGGCCTGTGCCAGCTTATTGCTCTGCGGTATGGTACAGTGCCGATTGTGCGTGAAACAGGAGGTTTGAGGGATACCGTAGAGCCTTACAATAAATATACGCAGGAGGGTATCGGTTTTTCCTTTGCGAATTACAGTGCCGATGAAATGGTATCTATTATACGCTCTGCAATGGGGCTGTATTATACGGAGAAGGAAAACTGGCAGAATCTGGTTTTACGCGGCATGAATCAGGATTTTTCCTGGGAGAGTTCTGTGAAAGCATATGAAGAGCTGTATGATGGCATCTGCCAGATTATTGAGTAATGATGCCCAAAGAGCGATCAAAGTAGTAGAAATGGTCAGAGAGCACTTCTTCTTTGAGTACCTGGGAGGCATTGACCTCCTGTATAATGCAGTTTAGGTCTTCTGCGTGGGTGCGGCTGTCCTTTGGAAGCAGCAGCACTTCATGAATACTGCTGGGCAGGATATACAGATCGGATTCTCTGAGATCGGCAAAGAATGAGAGCACTTCCGGATAAAGGATAGCGGATGCGCCGTAATATTTTTCCGTGTTGGACAAGACGTAGAGCATGGGAATATCAGGATATTCGGTCATATTTTCGGATGTATCGTCAATCTGCGGTAAATCCAAAAGCAAATTGGGGTCAAAATTATCCGGACATACGGATTTAAAAACATCCTCCATACTCTTCAAATCATAAGGAAGCAGTATGGGGGTGTTTTTAACTGCAAGTTCATACAGAGTGTCTGCGGTAATGTCCCAGAAATCCAGATGATGATTGTGAATCAGGATGGTAGCGTTCCTGCTTGAGATGTCGGGCAGAAAGCAGCAGAAGACGACAGCCAGATCCAGAAAGCGAAAATGCGGCAGATCCTGCAGAAGCTCTGTGTTTTGCGTGTAATTGATAAGCTTGTAGATGATGTGGTATTTTACCTTTTGATAATCGGTGAAAAAAGACAGATCTATGCTTTCTTCGGGCAGGTTGTTCCGGTAGGAAGAGATGATATCATCTAAAACAAGTGAAAGCGGTCGGCCCGCCAGATAATCTTCATAATAATAATTTAAATAAATGGTAGGAGTGATGTTCACAGAACCGTCTTCGATCATCAGTCCATCCAGTTGAATATTGTTGTTTTTTACAATTGAATTTAAAGATACCTGTACGCCTTCTCCAAAATATTCCCGGATAGAGTTTAACGCAGAAGCTTTGAAATGTTTATAATCCATATAATTACTCCTTTTTGAAAAATTGTGGTAACAGTCCAGACAGCTTTTGTATCTTTAGCCAGCGAAAAATCACCAGGGAGACGATTTGTATGTATCGCGAAGCGTATAACAGAGCAACTTGTCTGAATGGTTACAATTTGTAATGAAATGGGGATGTTCGTCAAAACCGACGAAAGAATAATAATAGAATAAAAGATAAAATCCACACAGTAGATGCCTGTGTGGATTTTAATGTAACATGTTTCCAGAAAAAAAGCAAGCCTTAATTTGATTTTAGTTCTTTCCATAACTGATTGTAAAGATCCGTTGCCGTTTCATCCAGACTTACAAATACTTCACAGTTTTCGATTGTTTCCTGGCTTGGAAAAATAGTTTGGTCATTTTTCGTTTCTTCGTCCAGATTTTCATATACGGCTGTATTTGGTGTTGCATAATATACATAGTCGAAATTCATCCGGGCAATGTCCTCTCTGCAGAGAAACTCCAGAAACTTCGCCGCATTTTCCTGGCTTTTGCAGCTCTTTGGAATAAACCACGAGTCAATCCAGAGGTTTGAGCCTTCTTTGGGCACGGTATAGGCCAGATTGTCGGCAAGTGATTGTGCATAAGCAGCTTCTCCGGAATAAGCGACTGCAAGGGAAGCGTTTGCAGCTGCCATTTCGTCTCCGGTTTCGTCTACAAAATAAGCATAAATCAGAGGCTTCTGCTCCAGGAGCATATCAAGCGCTTCATTCAGCTGTGTTTCATCTGTGGTATTCAGAGAATAGCCCAGCCGTTTTAAAGGAACCAGAAAGCAGTCGCGTACGCTGTTTTCCATAATGATTTTGCCTTCGTATTTGCTGTCCCAGAGAACGTCCCAGCTCTCTGTTTCGGCGTCGTTAACCTCATCCGTATTGTACAGGATACCTACCGTCCCGTAAAAGAAAGGAAGCGTATATTTGTGTTCCGGATCGTAGGAAGAGGAAGCATCAATAATGGCGGGATCGATATTTTCATAGCCTGGGATATTTCCGGGGTTCATTTCCAGGACTTCTCCTTCTTCAATCAGTTTTTGTACCATATATTCAGAGGTACAGAGCAGATCGTAATTAATGGATCCTGCCTTGTATTTCGTATACATTTCTTCCGGGCTTTCGTATTCTTCGTACTCGACTTTAATACCGGTTTCTTCCTCAAATATCTTTAGAGCCTCCGGATCAAAATACTTTCCGTAATTTAAAACAGTCAAAACTTCCGTGTTGTCGTCAGAACCGCCACAGCCGGCCAGAGAGGATGCCAGTAAAAGAGATACGGAAACAAATAAAATTTTTCTTTTCATCAGATATAGTCTCCTTTTTAATTATTGATATCGTTTTTTCGTGAGGAACGGA
This sequence comes from Eubacterium sp., assembly GCA_022794015.1. Classification (GTDB taxonomy): domain Bacteria; phylum Bacillota; class Clostridia; order Lachnospirales; family Lachnospiraceae; genus Roseburia_B. The sequence continues at coordinate 8,380 of JAAWDZ010000051.1, read as the reverse complement.
AGTTAATCAGCAAAAGCAGAATAAGCGCGATGCCAAACAGCAGCGTGGATAGCGCGTACATTTCCGGTCGGATGCCTTTGCGCAGCTCCGTATAAAGCATAGTGGATAAAGTGTTTACCCCGGCGCCCTTTGTAAAATAGGTAATGGAAAAATCATCTAACGACATGGTAACCGCCATCAGAAAACCGGAGAATACGCCGGGCCGTATATCAGGCCAGACAATTTTGTAAAAAGCATAAAGCGGCGTCGCACCCAAATCAAGCGCTGCTTCATATGCCGATTTGCTGGTTGCGTTCAGCCTGGGCAGTACGTTTAAAATGACATAGGGAATGTTAAATGTCAGGTGTGCAATCAGTACAGTGGAAAAACCCAGCTTTGTAAAACGCACAAATAAAAGCATCATGGAAATACCGGTGACAATGTCTGCGTTTAAAAGCGGAATATTTGTCGCTCCCAAAAGAATTGCCCGGCCTTTTCTGCGCATCGCCTGGATACCGATTGCGGCAAGCGTCCCAATGATGGTGGCAAGTATGGAGGCTGCCAGTGTAATCTGTATTGTCATCGTAAAGGCGTGCATAATCGCCGTATTCTGAAACATGGAAAGGTACCATTTTCCGGTGAAGCCGCCCCACGCAATCCGTGATTTGGAATTGTTGAAGGAAAGGACGATCAGTACAAAAATCGGAAAATATAAAAACAGGAAAATAATGGATAAGTAAATCCGGCTACTGATTTTTTTTACCATACCGCAGTTCCCTCCCCGTCATTTCCATGTGCGTTCATAAACGCCATACTTGCAATCACGAATACCATCAATACAATGGATAAGCCACTGCCCATATTCCAGTCCATACTCTGCATGAATTCCTGTTCAATGACATTTCCAATTAAAAGTACCTTACCGCCTCCTAACAAATCGGAAATGACGAATGAGGTCAGCGCCGGTACAAATACCATGATAATGCCGCTGAGTACGCCGGAAACGGTAAGCGGCAGGATAATTTTAATAAAAACCTGAAAGGCGTTTGCACCTAAATCCTTTGCAGCATCAACGACATCACGTCCAATCCGGGTCATGGAATTGTAAATCGGCAGAATCATAAACGGCAGAAAATCGTATACCATGCCAAATACAACTGCAGAAGGCGTGTTTAAAAGCTGTATCTTAGGAAGTCCAATCGCATCCAAAATGGTATTGAAAATACCGTTGTTGGAAAGCAGGAGCTGCCATGCCAGAATGCGGAGCATAAAATTCATCCACATAGGGAGTACGAATATGAAAACTACAAAGCTCTGCCGTTTTAAGTTCATTCCGTTTAAAATCATGGCCAGCGGATAGGAAAGCAGCAGGCAGATTCCGGTACATAAAAGGGCCAGCTTTAAGGAAAGCAAAAGAGCCTTCATATGAATGGGTTCGGTAATGGCAATCGTATTATGCAGGGTAAAGCCGCCGGAAGAATCCGTCAGGCCATAATACAAAATCATCAGTATTGGAAGCAGGATAAAACCTGCGATCCATATGATATACGGGCCAGCCAAAAGCTGCCGTCTGAATTTAGAAAACATCTGTTTCCACCGCCTTTTCATCACTGGATTCCGGCTTGTTCATAATCTGGATATTAAATGGAATTACCGAAATCCCGACATGCGTTCCGACCGGGAACATCTTCGTTGTGTGCACCAGCCAGTCATAGCCGCCTGCATGCACCTCAATTTCATAGTGAACGCCTTTGAAAATAATAGAAATCACGTCGCCTTCTATAAAACCGTCCGGTGGGTCTAAAAGTTCTACGTCCTCCGGTCGAATCACAACGTCTACCGGCTGATTTTGCCCAAAACCCGTATCCACACAGGGAATTTTGACCCCCAGAATCTCGACCAGCTTATCTTCTAACATCACGCCGTCTATAATATTGCTGTCACCGATAAAATCTGCTACAAAAGCATTGCAGGGCTCATTGTAAATATCTTCCGGCGTACCGATCTGCTGGATATAGCCCTGGTTCATAACGACGATGGAATCCGACATGGTAAGCGCCTCTTCCTGATCGTGCGTGACATAAACGAAAGTAATGCCAAGTTCTTCCTTTAACCGGATCAGTTCATACTGCATATCCTGCCGCAGCTTTAGATCGAGCGCGCCTAACGGCTCATCCAAAAGCAAAACCTTCGGTTCATTTACAATTGCCCTGGCAATGGCGATCCTCTGCTGCTGACCGCCGCTTAAGGAGTCCACACTCCTTTTTTCATAACCGTCTAAATTTACCAGCTTCAGTGCGTATTTGATTTTATCGTCAATATAAGCCTTGCTTTTTCTGCTGATTTTCAGCCCGAAGGCAATATTCTCTGCAATCGTCATATGCGTAAACAGCGCGTATTTCTGGAAAACCGTATTCAGCTTGCGTTCATTTGGCGGAAGCGAGGTGATATCGGCTCCGTCAAAAAATATCTGTCCGCTGTCGGGAGTTTCAAACCCACCCAAAAGGCGCAGCGTTGTCGTCTTGCCGCAGCCGGACGGGCCAAGCAGCGTCAAAAATTCATTCTCCTTAATGTGCAAATCCAAATCGTCCAAAACATGAGTGCCGTCATAAGATTTGGAAATATGCGACATATGGATCAGCTCTTTTGCCATTTGTAAAAACCTCCTTGATAAAATACCAGACTAAAAGCTGGGGGGTGTTGTAATCCAGAGGACTACCGCATCATATTTGCCCGGATTTTCCAGATGATGTCTCTTGGCTGAGGGGAATGCAAAGGACTCCCCGGCGTGCAGCGTATATTTCTGCGTACCGAATACCAGTTTTACCGTTCCTTTGAGTATGTAGCCGAATTCTTCGCTTTCATGAGGCAGAAGCTCTTCGGAAATGCCGCCGGGCTTTAAGGTCAGCCGGATAGGTTCCATCGCGTTTTTCTGCGCGTTTGGAACGATCCATTCAATGATGTGCTTTTGCTCATCATTGATTTTTTCAAAGTAATCGTCGTTTTTAAATACAATCTGTTCCGGTCCCTGTTCCGCGAAAAATTCTGCAGGGGTAGTGCCGAGGCATTGGATGATGTCTAAGAGCGTATTTACGGAAGGAGTGTTCTGATTACGTTCCAACTGTGAAATGAATCCTTTTGTCAGCTCCGCGCGGTCTGCAAGTTCCTGTTGGGTTAAGCCGTAAAATACCCGAAGTTCCTTCATTCGTTTTCCAATATCCATGATGCCTCCTTTTGTGCTGTCAATAGTAGATTTTATGTTTACTAATTATAAACAAACTAGGAATATTTTATCGAATAAAAGAAAAAAGTCAATAGGTTTTTGGAAAAAAATTAAATCTGTATTTTCAGTTGAAAAAGTAGATGGGATGTTCTATAATTTAAGTAACTATGAAATTCATTAGGAATGGAGGGATATGAGTGGCATTTTTGAATAGCTTTATTATGTATCTAGGGAAATTCGTTTTTTATGTAATTCTGGCGATTTGCGGTATTTTTGCAGGCAAAAAGCTGCGTGACCGCAAGGATGCAAAAGCCGCGATGGAGAATCCGGATACGAAGATAAAAGAATAAACCAAAGATTTTGGAGGAAAATGTTGTGGAACAGAAATTTGGAGTAAATGAGCTGCGCAGGATGTACCTGGAGTTCTTTGAGGGCAAGGAGCATCTTGCCATGAAGAGCTTTTCCCTTGTGCCGCACAATGATAAGAGCCTGCTTTTGATCAATGCAGGTATGGCGCCTCTTAAGCCTTATTTTACCGGACAGGAAATACCGCCAAGGAAGCGTGTGACGACCTGCCAGAAGTGTATCCGTACCGGAGATATTGAGAATGTAGGCAAGACAGCCAGGCATCTGACATTTTTTGAAATGCTTGGAAATTTCTCATTTGGGGATTATTTTAAGAAAGAGGCAATTGCCTGGTCCTGGGAATTTTTAACGAAAGTTTTGGGATTAGAAGAGGATCGCCTGTATCCGTCGATTTATGGAGAAGACGAGGAGGCTTTTGAAATCTGGAATAAGGATATTGGTATTCCGGCGGAGAAAATCACACGTTTTTACCGGGATCCTGAAACCGGAAAATGCGATAATTTCTGGGAGCATGGCGCAGGGCCGTGCGGACCGTGCTCTGAGATTTATTATGACCGTGGAGAGAAATATGGCTGCGGCAGACCAGATTGCAGGGTTGGCTGTGACTGCGACCGTTTTATGGAGGTCTGGAACAACGTATTTACCCAGTTTGACGGCGACGGCAAAGGCGGCTATGAAGAGCTGGAGCAGAAGAATATTGATACGGGCATGGGCCTGGAGCGGCTCGCAGTTGTGATGCAGGATGTGGATTCCGTGTTTGACATTGATACGATGAAGGCAATCCGCGATAAGATCTGCGAAATGTCCCGTAAGACCTATCAGACCGATGCGACGGACGATATTTCGATCCGTCTGATTACCGACCATATCCGTTCCGCGACGTTTATGGTATCCGACGGTATTATGCCCAGTAATGAAGGAAGAGGATATGTATTGCGCAGATTGATCCGGCGTGCGGCACGGCACGGCAGGATGCTTGGCATTGACGGCATTTTCCTGGCAAAATTAAGTGAAACCGTCATTTTGGAGAGCAAAGACGGCTATCCGGAGTTAGAGGAGAAAAAGGACTTTATTTTCCGCGTCCTGACGCAGGAGGAGGAGAAGTTCAATAAGACGATTGACCAGGGTCTTGCAATTCTGGCAGAGATGCAGAAAGAAATGGAAGCAAAGGGCGAAAAGACGCTGGATGGGAAGGAAGCGTTTAAGCTTTACGATACGTACGGTTTCCCACTGGATCTGACGCAGGAGATTTTAGAAGAAAAGGGCTTTTTGATTGATGAGGCCGGCTTTGCGGCAGCGATGGAGGAGCAGCGCACCAAGGCGCGGAAAGCACGGAAGGTGACAAACTATATGGGTGCAGACGTGACAGTTTATGAGTCGATCGATCCGTCCGTTACAACCGGGTTTGTTGGTTATGACAATCTTATCTATACGTCCGAAGTCACGGTGATGACGACGGAAACGGAACTTATCGAAGCGCTTTCAGATGGGGAAATTGGTACGATTTTTGTAAAACAGACGCCGTTTTATGCGACGATGGGCGGGCAGAATGCAGATACCGGAATTATTCGCGCAGATGGCTTTGAATTTGCGGTAGAGGATACGGTGAAAATGCTGGGCGGCAAGGTTGGCCACATTGGCAAAGTAATTAAGGGTATGGTAAAGACAGGCGATACGGTAGAGCTTGTGGTGAATGCAAACAGGCGTAAAGCCATCTGTAAAAACCACAGTGCGACACATCTTTTGCAGAAGGCGCTGCGCGAGGTGCTGGGCGGCCATGTGGAGCAGGCCGGATCCGATGTCAATGCAGACCGTCTGCGGTTTGACTTTTCCCATTTTTCGGCGATGACGCCAGAGGAAATCCAAAAGACAGAAGATTTGGTGAATGCAAAGGTTGCGGCTGCGCTTCCGGTAGTGACAGAAGAGATGACGTTGGAGGAAGCCAGGAAAACCGGAGCAATGGCGTTGTTTGGCGAAAAGTACGGTGAAACGGTGCGTGTGGTGCGTATGGGAGATTTCTCAACAGAGCTGTGCGGCGGTACGCACGTGGATAATACGTCGGCAATTACGGCATTTAAGATTACGGGCGAAGCCGGTGTTGCAGCAGGTGTCCGCAGGATTGAGGCGCTAACCTCAGATGCGGTATTTGCATATTATGATAAAATAGAAGAGGAGTTAAACAAAGCAGCTGCGCTCCTTAAGACAAATCCGGCGGATATAACAGCGAAGATTGAGCATTTGCTGGGTGAAATGAAGGAGCTGCAGAGTGAAAATGAATCCTTCAAAAGCAAGGCGGCAAAAGACGCTTTGGGCGACGTCATGGATCAGGTGACAGAGGTTAAGGGTGTAAAGGTGCTTGCGGCAAGAGCAGACGGTGTAGATATGAACGGCCTGCGTGAGCTGGGGGATCAGTTAAAGGAGAAATTAGGCGAAGGCGTTGTTGTACTGGCTTCTGAGAATGAAGGCAAGGTCTGCCTGGTAGCCATGGTAACCGAAGCAGCCATGAAACAGGGAGCCCATGCGGGTAACCTGATTAAGGGCATTGCCGGCAAGGTAGGAGGAGGCGGCGGCGGACGTCCGAATATGGCACAGGCCGGAGGCAAGAACCCGGAAGGGATAGACGATGCAATTGTGGAAGTAAAAAATGTTTTAGAAAGGCAGTTGTAAAAGTTCATGGAAGCATATAGTGTATTCAGAGATTTAGCAATTATTATTATATTTGCAAAATTATTTGGAATTGTGGCCCGCAAGTGCAAAGCTCCTCAGGTAGTAGGGGAAATCATTGCAGGGCTGTTGATTGGGCCAAGTATCTTAGGACTGGTGCAGCAGACGGATTTTCTGGTGGAAATGGCGGAAATCGGCGTTGTGCTTTTGATGTTTTCAGCGGGCCTGGAAACCGATTTAAAGGAACTGTTAAAAACAGGGCCGGTTGCCCTGGCGATAGCCTGTGCAGGCGTATTTGTTCCGCTGCTCGGCGGTACTTTGTTTTACATGGCATTTTACGGGATGGCTCCGATTGGATCTGAGAAATTTTATACAGCCATTTTTATGGGTGTGATTATGACGGCTACCAGCGTCAGTATTACCGTTCAGTCTCTAAAGGAGATGGGTAAGCTGAAAGGAAAGGTCGGTACGACGATATTAAGCGCTGCGATTATCGACGACGTGATTGGAATTATTGTACTTACCTTTGTCATTGGATTTAAAAGTCCGGATACCAATCCAGTCGGTGTTGTGATTTCTACAGGGCTGTTTTTTGTGATGGCGTTTGTAGTGGGTTTCATTGTTTACAAAATATTTAAGAAGCTGGATGAACGGTATCCGCATACGCAGCGTATTCCGATTCTGGGCCTGGCGCTGTGCTTTGGTTTTGCTTATGCGGCGGAGCGCTATTTTGGAATTGCAGATATTACAGGCGCGTATGTGGCCGGGATTGTGCTTTGCTCAATTCAGGATTCTTCCTACATAGATCAGAAGATGGAAATCAGTTCTTATATGATTTTTGGACCGATCTTTTTTGCAGGCATTGGATTTAAGACCAGTATAGATCATCTGAGCGGCAGTATGCTGCTGTTTTCGCTGGGCTTTGTACTTGTGGCATTGATTTGTAAAATTGTCGGGTGTGGACTGATGGCGAAGATTTGCCGGTTCCGGACGCCGGATTGTCTAAAGATCGGTGTAGGTATGATGACCAGAGGCGAGGTGGCGCTGATTGTGGCGCAGAAAGGGCTTTCAGTGGGATTACTGGGAGCGGAGTATTTTACGGCGGTGATTCTTTTGATTATGGTGTCGAGTATTTCAACTCCGGTGTTTTTGAAGCTGCTGTATGCTAAAGATGCGGCAGCGCAGTAAGAAGAGGGTTTAAACGTTCCTTTTGTTTGTCTTCCTAAAATTCCTCAAAATACACGTTTTTTAATGTTCTGAGTAGATTCTTGCAGGATCATACTTGGGAATGGCTGGCGTGGATGTGAAATATAACAGGGAAAGGAGACACAATAATAATGATGAAAAAAAATAATATTTCAGTTTGCTTAGGAGACATTACCTCCTTAAGCTGTGACTGCATTGTAAACGCAGCGAATCAAAGCCTCCTTGGGGGAGGCGGTGTAGACGGTGCAATCCATCGCGCTGCGGGGCCGGAGCTGTTAGCAGAATGCAGGACGCTTCACGGCTGCAATACGGGTGAAGCAAAGATTACGAAAGGATATCATCTTAATGCAAAGTGGGTCATCCATACGGTTGGCCCCGTTTATTCGGGTAAGCCAGAGGACGTTCGGTTGCTTGCGAGCTGCTATCGCGGTACATTAGATCTTGCCCGGCAATATCAAATCAGAACTATTGCATTTCCTGCGATTTCTACCGGAGTATACCGGTACCCTCTGCAGGAAGCAGTATCTATTGCTGTTCGTACGGTTACTGCATGGCTGTGCGAGAATGAGGAATATCTGATAGATATTATATTTTGCTGTTTTGATCAGAAAACGTATGACAGCTACCGGTATTTCCTGGCTGATACGCATTAATATGTGAAATAATTTGCTTTTTATGGGGCAGAAACGCGCATCATCTGCGTGCTCCATGAGAATGCCGCATAAATGAGGGGCGGTTTTTGCGAAACATAACCTGGAATGCCGCCCTGAATAGGAACGTGAAATATAATTTTCTGTAACAGTTCAGCCTTCCGGCTTCACTGTTACGGAATCCGCCCATTTAAAGTTTGCCCTACGGCAAAGGGGCGGATTCCACTCCAGCCTTTACGTATTCTCACGGACTTTGCAGCAGGTGCAAAGTCCTGGGCTGAACTGTTACAAT
>JAAWDZ010000050.1 GCA_022794015.1 Eubacterium sp. | reverse complement strand
CTCATCTTTTACATACACATCCAGCCTCACACTGCGGGCATCCATATCCATGTTGATACTTTTCTGTAATTCTGGATATTCAATGCGTTCAATGTTCAAATCCGGGAGAATCCTCTGCAATAACTCTTTGCACAGTTTGGAATCCTGCATGACCTTTCCAAACAGGAAATCATTGGATATGCTTAATTCTTCCCATTTTATCTGCTTATCCTCTATGTTATCCATAGCTTTACCTACTTTCTTCCTGTTTTCGCCCTTACTTATGATACGGCTCATGATTCATAATCCGATAACTCCGGTAAATCTGCTCCAAAAGAATCACCCGCATCAGCTGATGCGGAAATGTCATTTTCGAAAAACTTAGCTTTTCGTCCGCGCGGCTTAACACCTGTTCGGACAGTCCCAATGAACCGCCTATGACAAACGCAACATTGCTCTTTCCAGACACCCCCAGCCGCTCTATTCTCCGGGACATCCCGACAGAATCGGTCATTCTGCCGTCAATCGCCAGTGCGATCACATACATATCCTCTTTGATCTGTTTTAAAAGGCGTTCGCCCTCTTTTTCTTTAATCTGTTTTTCGACTGTCTGACTGGCCAAATCCGGCGTTTTTTCATCCGAAACCTCCACTGTCTTCAGCTTGCAGTATCGGCTTAAACGCTTTTCATATTCGGCTATGGCTTTCCGATAAAAATCTTCTTTGACTTTACCCACACAAAATATTGTTATCTTCATATTTTTAAATATCATCTAAAATCTGATGGACAATTTCATACAACTGTTCCACGTCAATTGGTTTGGAAAGATGCGCGTTCATCCCACTGTTTAATGCCATCTTCTTATCTTCCTTTAATGCATTTGCAGACAAAGCCACGATTGGGATGTTAGCCAGTTTTGGATCCGAAAGCTCACGGATAGCCTTTGCCGCATCCAGTCCGTTCATCACAGGCATCTGGATATCCATCAAAATCATACCAAATGTTCCGGGCTTTGAATTTTTTACCTTTTCAACAGCGATATGACCATCTGTAGCCGTATCTACAAAATATCCGGCCTCTTTCAGCAATTCCACTCCGATTTCCAGGTTTATTTCATTATCATCTACCATCAATATTGTTTTTGGGCCTGTTTTGGCGTCTGAACCTGGTTTTTCATTGTCATCATCCATGTCCTCGTCCTCCTGCAGCCGAAAACAGAATGTGACTGTAAATTTACTGCCTTTTCCAACAATACTGCTAACCTCTATCGTCCCATCCATCATTTCTACGATTTTTTTTGCGATGGTAAGTCCTAATCCTGTGCCGTATACGCCTCCGAGCGTCGTACTTTTCTCCCTTTCAAACGGCTCAAAAATACGCTTTAAAAACTCTTTGCTAATGCCGATGCCATTATCCTCCACAACAAAACGGAATATCGCCCGGTCCTTTACCCGCATTGTCTGCTCGGTTGCCGAAATATAGATCTCACCGTCTACATCAGTATATTTTATAGCGTTATCAATCAGATATAGCATCACCTGGCTCAGCTTCTGCTGATCTCCTAAAACAGCTGCATGGCTCACCTTAGATACATTCAGATAAATTGTAATATTCTTCTCTTCTGCACGCAGACTCATCGCCGTCCTTATATTGTGCAGCAGTTCTACCAGATTGCATTTGTTTTCCTCTAAATGAATCTGATCCGAATCAATGCCCACTACTTCAAAAATATTGTTCAGCAGCTGAAGGAGTACGTCACTGGAAGAAGTGATCATATTTAAATATTCCATCAGCTTTTTTTTATCATCTATATTGTTTTTGGCCAGAACCGCATAGCCGACAATTCCGTTCATGGGCGTACGTATATCGTGCGACATATTGGAAAGGAATACATTTTTTACCCGGTTAGCAGACTGCGCCTCGCTTAAAGCTGCTTCTAACACACGGTTACGTTCCATTTCCTGTGAAATTTCATCATCTATATTCCGATATCCCAGAACAATCTGGGAAATATGCTCACTGCTGCCTACGTTTACAATCCGAAGCTGTATGTACACAGGCTTCTTATCCTGGTATATCCGGTAACAGATGTGCATTTCTTTCTTATTAGCCAGTTTTTTACGAATAGAATCGGGATCCGTAGTACATAAAACAAGCTCCCTGTCATCCGGATAGACCCATTCTTCTACATAATCTGCATCAAAGCCGGCATACTCCTGTATACCGCCATCCTGTCCGAACTTTTTTACCATCCGTTCACTTACCCGGTATGCATGAATCCGGTTCATATCCAAATCAGCATAAAAAATGGATTCATATTCCATACTCAGCCCCTGAATCATTTCAAGCTGCTGAAAGTACTCCTTCTCCTTTTGCAGTGTTTCCTGTTTCCGGCGTTCTCTCTTTTCCGTCGCATCACCGATGAATACGTAAAACACATCTCCCATTGCCTTGCTGCGGATAAAATGGCCATAATCCTCGATATAACGGATCTCCCCGTTCTTTGAAATGATCCGGTATTCCACATAATCCAAATCGTATTTACTCTGGATAACCTGCTCTTTGATGCTGTCCTCTACGGCATCCAGATCCTCCGGATGCACCATCCCCCGGAACGAATTGCCGGTCAGTTCCCGAAATTCCTCTAATGTACTACAGCCAAAAATACGAATCAAAGCCTTATTAGCATAAATGATTTCTTCTTTGCCGCCGGCATGATAAATCAAAAATCCGCCTGGCATCTCATCTATAAACTGCCTCATCTGGCGGGCAGCCTGTATTCCGATTTCTTCGGACACAGAAGGATTTTCGGATAACTGACAGATGCCAGATGCATCTAACGCGGGACAATCCAATGATGTAAGCAGGTATTCCATTATATTGTATTCCATTTTCATATTTTTCTCCAAATCCGTCCTCCTGTTTCTGTTTCAAGCGGGTTTGATCCTTCACTACATATATCGGATGTTCCTCATTCTCTGGATGCAATATCCTTCATCTGAGCATAAAGCTCCATATCTTCTTTTGTCACACGGATATTCGAGGCGATGGATTCTCCGTCCGGATATATAATTTTCACCTCCAAAATCGTCCCTTCCCGTATCGGCAACCGCACTGCGGCATTTAGAAATTTCTGAAATTTGGGATGATTGGATGAAAATCTGTCCCATATATTTTTCAACATAAAAAACTTTGCCGGATTCATACCCATACTCCCCTTTCTATTTTGCAGTCACCTTTGTCCCGTTTGCCCAGTCCATTTGCGATCCCAGCATATAAACATGCCCTTTTTCTATTTTCACTTCCTCCGACGGGCTGCGGTTTGCTGCCGTGAGTTTTACCTCAAGCTGTCTGCTGCCTTTTTTCAGTAGAGTTTTTCCCCTGTAAAAGCGATTTGCCGTTTCATCATAAACGGTCATGGTGTAATTTGCCTTTGATTTGCCTTCGGCGACCGAGTTTTCTCTGGTAAACGCAAGCTGTGCTGCCAAAATCTGTTCCGCACCCAGTTTCCCGGTAAGCTTGATTATGATTTTTCCGCTTTTGCTGCTTGCAGATGCAGACGCTACTTTCATTGTCTTTTTGGAGCTTTTGGAAGCAGGATTATTCGCGCGCATAAACTGATGCAGCAACGCATCTACAGTCAGATAGCGTCCCGCTTCCGGCACAGCCAGGCGCGAACTTCTGGGATAATCCGCCTCCCCCCGTGACGGCCGGTTTCTCTCATAAACAAAACCGTCATAGGAAAGCTCCGAAGCAGTCCCGCCATAAATTTCCAGATAATCGGAACGCTTCTGATACAGTTTAAATCCTTTTGACGCATTCAGTTTTTTCGGCATACCCTTCGCAAGCGTCTTCGCCGCTGCCTTCAGTTCTTTTACAGATCTGGTCTGATCAAATGTTCCTTTCTTTTCCACAGTAAGATGGCATATTAACGTCTTTCCCTGACAGACTACCGTAATATCGGTCGTCCCCACCTTCCTTGCGGCCAAATAGCCTTTGCCGTTTATGGACGCTATCTTTTTATCCTGCGTCCGGTAAGATGCTTTTTCCAAAGAAGCCGTAGATGACGCGGTATCTGAATATATACCGATGTAATCACCGATATAAAACTTCGATCCTGCTTCAACAGAAATTTCTGTTTCCTTTTCTCCGTTATACCAGTTTACCCGCACAGCCGCCTGCACAAAAGAAGCCGAAAATAAAACACATGATAACACGATAGTAAACAAAAATATCATCTGCGCGAGAATTCGGCCCGTCGAACTTTTTGTTCTCTGCTGCATATTGTATTCCTCCTTTTTTCGTTCCTGTGCCTATTATACTACAAAATACTTCATCTGAAAATCCCTAAACAAAACACGGGGCAGCGTAACCTGTAACAGTTCAGCCTTTACGCATTTTCACGGACTTTGCAGCAGGTGCAAAGTCCTGGGCCAAACTATTACCGTAACTTTACTTTCGGTTTTCCGGTTGGGATCCACAAAATCCGCCGCTTTCTTTTTTCTTAAACTTCCGTTTCATTTATATTTAGAATTTCTTCATAAACCTTTCATTTTCAGGACACCAAATGAACACATTTTATGGATATACTAAATCCATCAAATGAAGTTCCCCCACTCATTACTTCATTTGATAGCAAATAAAACTTTTTCATAAACTCTCCCCTTAGGAATGCAGCCAGCAGGCTGCATTCTTTTTTGTGAGACAGGGCAGGGCGAGTCAAACGTCTTTTTTATAAACTCTCAGATCAATTCAGACGCCCACTCCTTAACGCACTTTAAAGTATATCCCATCTCTTCGTCCATTGTGCACCTCATACCGTCAAAAATCCTTTCCCTTTCTTCCAACAGTTCTTTTACTTTTTTCTTTTCCGAAGCCTGCAGCGCAAGCAGCACAATTAATCCTGCATCCAGCAGACTGCGGATATGCCCCAATTCTTTTCTGTCGATCTGGTCAAAAGCTGCCTGAATCGTATGAAAACCCATGCGCAGTAAATAACGTTCTATGTAGTTCATAACCTCCCGGCAGCTGTTTTTTACATCAAACAAAATCAAACCTGCTTTCTGCCCAAGGCAGGATTCGCGTTCCGGGGCCGTGATTTCTCTGCTGTCTCGTTTTAAGACTTCTTCTGAAATTGTATGTATAATATTGCCGTAAGCAGCCAATGCACCGGTTTTTCGATCGTAAAGACGTAACGTTCCCAACGTGCGATTTTCTTTTTCGCAGGTCACGGCAGCTTGTCTTGAAAAACAAAGTTCACAGCGTGCCAGTTCGTTTTTGGTAATATATTCGGCATATCTGTGATCTCCTGTATTCACATCCACCAGATAACAGATTTTAGTGACGACGGCAGTCTGCATAGCTGTGCCAATCTGAATCTGATAACGTTTTCCCTGTGTCAGCCGATTGTCCAATGTCCAAAGCAGATCTGCTTCCACGCGGTCTGTGAGATTTAACACATCCCGATCTGCCAGAATATAACCCCGCGCAGTATCCAGCTCACGGTCTAATTCTATGCTGACCGGATCTCCGGCGCAGACTGTATCTGTTTTCTGAGCCAGACGGTACAGAGTGGATATTTTGGCCCGTTTTGCAGTAGGATATACAAAAATCTCATCTCCGCATGTTAAACTGCCGCAAAGTACCTCTCCCTGCACGGCACGTTTTTCGACAACGGCTCCCTTCATTTGGCTGGATTTGCAGATCCTCTGCACCGGCATGCAAAAATACTCTTTTTTTACAGGCGTTTTACAGTCCGCCTGCTGCAGTACATCTAAAAGAGTGCCTCCATTGTACCAGGACATTTCTTTTGCAGGTTCAATAATATTTTTTCCGCTTTTGGCAGCTGCCGGTACAATTCTGCACTCACAGCCCGCATAGCCTTCCATCATCTGTACAATCTCTTCTGAAATCTGCCGGAATACCGATTCCTGATAAGACATCATATCCATTTTGTTGACCGCAAATATCATACTGCGGATTCCCATAAAATAACAAATCCGGGTATGCCTCCTTGTCTGCGGCACAATCCCTTTGTTTGCCGCAACCATAATCACCGCCGTATTCGCCTTTGCCGCCGCATACGCCATATTGTGCGTATATTCCTCATGCCCCGGCACATCCGCCATCAAAAAACTGCTGCCTCCACGCTCGAAAGCACTGTAAGAAACCTGCACGGTAATCCCCTGTCTGGCTTCTTCCTCTGTCGTCCCTGCCAAAAGAGCATAGTCCACACTGCCGTCCTTTCGCAAAAATACCGGATTGGCTCTGATCTCCTCCTGCTCTTTTCGGCTCTTCACATCATAGAGAATCCTCCCGATCAATGTGGATTTCCCGTCGTCTACCCCTCCACAGGTAATAAATTTCTGAACTGTTTTCTTCCCCATAAACTGTCCTGCCAGACGAAAAAACTCCATTTCCCCAAAATCGTCCTCCGGTTTTTCTCTCACAGAAGGAAAAAATGGTTTTTCCGGGTAAAGCGCCGCTTTTGACAACTCCCCAATCAGAGCCGCTTCCTTCTCATCCGCAGCACAAAGAGCAGACTCCTTCCCCTGCGAACACAATTCCCGAATTCGATAAACCGCTTCCCGTTCCATTTCATTCACAAAACTTTGCTGCTCCGCCATATATACCTCCTCTTATCCTTTTGTACTCCCGGAATCTCCCCAGCGACCCGCATCCAACTGTTGTCCCTTTCGTTTACACATCATCCTCAATATTCACATCTGCCTGGGAAAGAGACAATACCACCTGCCCGTTCCCCTTTTTCGCAAGATCCATCAGAAGTACAAAGAGCGCATGTACCTGCGACAGCAAAACAGCATCTGCCTTCACGCTGTGCTCCAGCAGCGTATGCAGTGAAAACAGCCTTACCCCAAGCGGCGGCAGAAAAATATAATTAATTGTGCGTACCTGCTCTTCTGTCGTTTTTATCATCTCATACGAAATCAGACAAAAATCTTTTTCTCTGTAATGGCAGGTATAAGCCACATAACATTCGTCTACCGTCCACTCCTGCCCTTCTTCCGTTACCGTATATTTCTCCTCATTTCCTTCGGTTGTCTGAACTTCCATCTTCCATTTCAGCTTTCCCTCCTGCGTCTCCTTTTGCATCCTTATCAATGTCTGCTTTAATTCTTCTGGTTTCATCTTACTCTCCTCCAATCCGTTTTCCGTGAACGACAAACCGCCTGCCCATGGCAGAACAGGTAGACAGCGTAACAATCTTATCTTTTCTTCCTACATCTGCCTGTGTATTCTGAAAGCTCCTTTTTTTCATCTGTGTCGTAAAGTCCTCAAATGCTGCATCCGCCGAAAATCCCACCTGGTACACCTTGTCGTCTTCCGCCGCCTCGTACCAGGCAAAAATTTCATAACGAAAAATATTTTTCGGCGTATATATCGTAAAATAGCGATTCTTTTCGTAATACCCCGCCTGCGCGCCGTATTTTTTCAGCTTGCCAAACATCGTCAGATCCTTTCGGTTATGTCCGTACAAAATCGTATGCATATCCTCGAAATCCGGCCCGCACAAAGAGTCCATAAAAATACTGCCCGCATGATTCTCTGTCTTGTCCGCCATCGTATACAAATACTCCCGGTTATCCTCTCCCTGTAAAACGGGATAGCTAATGCCGTTGTAATCAAACAGCAGCCAGCCGATAATATCCTCATTTAAGCTTTGTAGATAAGAAAAATCAATTTCTATACTGGAAAAATCAAATGCAGCTTTCTCAGCCTGCCCTCTGTCTTGCGTTTCCTGCGTATCGGCGGTATCTTCCGCCTGCACAGATTCTTTACGGATTTCTGAATGAATACTGACAGCCTGCTCCAATTTACGGTAAGTTTCTTCCCCTTCTCTGTAATCCATGCCAATACAAAACAATCTCCATACAGCAACTATCACAAGCAGCAGACCCACGAAAGTTTTAAATCTGCCCCGTTTAGAATTTCCGAATTCGGATCGCTTCATCATCTACCTGTTTTCCAATAGATTTTATAATTACAAAGTAACTGTAATCCCCATTGACCTGCACCCTGACACGATCTCCCACCTTATGCCCAAATACAGCCTTTCCAATCGGCGATTCCGTACTGATCAGACCTTCTAAAGAGTTTCCGCGCACGGTAGTCACTATGGTAAATTCTTCTGTTTCGTCATCGTCTTCAAAATAAACCTCTACCGTATTGTTTAAACCCACCTCGTCTTCTTTGGATTCATCCGATACTACTTTGGCTGTCTTAATCATTCTCTCCAAATAGCGAATACGGCTTTCATTCTGGTTTTTATCCTTTTTCGCCGCATGGTATTCGAAATTTTCACTCAAATCACCATGAGCCCTTGCTTCCTTTACGGCCTCTATTGCCTGCTTGCGCACCACCAGCTTACGGTACTCAATCTCTTCTTCCATTTTTTGTATGTCCTTCTGCGTCAGTTCGTCGTACATTTGAAATTCTCCTTCCTGTAGTTCGTGGGACAAATGGGGTGGAGGATGCTTTATGCACACTTTCCTTAAGAACAGTTCAAAATCCTTCTCCACGCCTCCTTAAGCCGCTCCAAAGAAAATGCTGCATTTGCGGGGCTTGTAGATGGAAGCCCCACTGCTTTTATCCCTGTCGCAGGCTCCAGATACTTCCGGTATAAGCTCTCCGCCTTCTTTCCATTCGCATAGACAGCCTTTATCCCGGCCTCCTTTAAAATCTTTCCAACGTCATTTACCACAACATCCCCAATGCTGCTGTCGCTCGATCCTGCAATCTCACAGCTTTCGATCACATCCCAGAGTGCAATCTGATAACGTTTCAAAAATGCTTTCTTCTGTGGAATCCCATCCGGCGTTTCCTCCCCATATAAGAGCGCCAGAAGCCTCCAGAACCGGTTCATCGGATGTCCGTAATAAAACCCTTCCTCTCTTGACTTCACCGACGGGAAGCTCCCCAGAATCAAAATATTTGATTCTGGGTCATAACAGGGCCCAAATTCATGCACCTGACGTTCCTTATTCATAAACCTTCCCCACTTCAAACACCATCACTGACCGCTCCCGGATACAAATCTCCTCCTCCGGCTTTATCGCCCTGCGGAAAACACTATCTTCTTCAAACGTATCCACTGCCTGATACCAGCAGGCGCCTAACGGCAGCTTGGGCAGATGAATCTGAAGCGCTTCCCAGTACGTATTGATTGCCAGATATACGCAGTCGTCCTCTCCCTTTGTACGTCCGGCATACATAATCCCGACATAATGAGCGTCTGCCGAAAAATTCGTCTCCCAGGCGGCCACGTCGTGCGCGCTTAACTCCGGGAACCCAAAACTGCACGCAGCCGTATGCATACGCACCGGATCGTGCTGCCTGCGGAACGCAATCATATATTTGAAAAACTCAAACAGCCCCTTATTCTTCTTTAAAAACCCCCAGTCCAGCCAGGAAATAATATTGTCCTGGCAGTACGGATTATTATTCCCAAACTGTGTATTGCCAAATTCATCTCCTGCCAAAAACATCGGAATCCCACGGCTTAAAAACAGCACGGCCGCCGCATTTTTAACCATGCGCATACGCAGCCGGTTAATATCCGGATTGTCTGTTTCCCCTTCCGCGCCGCAGTTCCAGCTCACATTGTCATTCGACCCGTCCGTATTGTCCCAGCCGTTCGCCTCATTATGCTTCTCATTATACGCATACAAATCGTAAAGCGTAAATCCGTCATGACAGGTAATAAAATTCACGGACGCTTTACATCCTACCCGGTCCTCATACAAATCTTCCGAGCCAAAAATCCGTGTCACTGCCAGCCCAGCCTTACCATTGTCTCCTTTTAAAAACGAGCGTAAATCATCGCGGTACCTCCCGTTCCACTCCACCCAGCGATTCCAGGACGGGAAATCACCCACCTGATAAAGCCCTCCGGCGTCCCAGGCCTCTGCAATCAGCTTCACATTCCCCAAAATCGGGTCAAACGCCAGCGACTGTAAAAGCGGCGGCTTGCTCATTGGCGACCCGTCCTCATTGCGTCCCAAAATACTTGCAAGGTCGAACCGGAATCCATCAATCCGGTATGTAATGACCCAGTAACGCAGGCACTCTAAAATCATCTGCTGCACAATCGGATGGTTGCAGTTTAACGTATTGCCGCAGCCGCTGAAATTGTAATAATAGCCGTCCGGCGTCAAAATATAATAAATCTGGTTGTCAAGCCCCTTAAACGAAATCACAGGCCCGTTTTCATTGCCCTCCGCCGTATGGTTAAACACCACGTCCAGATAAATTTCCAGCCCGTTCTCATGCAGCTTTTTAATCAGGTGCTTCAGCTCATTGCCTTCCTGGTTGTACTCCACCTTTGACGCATAACTGGTATTCGGCGCAAAAAAGCTGACCGTATTATATCCCCAGTAGTCCAGAAGATGCTTTCCGTCATGCTCCCTGAAATCCTTCATTTCGTCAAATTCAAAAATCGGCATCAGCTCCACCGCCGTTACGCCAAGCTCTAAAAGGTACGGGATTTTCTCAATAATGCCCTCAAATGTTCCGGGGCTGCGCACGCCCGAAGACGCATCCTTTGTGAATCCCCGCACATGCATTTCATAAATTACCGTATCCTCCAAAGGCGTTAAAAGCGGCTTCGCGTCCTCCCAGTCAAAGTCATCCCTGACCACCCTCGCATGGTACGGGTTCTTTGCGGACGCTATGCGCCGTCCCCAGACGCTCTGCCCGGTCACCGCCTTCGCATACGGATCCAGGAGCACGTTTTCCCGGTTAAAAATCAGTCCGTTCTTCGGATCGAGCGGCCCGTCTACACGATACGCATACTCAAACTCCTCGATTTGAAGTCCGAACACAATCATCGAATACACATTTCCGACCCGGTAATTTTCCGGGAACGGAATCACCGCATACGGCTCATGCTCCGTCCTGTGGTACAAAAGCAGCTCGCAGCAGGTCGCCTGATTGGAGTGAATCGTAAAATTCACCCCGCCAGGGATCGCCGTCGCCCCATTGATTTCAAAAATCCCCGGCCTTACCTTATAGCCGCCGATTTCGTCAAGCGGTATCAAATGATACCTAGATTCTGGTAAAATAGTCTTCATATGTATCTCCTCTCTTTAAACCCCTGCTATCCATGTAAAATAAACAATCACCAGTGCCCCAAGCACAATCCGGTACCAGCCGAACACCTTAAAATCGTGCTTTTTAATATACCCCATCAAAAACCGAATCACGGCTAACGACACAAAAAAGGCTGTCGCCATCCCAATAAGCAGGATCACAAGCTCCGACGAAGTAAACGACAGCCCGAATTTCATAAGCTTCATCAAGCTGGCGCCAAACATAACCGGAATTGCCAGAAAAAAAGTAAATTCCGCCGCAATTCCCCTCGAAACCCCAAGCAAAATACCGCCTAAAATCGTAGCGCCCGAACGGCTTGTTCCAGGAAACACCGCCGCAATCACCTGGAACATCCCGATCCAAAACGCCGTCATCCAGGTAATGTCCGCAATCGCCTCCATTTTCGGCCGCCTTATCTTATTCCGGTTCTCAATCCAGATAAACGCCACGCCAAACACAATCAGAGCGACCGCAATCACCAGATAATTGTAAAACATCTCTTCAATCACGTCCCCAAATGCCAGCTCCACCACAGCTGCCGGGATACACGCCACCACAATTTTAAACCACATGACAAACGTATCCTGCCGTACAAAATATTTCTCCTTTGCAGAAAACGGCCAGATCTCCTTCCAGAACAGCGCCACGACAGCAAAAATAGCGCCGAGCTGAATCACAACCTCAAACATGCTGAAAAACTCCTCCGATACGTCCAGCCGGATAAATTCGTTCAGCAAAATCAGATGCCCGGTACTGCTGATGGGAAGCCACTCCGTAATGCCCTCCACGATTCCAAAAAACACTGCCTTTAACAATTCTAACATATTGACCTCCATACTTTTTATAGTTTATCCTATCGCATTTTCCGGTATTTTATAACCCGATCAACCAGAGAATTTCATTTACACTATTGTATCCAAAACTCCCTCCAAAATCAATGAAATTTAGAGATATTGACAGTGTAACTTTACGTTCGGGTTTTACCGGTTAAAATCCGCCGCCTTCATATTTCTCCACCGATCCTGCATATAAGCATCCGTATAATGACGATCCAAAAATTCTTCAAACTGATTCGCGGGCTTACGCTGTGTATCCCTTGTTCCGTATCTTATCATAGCCGCCGTGGTTAAAGCCGCATTACACACCATAAACAGCAATATCATCCAGGTCAGTATTTTCCCGAAAAGGTGCGGAAAGGATTCGATCAGACGCGACAAGCGCGGGTAAATTTCTTTTACCCATATGACGGCAAGTGTTCCCCAGAAAAAACAGAACATGACGTTGGTGCGCCCTCCGATATTTAAGGGCATTTTACTGTAATCCCAGAATACCGTACCGAAAAATACCTCGGTAAGAACACTGCAGCTGTATTCATAAACGCCTCCAATCACAAACCCGGCCACAAATACATACCGGTCATTTTTTCTTGCCAGGCGGTGCAGCACTATGGTTAAAAGCACGGCTCCGATACCCCAAACAAAACTAAACGGACCATACAACACACTGGAACGGCTCATCCATTTTCCATCGATCAGACCGCAGTAAACAGTTTCAATCAGATCTCCCAGAAATGCTGTGCTCAAAAATATCCAAATCAGCTTATCCATGCAAAATCCCTGCGCAAATCTGCATTTATCCTGTTCTGTGCTGCTCATTTCCCGAAACCCCGGATAAGCCCTTTGCAGCCTGCTCCAGATAAAATTGGTAAGCCACTGGCTGGCCTTTCGCCAGATACTGTCTGTCCGGCGCTTTTCATATTGCTCGGTCCTTCCGGTTCGCACTGCATAGGCAACCGTAATAAAATCCACTGCAATGACAATAAATACTGCAATTACAACAGCTGTTTTTATTGTCTGCGGAATCAGCAGAGTAATTCCTATCAGAAGCGGGTGCACAACCAAATATATGATCTGGTAAACGACAGCCGTCAAAACCCCTGCCAATACGCCTTTTTTGTTTCCGGAAAGCACTCCTTCGTATCCACTTTCCCACCTCGCATATTTACTGACCTGTTTTGAAAACTCGTCAGCTACGCCAAACACAACAGATGTAACTGCCAGTATAACCAAAAACTGCTGTATATAATTCCTGCCCAGCTGCGGCAGTACCAGAATCAGCACACCAAATGAATTTCCGTAGGAGAAAATCAGCGGAGCTGTCAAAAATCCCCGGTTATAAAACTGCTTTCTCAAAACGGCACAGCAGCCTGCTTCCGCCAGCCATCCCAGAAAGGAATATACCAATATGTACCATGCAAAATTTATATCCATTTTAACTTCCTCTTTATCTTTTGTCGTATCCTTTTACATGAGCCCGATTACAGATTTTACCATTTCTTCATAAGAAGCTTCTGCCGCCTCCGTGACGTCTTCTATGCCAAATGACTGTAAAAATGCTGTTGTCTTTGGTCCGATACTGTAAACGTTTTTGCACTGCCGCCTCTGCTCGCCTGCAGCTGTCAGAAAACGCTCTGCCGAAGAAGTACAGGTAAATAAAATACCGTCATATTCTCTCACAGCGCCAATCTTTTCTAAATTGGGTTTTACCGCATTATTTTCATACACTGTAATTTCTTTAAAACAGCAGAATTTGCTGAGCGCTTTCTCCAGGTGGCTGTCTGCATTGCCTGCGTTGAGATACCACACCTTTTCATCCGTATCCAGACGCTTTCTCAATTCCTCTGCCAACGCATCACTGTGAAAATGCCCCGGTATCAAATCGGCGTACAATCCATGCTTTTTCAATTCCTCCGCTGTCTTTTTCCCAATTACCGCAATTTTACAGCAGGAAAGCTGCCGTATATCCAATCCGCTTTCCGCTGCTTTCCGAAAAAACGCCTCCACGCCGTTTTTGCTGGTAAATATGAGCCAGTCCACTGACTGCAGCTTATGAGCGGCAAGCTTCCATTTTGGATATGCAATCTCCCCTACCTGAATTTCATCCACATCCGCTCCCTTTTCACACAGCAGCTCCCGCAGCCTGGTCTTCCCACAGCCAATCTTTGGAATCAGATACCGTTTTCCAAACAATGGTTTCTGTTCAAAAAAATTTAGCGTCTTTCGCAGCGTGACTACCTGTCCGACTACTATAATTGCCGGAGAACTAAGCTTGGCCTTTTCTGCTTCTTCTGCAATATGCGCCAAATCCGATACGCATGTTCTCTGCTTTGGCGTTGTGGCATGGGAAATGACAGCTGCTTTGGTTGTACCGGACATCCCGGCTTTTATCAGTCTGTCTGCAATTTCCCTGACCTTGCTTAACCCCATCAGAAAAACGCAGGTTTCCTGCCCTTTTGCCATTGCGTAGAAATCAATGTCCGCCAGCTCGTCCCTGCGGTTATGCGCAGTCACGACATGAAAGCCTTCTGCCATCCCCCGGTGCGTCACCGGAATTCCCGCATAAGCCGGTCCGCAAATGGCAGAGGAAATACCGGGAATCACTTCAAACGGCACACCATGTTCCTCTAAGTAAATCCCCTCCTCGCCTCCGCGTCCAAATACATATACATCACCCCCTTTTAAGCGTACTGTTCTTTCATACTCCATACTTTTTTTCACCAGCAGCCGGTTGATTTCTTCTTGCCGCATCGTATGATTTCGGTTTTCTTTTCCTGCATAAATCAATTCACATTCCGGTTTCACTTCGTCCAGAAGTTCCGGAGAGGAAAGTCTGTCATAAATAATACAATCCGCTTTACGAATTGCCGCAAGCCCCTTTACTGTAATTAAGCCCGGATCGCCGGGACCTGCACCGACCAGAAAAACTGCCCCCGCCATTTGCCGGCGGATTCGGACTGCCGCCTCCTTCGCAAGAGCCTCAGGTTCTTCCCCGCAAACAGTTACATACGCCTGCCTGCTTCCGGAATGATTGCCGAACATGGCCGAAAGAGAGAATTTTCCGTCTGCGCCCTTTTTCCCGAAAGCTCCAACCGGAACATGGCAGTCGCCGCCGATTTCCTGCAAAAATCCCCGTTCCATCAAAACGGCACAGACTGCGTCCGTGTCGCAGAGTGCATCCAGCATCTCCAAAAGCGTTTCGTCCCTTTTACGGATTTCCAATGCCAGAATTCCCTGTGCGGGGGCTGGAAGAAACTGCTCCTCATCCAGATATTCCGTCACCCGATCCGTCATCCCGAGCCTTTTTAAACCCGCCGCCGCCAGAACAATACCGTCCAGTTTTTCCTCTTCCATTTTCTTAAGCCGCGTATCCACATTGCCACGAATATTTACAACCATCAGATCCGGCCGCTGACGCTTTAGCTGAAATTCTCTGCGCCTGCTGCCTGTTCCAATCACTGCTCCCTGCCCAAGCTCTGCCAGAGATTTTTTTTCGCGCAAAATCAGTACATCCCGCGGATCCTCCCGCTCCCACGCCTTAGTAAACATAAGTCCCTCTGCCGGATATGACGGCATATCCTTCATACTGTGCACGCCAATATCCACTTTACCGCCCAATAGCGCTTCTTCAATTTCCCTGACAAAAACACCCTTATCCCCCAATTCGTACAGAGGCTTATCCAATATCACATCTCCCTTTGTCCGAATTACCCGGATTTCAAATACATGCTCCGGATATGCCTCCTGCAGTCTGCATTTCACATAGTCCGCCTGCGCAAGCGCAAGCCTCGAACCCCTCGTTCCAATTATGTATTCCATCTGTCCGTTTCCTTTCTTAAATCCGGAAAAGCTGTCCGACCATCCGTCTGTATTCTTCCTGTTCCTCCTCGGTATCCAAACGCTTCAATTCCCGTATCGGCTCGCGCAAAAGACGCTGCAGCGACGCATGCAGCACTTTTTTCAAAAGCTTCTGCTCCCTTTGCCCAAGCTCCATTTTCCGGTTCAGATATGCATAGCTATCCTCTACAATCGCACCGCAGCGCTGCTGCAAAGACTCAATCGTAGCATCCATCCTGCTTTGTAACAGCCAGACAAGCGTTTCCTTCACTCCGTCTTCAATAAACTGCCTGCTCTCTTCCACTAACCGTTCCCGTTCCTGCCGGTTTTTAAAAACAATTTCCTGCAGCGTATCCAGGTTGATCAAATCCACAAGCGGCTCCTTTTCAAAATCTGTATCCACATCCCGCGGCGCCGCCAAATCCAAAAACGTAATTGGCTTCTGCGGCGTAAATTCCTCTCTCCGCACGACCAGGTGCGGGGAAGCCGTTGCAGAAACCACAATATCACACGCCCGCATCACATCATACCGCTCTTCATACGAAATGATCTCCGTTTCCGGGAACTCCTCCCGCAGCCGTCTGGCATGCGCATATGTCCGACTGCAGGCCACAACATGTCCCGCCTGATATTCATACAGATACCGCAGCGCAAGCGCCGCCGTCTTCCCGCTTCCAATCACAAGCACCCGTTTCCCTGCAATCCCACAATGCTCCTTAAGCCTGCAAATTCCCACATAGCTTGCTGACAGCGGTTTTTCACTGATCTTAAGTTCCGTCTTAATCCGTTTGGCACAGGTAACAGCGTCCCTTACCACTTTATTCAGTTCTTTTCCGCTGTACCCCATCGTCCTTGCATAGTCAAGCGCTTCCTTCACCTGCCCTAAAATCTGATCTTCCCCCAGCACCAGAGATTCCAGCCCTGCTGCAATCCGAAACAGATATGCCATCGCCTCTTCCCCATCCAGTACCTGAAGATACCCCGACAAATCTACCTGCGGAAACATCCCCTCATAAATCTTTCGAATCCGCACTGTTTGAATCTCCTGCACATAAAAATAAAAAACTTCACTCCGATTGCAGGTTGAAAGCACCATACACTGCTCAATGCCAACAATCTCCGCCTTCTGAAAAAAAGCAAGCTTCATCGCATCCGTAAAAGATGTTTTGTCACGGACGGCAAGCTGCGCATCTTTATAATTAACACCCAAAAAACCAAACTGCATGGTTAAAACCCTTTCTTATCATATCAATATAACTCATTCTTAAAAACTATCTTCTTTATTCTACTATAAACAGATACAAAATTCCACAAAAGAACTTTAAACAAATAGTGTGACTTTAATTTCGGGTTGAGGAGGAATGAGGTTTCCTCTGTCAAATCCCCTCCCTGGCGGATACATCATATACCCTCCCATAAAAAAAGATCTTCCATATCCACAAAGATACAGAAGATCCCTTTTTCTGACTTATCCGATATACCCTGCAAAAAGAAATGCGAAAATATAGGACGAAGCTGCCACACAGGCCCATGTAATTCCGCCTAATGCAATCGGCTTTAACCCTTTGGAAAATACATCCTTAAACTTAATCTTAAATCCTACCCCCGCCAGTGCAGATGCAAACAAAAATTTACTCGCTGTTGTCAAAAGGCTAATCCCTTTATCTGTAAACACTCCCACCGTATTCAATCCTGCCATTACTACAAACCAGAGAATAAACATCGGAAATGTCTTTTTTACTACTGCAAAAACACTGTCGTTGCTGCCCGCTTCTCCGTTTTTTTTCGCATCACGCGCCATCAGAATCGTCCAGACAACCGCTACGAAAATCAGCATTGTCGTACGTACCAGCTTCACATTCAGCGCTCCGTTAAAATCCGGATTTCCGATCATTGCCTGAAATGTTGCCTGCGCACCCGCTACGGAAGAAGTATCGTTGATGGCCGTGCCCGCCACAAATGCAAACTGGTTATCCGTAAACCCGATTGCCGGAGCAATATATGGATACGAAAAAGCGGAAATAGTGTCAAACAGGAAAATGGCCGCCATACCAAATGCAATTTCCGCATCTGTTGCTTTGATGATACGGCTCAATGTCGCGATTGCCGTACCACCGCAGATGCAGGTTCCCCCGCCCACCAGCACAGAGGTATTTTTGGTTACGCCAATCTTTTTGCCAACCAGAAGAGCTACTGCAAAGGACAGGCAGATGTTAAATAAAATCAGGGGCAGAGCTTTTACGCCAGTTCCCAGAATCGAAGCAAAGCTTAATGTTCCTCCGGTTAAAATAATTCCCCAATTTAAAAACTGTTTACTGCTGTAAGTTGTCCCTTCCTTAAAATCCGTATCAAGCACCGGTATCAGATTGCAGATAATCATGGAAACCAGCAGCGCCACCATAGGCCCGCCCATGACTACGCGCCCGAACAGCTGAGACTGTAAGTCCGTGGATTTCGTTGCAAGAAATCCAATGATCAGGCACAAAGCAATTGCGCCGTATTTTTTCTTTGATTCCATATTTTTCTCCCTTTTGAATGCTGATTAACAGGTAGCCCCACCTACCAGATGCAGCTTCGCATCCAGAATTTCCTGCTTCCTGTCTAACAGATCATTTGCCAGAAGCTGTTTTTCCACTTCTGCAAAACCAATCCTTGCAATGGTATCTGCAAAACGCTCCCCGGTCTTTCCCTGCTCGCGGAATAACAGAATCGCTTTTTCCACGGTATCAAGCAGTTCTTCCTCCGTGGTAAAAATCCTGGATAACGGCTGTCCATGCGCAACTTTTTTGCCCCATCTTCCGCCGATGTAAATACGATAGCCCGGCGTGCCTTCTTCAATGACGTCAAACGGACACTTTTCGATACAGCGTCCACAGTTATTGCAGATTTCGCCGTCGATAGTTAAGATGCCGTCTTCTAATTTTGCAGCGTTCATCGGACAGACATTTTCCACCTGGCATTTCTTACAGCTGTTGCACATATCCTCATCTATGTTTGGCACAAGCTGGCCTACAATACCAAGGTCGTTTAAATCCGGTTTTACACAGTTATTCGGGCAGCCGCCAGTTGCGATTTTAAATTTATGCGGCAGTTTAACCGTATGATAACCTTTGTAAAAACGCTCGTGGATTTTCTCGGATAAAGCAAACGTATCATACAGGCCATACTGACAGGTCGTACCCTTGCAGGATACAACCGGGCGTACCAGAGAACCTGTACCGCCTGTTTCAAGCCCTGCTTTTGCAATATACTCACGGAACGGTTCAATGTTGTCAAAATGAATTCCCCTTACTTCTACGGTAAGACGCGTCGTAAATTCCACATCGCCATTTCCAAACTTCTCTGCAGCCTCTGCAATCACCTTTGTCTGCTCCGCCGTAATTTTACCGTTTACGGTAATGATACGTCCGTTGAATAAATCTGTCCCTTTGTTGTTTAAAAACCCCAATCCCTTTACTCTTTTTACTTCTTCTGGTTTCAATGTACATCCCATGTATCGTTTCCTCCTTAATTTGTATATTTGTGAATTTTTTTCTTTATGTTTCCTGTACGCAGACACAGCTTTTGTAACAGGAAAGTTTGTCTGAACTGTTATACCTCTACTTCATTAAAAGTAATACCGCCTTCCAGTACCCTTGTATTCTCATAGCCATAATATTTCAGCCGGTTCTGCAGCAGATACGCCCGTTTGCCCTTGTTACATACCAGAAGTATTTTCTCTTTTGGATCCAGTCCTTCTACCGGGCCTTCTACCGCAGTCAAATCCACATACGGCGCTCCTTCAATAGATGGCACCAGGCAGGCGTCTACAATTTTATATCCTTCTGCCATTCCCTCAGCAAACTCTGCCGGCGTAAAGGTTTCAAACCTGCCGTTTATCTTATTCATCAGCACATTTAAGGTATGCTCAAACGGATGGATTGCCGTAGAAAACGGCGGTGCGTACGCCAGATCCATATCTGCCAGATCCTGCAGCGTTCCCTTTAACATAATTCCCGTCACCGCAATATCCACAACCTTATCCACAGCCCCCGCGCCAATCACCTGTACGCCCAGGAGCCGAAGCGATGCCTTATCCGCAATCATTTTGATAATAAAAGATCCTGCACCCGGAAAATAATGCGCCTTATCATCCACTACCGTAACTACGCTGACCGGCTCAAAGCCTTCTTCTTTTGCCTGCGCCTCAGTAAGCCCGGTCCTTCCTGCATTGAAGCCAGGGAGCTTACATACCGCCGTCCCAAGCGCTCCTCTGTAGTGTAAGCCTGCTCCCATTATATTCTGTGCTATCAGACGTCCGGCAATATTTGCCGTAGAACCCATTGGCGACCAGGCCGCTTTTTCGGTCAGCGCATTATGTACCATTGCGCAGTCGCCCGCCGCATAGATATCGGGAAGATTTGTTTCCCCCTGCGCATTTGTCAGAATCGTGCCTTTCAACATTTCAATTCCGCTGCCTTCCAAAAATGCGGTATTGGGGCGGATTCCCGCGCTTAAAACTACCAAATCCGCTTTATAGGCGCGTTTGCTTGTCATAACCTTTTCTACCTTACCGTCGCCTTCCATGCCTGTAACGGCAACTCCTGTCACAACCGGAATGCCGCTCTCCTGCAGCCTGCCCTCTGCATATTCCGCCATCTCCGCGTCAAAGCCCGGAAGTGCGTGCGGCGCCATATCCAGCACAAACGGCCGGATACCCTTTAACTTCAGATTTTCTGCAATTTCAAGACCGATATAACCTGCGCCGACTACTACTGCTTTTTTTACATTGCCTGTATCCACAACTTCACGCAGCCGGATAGCATCGTCCGGAGTCCTTACAAAAAAGACATTCTCCAAATCGCAGCCCTCAATCGGCGGTTTCACCGGGCTTGCTCCTACGGAAATCACCAGCTTATCATAGCCATATGTCTTTTCTTCTCCCGTATTGACGTCTACGGCGGTCACCTGCTTTGCGGTGGGATCGACCTTTGTCGCTTCCGTTTCCGTCAGCACAGTTACGCCCGTCAGTTTCGCATATTTTTCAGGCGTATTCACGATAAGCTGTTCTTTTTCCTCAATGACATGGCCTACATAATAGGGAAGGCCGCAGCCCGCGTAGGAAATATCTTTTCCTTTATTCAGCACAATTACTTCATTGCCGCGGTCTTCCCGCATCAGTTTTGCCGCGATTTTCGTTCCCGCGGCAACCCCGCCAAGTACTAATACCTTCATTTTCTACCTCCTTGATTAAAATACGATAAAAATTTACAATTTTTGTAACAGTTTTGCCTGCGGCTTCGCTGTTACAGAATCCACCCCATTTGAAGTTTGCCTATGGCAAAGAAGGGGCGGATTTCTGGCTTTTCTGCTTTACTGGCTGCTAACTGCGCAGCAAATGCGCAGTTGCAGGCTGATCAGTTACCAATTTTTGTAACAGTTTTGCCTACGGCTTCACTGTTACAGAATCCACCCCATTTGAAGTTTGCCTACGGCAAAGGGGGGCGGATTCCTGGCTTTTCTGCTTTACTGGCTGCTAACTGCGCAGCAAATGCGCAGTTGCAGGCTGATCAGTTACCAATTTTTACCTGTAAAACCATAATACCACTTGTTTATTTTCCGGTAAAATAGTAAAATCCAAATAGTAATATAGGCTTTTCCCTATAATTATTATGTTAATTTGTTCATTTATATCTGTTCCAGGAGGATTTTTCCTATGTCTACTTTAAAACAGCTGAAAACCTTTATTGCAGTTGCAGAATATAAGAAAATGAGCGAAGCCGCCAGACGCCTGTACATTTCACAGCCTACCGTCAGCCAGATCATTTCCGATCTGGAGACGGAATACAGGGCCCGGCTTTTTGAACGTGTTTCCAGAGAATTAAAAATTACTCCGGCAGGACTTCTGCTTTTGAATAATGCGCGTGAAATCGTCGCCATCCATGACCATCTGGATCAGGCCATGCAGAATATCAACGCGCTTCGTCCGCTCCGTGTCGGTGCAACACTTACGATTGGCAATACATTAATGGGATCTCTGGTAGAAAAGCTCATCCAAAAATTTCCGGATATAGACGTGACGGTATTTGTAGATAATACAAAGATTCTTGAACATCGAATGATGCATAACGAACTGGATATTGCCCTGGTAGAAGGAATTATTGTCCGCCAGGAAATTTTAACCGAACCTGTTTTAGAGGATTCTCTCTGCCTGATCTGCGGCAGAAAGCATCCGTTTGCATGCAAACCTTCCGTGACTATGGAAGATCTGCGGCATCAGGATTTTATAATGCGGGAAAAAGGCAGCGGTACCAGAGCTATTTTTGAAAATATTATGCTCACCCACCACATCCCATTTGTAACAAAATGGGAATGCAGCAGCCGCTGCGCCATTATAGACGCCGTCCGGCACAACCTGGGGCTTGGCGTGCTCTCCGAGCGATGCGTGACCGACTATGTCGAAACCGGTGACGTGATTGTCTGCCCCCTGGAAAATGTATCTATGAAGCGTTATTTTTACCTGTGTTATAACCAGTGCCATCCTGTGACGCCACAGATGCAGGATTTTGCAGATATGGTGCATCTGATAGAAGAATAGCTGTTTTATTCCATACCGCCTGCGCAAATTTCCAGCATTTTAGCATCCTGTGCAGAATCTCCGGCAGCAGCAGCTTCTTTTGGCGAAATCCCCATCCAGCTGCAGATTTTACGCACCCCTTCTGCTTTATCCGCTTTTGCAGAAACAATTTGCAGACAGCTTTCTTCTATAAAATACCGCGCTATTCCGCTTTGTATCTCTGGAACAGCTTCTATGGCCGCCTGTATTTCCTTTCTGCTCCACGGACTGTGCAACGGACGGCAAAGTGTAATTTTATAAATCCGGCCCTGGTTTCGATACGTCAGTATCCGGAAATGAAACTCCTGCTTAAGACGCGTAAGCTCTTCTATAAGAGATTCTTTCAGATAATAAAATTCCTCCCTGTCTTCTTTTCCGAAAACAAGGTGCGCCCCTCCTGCAAAAACTCCGCCCAAAAACATATGCCATATCTGACTACACTGCTTTTTCGCATCCTGATACGGAAGAGCAGTGGCAAAAAACAGCGGTATTTTTTCCAGAAACAACGCCATTAGGCCTGCCCAAATCTCTTTCGGAATACCTTCCTTCCTGTTTTTTGGCAAAAGCGTCCCATTGATATCAAAAAAGACAGCTTTCGGGCGGCGCGGAATCCGAAACAGGGAATAAGGACCGAACAAAATCTGATTCATAAAATCGTCGCGTCCGCCATACGCCAGATAACAGGAACAAATCCTGCGCTCGCATTGCCGTTTTGGAAAACAGATATTACAGATACCTATCCCTGCGCTGCCTTCCACCAAAATCCTCTCCCTGCATTTCTTCGGATCTGCAAAGACCGGTGCAAGCTCACGCAAAAAATACGGATCAATCTCCAAAAAAGCAGCCTGTTCTTCTCTGGTATATGGCCGTTTCATCCCATCCATACGATTGATCCACAGATAAATATCCTTCGGCAGCTTTTCCCTTAATTTTTGTATCAGTCCGATATGCTCCGGCACACCTACCGCTCCCGCACATAAGGTAATGCCTGCATCCGCAAGTCTTTTGCATCTTCCTGCAAATTCTTCCACTGTCGTCATCTGCGGATGAAAAGTCGCCCAAAGACGCAGTTTTTCGCGCTTTCCTCCGCACGCATCAAAACGCGTCAATGACTCCTGTACAGGAAAGCTCAGATTCGTCTGCGCCCCTGCGGCATCTGTTTTGGAGTATGTACTGATACGTGCCAGACCTTCCCAGTACCACGGATGAATCAGCGCTTCTCCATACGGAATCACCATCAGCGCCCGCACATGGAAACGATCCTCCCATTTTGCAAAATCCTGCACAAAAGACTCCCATTGCTCCCTGTCTGTTTCAAGCTCCCCCTCTTCCATCGGGTGTTTGGAAAAAGGACAATAAGAACAGCGGTAATTGCAGCTCTTTAAACTACCCCTGTATAATATCATCCTTCCCATCATAAATATCCTCCCACTCCTTCATTTTCCCATATATCTGCCCGGAAATTAACATAGGTCCCAGGTAATCCGACAGGCCGAGCCCCTTCTCTGTCAAAGCCAGATACTCCTCTTTTTCTGTGCCGGCCATCCGGACATACCCCTCTTTGGTCCAATCCCAAAGCAGCCGAAAATCTTTTCTTGCATCCGTGCCAAAATGTGCCTGATACTGCCTGAGGGCAAGACCTGGGCGAATAAACAGATGACGTATCACATACCGGCGTTTCATCTCTTCCTGCGAAAGCAGCACGCCGTGCGTAATCTGTGAATAATCCTCCATTTCCTCAAACTGCTTTAGCTGGCGAAGGCACTCTGGCCCCGTAACAGCATATGGCGTACAAAAATGAAGGTTTCCCAGATAACTCCTGCCCCCGCACCCCAAAGCAAGTGAAGTTCCAAATCCGCACTCCGAAAAACGCCGTTCTTCCCCTCTCTGCAATTCCGATCCATTCTGTCCGTTTACGGTACTTTTTCTTTTTACAAACCTGCGCATGGAATCCTGTCTGTAGCCTGCGTCTCTCAAAAAAGCCGAAGCTTCCCGATACTGCCCGTAAACAAAAGCCGGATCCGGCATCTTTTGCTCCTCCTTCTTCCTCGTTAGCCATGCCCCATGCTTTAGATACAGAGGATACAAAAAAATTTCGTCCGGCTCAAAACAGAGCGCCTCTTTCAAAGAACTCAAAAGACTCTGCACTGTCTGCTCTAAAATCCCGTAAATAAAATCCACATTCACACAGGGAAAATCAAATTCCTTCAAAAGTGCAAGCGCCTCTCTTGCCTGCCTGGCATGATGCTGCCTGCCAAGCGCAATAAGCTCCTGTTCCCGGAAGCTTTGCACCCCCATACTGACCCTCGTTACACCAAACTGCTTTAAAATCTGCAGTTTCTTTCTGCATGTCTGATTCGGCGCCGTTTCGATCAGCAACGTTCTGTCCTCACTGCAGGAAAAATACGTTTCCAGAATACCAAGCATACGCTCTAACTGTCCTTCCGACAAAAGCAGCGGCGTCCCTCCGCCAACCGACACTTCCGAAAAACAGGAATCATAATCTGATAAAATGCTGCCATACTGCCTGCCCTGACGTTCTACGGCATCCAGATAACGTCCCATCTCTTCTTCCCCCTGTCCGGTCACCGAAAAGAGATTGCAATATCCGCATTTTGCCTGACAAAACGGAATATGCAAATACAGCCCATGGCCGCCGCCGGACAGCAGATGGGCGTAATCTTTCAAAAAGACACCTTTTAACGGTCGGTATGCGGTTTTATGCGGATAACTGTACATGTACTGAATATAAGGGTTCATATATCATTCCCTCCCAGAGTGTGTTTGAAAATACCACTAAGCAGGTTATACATCTGGCAAGAAGCGATTTTCAAACACTCTACAGAAAAAAGTGCTTATAAGGTACCGTATTTACAACAGGATGATCAATCCCATGCGAGTAACATCCATCCTCCCCATAACAGGTCCCATGATCCGAGCAGCAAATCACAAATGCGCTTCCTCTCTGCTCTTTCCATTCTGCAAACAGCCTTCCCAGTTCTCTGTCCACATACCGAAGCGCTGCCGCATGGCTTTCCAGACAGTCATGGGAAGCTCCCTCCAAATAAAAATAATTGGGATAATGGATCGCATCCACATTCAGATAAAGAAAAATCCTTTTGTCCGTTTTACTGCTTATTATCTTATTTTGTATAAAATCCACCTGATTTTTCGTACTTTCCTTCACAGGACAGCTAAAAGACGGATTCCAGTAGCTTTTCTGAAAATATCCGGGAAACACCTTTCCCAGATCGGATCGTTTATCAAAAAACGAAACGCCTCCTATGCACCATGTTTCATAGCCATCCTTTGCAAGCCCCTCCATAATCGTGCCTCCGGAAAACATATAGGCTCCTTCCGGTGTTTTTTTCCCGGACCTGGTCTCAGATGAGCAGAACAAACGCTCTCTGTCTGCCATTTTCTTCGCATCGTACCGCAGAGGCAGAAACCCTGCAAACATAGCATGATGGGACGGCCAGGTGAAATTCCCCGGCGCCTGGCATTTCTGCCATGGCCCGTATTGATTTAACACCGGGGTCGTTTCTGCCGCTTCTTCCCGGACTGCCGCATCATAACGCAGGGTATCCAGGCAAATCATCAGTATGTCAAAATTCCCCACAACCTGTGTCATATCCACATGTTGTGCTGCCTTTTCCGGTTCCCTGGCTCTGTAATCATTCATATTTCTCTCCCATCCGTTTCATAAACTCTGCCTGACGCCGATATATCTTGTTTTTATGGAAAATATCATGGTAAATCAAATCGCCCTGTCCGTTCATTTCAATGATTCTGGGCTTTCGGCTGCCTTTTTCCAGCAAAATATCAATCCCTGCACCGAGTAGGCCGGGAAACGGCTCCATGGCTTTTAGACATACCTCTTCCATTTCATCCAGCACGGCAGAGGAGAGTCCCAGTGATTCCATATCCAGAGGCCGGTTATTTAACTGCAGATTGGTAATCGGCCCCTTAGAAAGCCTGGCAAGCAGATAATCCATTCTGCCATCCTGTACCACTGCTCTCATATCATAGGAATATCCCTGATATTCATCCTTTGCATACCAGCGTTCTATGACACATTCCATCTCAAGAAGCCGATCCAAAAAAGAAATTATCTGCGACGAATCCGAAAAATACCGCAGCCGTTTCGTATTCACAAGGCCCTTTCCCGGCTGATGTAAAGTACAGGTATACAAAGCCATCCGCCCGCTTCCCTTCTGCCACCGAAACGCAGACACACCCGCTGCGCCGGAACCGTTTACCGGTTTTATAAAAACCTGGTAAACGCCCCGGCTCTGCATAGCTTCCAGAAGCTGTCCCGTATCCTGCACAGCATTTTCCGTTACAGGCTCCGTCACGGGAAGCCTCAGGCTTCGCAGAGTTTCTTTGCATTTTGCCTTATCCAGCAGCGCTTCTATTGCCGACGGATGGTTCCAGAACTGTATATCATATTTGTCTGCCGCATAAGCCAGTTCATCCAGCTGTTTTTTGTAATCTCTCACCAGACTGTCCAACTCTATTAGATCACAGCTATTCCAGCGGGGCGGATCGATTTTCATCACTATCCCCGTCTGCGCAGATTCCTTTATCTTTTCCTGCCAGTTCCCCCATTCCCAGAAGAGAGGAGCCAGGCCGGCCTGCTTTGCCGCCTGCATAAAATACTGTGTACGCCTGGTATCCGAAACGCCCAGGAGAACTTCCTGCCTCACTCGGTCAGCATGGCACTCATATAGATTTCGCCATCATATACTTCCGCCCCTTCGCGTTCCGAAACATCAATATCGAACGGAAGCTTCTCCAAATCATCGGCCATCTGCTGCGACAGGTAATTGTAATGAACATCCAGTTTTTTGATATTCGGATACGAAGACAGTTTTTCCAGAAGAAGCGCACCGCCTTTGTCTGTCAATATGCCGTTTGACAAATCCAGTGTATCGATCTGCTCCATATATTTACTTTCCAAAACGATCTGTGCCAGCTCGTCCTGCATTTCGCTGTCTGTAATCCCCAGATAAGTAAGACGTGGAAAATCTGCATTTGCAAGCAGCTCTTTTATGGTGTCTGCAGTTCCGTCAAATCCATAGTATTCCACTCCTATATAGAGCAGCAGCTTTTTCAGATTCGGCAGTTTCGCCTCCTGTATCTGACGGATAACAGATACCGGTAAACCGCCGCAGATAATGGTCAAAGACTCCAGGCCGTTATGGCAAATCTGCCCCAGATTCAGATCCGTACTGCCTTTAATCGTCAGCTCCTTTAATTGCGGCATAGCCTCCCACAGCCTGCTGTAATCTCCCTGCTTAATCCAGGACACTTCGCATTCCTCATAGCCCATGTCTCCGATAAATAAGCTTTCAATATGGGAAAAACGATCTGACTGTTCTGCAATCACATCCAGAATACTCTGGCAGCTTTCTTCCCACGTGTTTCCCCAGTCGCCAATGACAATCTCCGTCAGTCCCAAAAATTCGGGGTCCGCTAAAATATCCTCTATCAACGTGCCCGGTCCCTTTTCGCCGTCTTTGTACTGGTCATAATCGTAAGCATATTTCTTCGATTTTACTGTAGCTTCAGCTCCCATTCAAAACACCTCCATATATTTTTGCATTTATACAGGCAATCTGGATATCGCTGCCTGCCGAAATCTATTATACTACATCTGGCTTTTACAGGCAATAAAAATAATCGAACATCTGTATCTGTCTTGATTTCCCCGGCGGACATATCATTCCACTCCAGCCTTTACGCATTCTCACGGACTTTGCAGCAGGTGCAAAGTCCTGGGCTGAACTGTTGCAATTGTACAATCCAATTTCACATCTTCTCTTGACAAATCCCTTTGTATCATGTATTCTATTATTGTACTAACATAATAACACAAAGAGGGGATGATACATGAAACAAATTCATTGGAAGAAACTAATTGCACCTCTGTTAATCGCAGTGATACTGACTGTATATTATTTAATCATATCAGCCTCATGCCTGTTTCTACCCGGCATACCCATGATTTTAAAGTTAGTCATTGCCGTAATTCCCATAGCGTTAGCATCTGTTATCATTTATGTATTACTTGAACGCATTGAAGAGATAAGGAATGGAGAAGAAGATGATCTTAGTAAATACTGATTATATTACCGGAAAAGAATTTGAAATGTTAGGCCTTGTAAAAGGCAGTACTATCCAGAGCAAAAATATTGGCAAAGATATCACCCAAAGCTTTAAGACACTCGTAGGCGGTGAACTCAAAGCCTACAACGAAATGATGAATGAAGCAAGAGCTTTAGCCACCAAACGCATGACCGAAGAAGCGCAATCCTTAGGCGCAGACGCAATCGTCAATATTCGCTATGCGTCTTCCGCCGTCATGCAGGGCGCTGCGGAAGTAATTGCTTACGGCACAGCAGTCAAATTCATCTAAAGCAATAAAAAGCTGCCATAGCAGGACCTTCCTGCCATGGCAGCTTTTTAACAGCAAAGTCTTCCCGCCTCTGCTGCATCTTCACCAGTAATTAAACTCTGGATAAATACTCGCCCGTTCTGGTATCAATTTTAATCACATCATCCTGATTGACAAACAGCGGAACATACACGGTAGCGCCTGTTTCTACAACAGCCGGCTTCGTCGCTCCAGTCGCCGTATCGCCCTTGAAGCCGGGCTCTGTATCTGTGATCTGCAGTTCCACAAACAATGGCGGCTCTACTGCAAATACATTCCCATTATGTGAACAAACCTTTACCATTTCATTCTCTTTTACAAATTTCAGTGCGTCACCGATATCGCTCTGGCTGAGTGCAATCTGATCATATGTCTCAACATCCATAAAATAGAATAAATCCCCGTCTGCATATAAATACTGATAATCCTTTCTGTCGATACGTGCCTGTGGACATTTTTCCGTTGGGCGGAAGGTTTTCTCAACGACACCACCACTCTTGATATTTTTTAGCTTCGTCCGGACAAACGCCGCACCCTTACCCGGTTTTACATGCTGGAATTCAATCACCTGAAAAATATTTCCCTCTAATTCAATCGTAATCCCATTCCTAAAATCTCCTGCTGAAACCATATCTTTCCTCCTTAAATACATTTGGATATTATTCGCTTGTACAATTCTATACTAAATGCATTGATTTTTCAACCTTTTTTTCTTTTATTCCCTAAAATCTTTCTTCCATCTGCGCAATCATATCCACGCGCATCTTGTGCCTGCCGCCCAAAAAAACGGCCTCCAAATACGCCTTTACAATTTCCCTGGCTGTTTCTTCTCCGACAATGCGCGCGCCAAATGCAATGATATTTGCATTGTTGTGCTCCTTCACAAGCCTTGCCGTAACCGGCTCCGAACACACCGCCGCCCGGATTCCTTTTACCTTATTGGCAGCAATGGAAATCCCGACTCCTGTCCCACAAATCAAAATACCGCAGTCCGCCTCCTTACCAGCCACTGCCCGCGCCGCCTTCTCGCCAAATTCCGGATAATTACAGCTTTCCAAACTATCCGTACCATAATTAATGACCTCATGCCCCAGCTCTTTTACATATTCCATAATCTTATTTTTCAATTCCACGGCTGCATGATCATTTGCAATTGCTATTTTCATAAGACCTCCCGTCTGTGTCTGTGTCCAATCCTGTAACATAAAAGCACCAGCTTCTCAGGGTAACGCTTTAATACAATCTGAATCTCTTCCTTTGGGTTGATGGGCTTCACTAATATGGAAGGAATCCCTGCCAGATTCGCACCCATAACATCCGTAAATATCTGATCTCCGATAAATACCGTATTGCTGCAGTTCGTATGCATCATATCCATTGCACGCCGATAGGCGCCTGGCATAGGCTTTCCCGCTTTAAAAATGTAGAGGGCCTTTACCTGCATGCAAAATGATTTTACCCTCGGCTCCTGATTGTTGGAAAGCAGTACACAGGTAAAACCTATTTCCCGCAA
The DNA here is from genome assembly GCA_022794015.1 of Eubacterium sp. Lineage (GTDB taxonomy): Bacteria > Bacillota > Clostridia > Lachnospirales > Lachnospiraceae > Roseburia_B. The sequence continues at coordinate 5,730 of JAAWDZ010000050.1, read as the reverse complement.
TCTTGCAAACAGGTTTACAGCTCTTTCATCCGCAGGCGCACCATGAGGCACTAAGGTATTATCAAGATCAAAAATAAGTCCTCGATACCCCTTTTTATAAAGCCTGTCATAATCAATCTGATATGCTGATGCAAGGTATGCATCCGGATACAAAAAACGTCCCATATATACTCCTTATTACTTATCGAGGATTTTTTTCAACTCGTTCATAAATGTGTTGATATCTTTAAATTCCCGGTAAACGGAAGCAAAACGCACATACGCAACTGCTTCTAAGCCACGCAGCTTGTCCATAACGATTTCTCCAATCACGGAGCTTGACACTTCCTTTTCTTCCCGATCAAAAATTTCTGTTTCTATTTCATCCACCAGCTGATTAATTTGCGCCGCCGAAACAGGACGTTTATGGCAGGCGCGCAAAATGCCTGCTTCGATCTTCGATCTGTCATATTGTTCCCTGTTATTGTCTTTCTTAATTACTATTAACGGTATGGTTTCTACTTTTTCATATGTAGTAAAACGCTTGCCGCAGTCGTCGCACAACCGCCTCCGGCGGATGGAGCAGTTATCGTCTACGGGCCTTGAATCAATTACCCGTGAATTTTCACTGCTGCAGTATGGACATTTCATCGCAATTCCTCCTATAATTTTTTTCTGACGTCTTCTTCCTTGATTTCGACCAGAATGATGTCCGATCCAATGCGGACAATACATTTCCAGGGTATGCAAAATTCAAATTCATGCCCAAACATTCCAAAAAATTTACATGGCCCAGGCACAATGATCGCTTTGATACAGCCTGTTTTTTCATCTAAATCAATATCAATTACATTTCCAAGGCATTTACAGTTACAGACATTAATGACTTCTTTTTCCTGAAGCTGACAAAAACGCATTTATATAGCCTTTGCTTTTTTATCCAGTCTATTCCGACTGTTTTTGTCCTATTCCTGATACTGTTTCTTATACATTAAAACGAAACAGCATCACATCTCCGTCCCTGACCACATATTCCTTGCCCTCTAAGCCGACAATGCCTTTTTCTTTGGCGGCAGAAAGACTGCCGCAGTCTAACAAATCCTGATAGTTTACAACCTCGGCACGGATAAAGCCACGTTCGAAATCCGTATGAATTTTTCCGGCCGCCTGTGGGGCTTTTGTCCCTTTTACAATTGTCCACGCCCTTGTTTCATCTTCGCCTGCAGTCAGGTAACTGATCAGTCCCAAAAGGCTGTAGCTTGCCTTAATGAGCTTTTCAAGACCTGACTCCTTTAACCCCAGTTCTTCTAAAAACAGCTGCTTTTCCTCTTCTTCTAACTCCGCAATTTCCTGTTCAATCTGGGCACAGATGACAAAAACCTCGCTATCCTCTGTGGAAGCCTGTTTTCTGACTTCCTGCACAAATGGGTTGGACACACCGTCGTCTGCCAGATGATCCTCCGATACATTTGCCGCATAGATAACCGGCTTCGCAGTCAAAAGATTATACTCCACAAACCATGCCGCATCCTCTTCGTCGTCCGGTACGGCAAAGGTCTTTGCCAGATTTCCGCCTTCCAGATGCGCTTTTATTTCCTTTAACAAAACCAGTTCCTTTGCAAGTGTTTTATCATTTCTGGCTCCTTTGGATGCCTTTGCAATTCGGCGCTCTAAGATTTCAATATCAGAAAATATCAGCTCAAAATTAATAGTTTCGATATCGCGCAGTGGATTGATATTCCCATCTACATGTACGACATTATCGTCTTCAAAGCAGCGTACGACATGCACAATCGCATCTACTTCACGAATATTAGCCAAAAACTGATTGCCTAATCCCTCACCCTTACTGGCGCCTTTGACCAGGCCTGCAATATCGACAAATTCGATAACGGCAGGAGTTACTTTTTTAGAATGGTACATATCCCCTAACTGCTTTAGCCGTTCATCCGGTACCGGAACAACTCCCACGTTCGGATCAATCGTGCAAAACGGATAATTCGCCGATTCTGCTCCTGCTTTTGTAAGTGAATTAAATAATGTACTTTTTCCCACATTGGGAAGTCCTACGATTCCTAGTTTCATATCTGATTATACCTCCTTAAAAACCTTAATTTTACGGTATTTGCGTACACCACTCATTAGTTGGTGCGCCATTTAGTGCGCCATTTACAACACATTAAGAGTATTTGCTACAAGGTCAATTTCTCTCTGTTTCTCATCCTCTGTTACATGGACATATAAATTCATAGTAATTCCTATATTTGAGTGACCCATAATCTTTTGCAGTGTCTTGGGCTTCATGCCACCCTCAATGCATCTGGTAGCAAACGTGTGTCGTAATACATGCATCGAAAATCTATTAATACCCTTTTTGTCACAAATTTTAAATAATGCCGTATCATAGGTACTATTCTTAACTGGTGTACCCTTTCTACACAAAAACACTTGTTCTTGCCACTCACTAGGAATTTCTTCTTTTATCTTCTTATTTTTTTCTTTTTGAGCTTTTAGGATTCTAATAGCTTCATCTGTCAATGGTATAGTTCGGTAGCTGGATTTGCTTTTTGGTTCTCCTATACGCCATTCGCCAACCGAATAGCGATACTCCATCGACCTTTGAATTTTTAAAGTCCTATTTTCAAAGTCTATATCTTCCCATCTAAGCCCAATAAGTTCGCCTGTCCGTAAACCTGTCTGCAATACAAACCTAAATTGATTCTCATAACTTTGCTCTTCTGCACCTGCTAAAAAAACTTTTTGTATATCAACTGTAAGTGCTTCTTTTTTTTCCGAAGGTTTCCCCATGTTACTTTTAACTGATTTCTTACATGGGTTAGAACGAATTATATCATTTTCTTTTGCAAACTCCAACATATTATATAGTGTAATTCTAGTTTGATATATTGTTGATGTCCTATATTCTGCATCTGCCATATCAGAAAAGATTTTTTGGCAATGGATAGGTTTCACATCTGTTAATAGCTTCTTTCCAATGACGCCCTTAATATTCATATTATATCTTTCTGTGTAATTTCTAACAGTATTAGGACGAACTGTTTTCTTTTTTATTCCAATCCAATAATCAAACCATACATCAACAATAAAATCATTAGATTCTTCTATGTTGCTATGCTCATTTATATAGGTTGCATCTGCAATCCATTGTCTACATTCCTGCAATTTTTTTGAGCGTTTCAATCTACGCTTGCCGAACTTGTCAACAAATCTGGCACAATACAAGCCATTCTTTTGCTGTGAAAGTCCAACTCCTAGCTCCTTTCCTTTCAAATCTTTACCCATATTTAAGCCCCTTCCATAAAGAAGCCCCAATATAGCAACATATAGTGTACCATAAAAGGGCTTTGTCCGCAATCCGTTTTTAAAATTTTCCGACAACTCAAAGTATTCAAATCTCTATACTTTCAGTGATAAAACGCTCAAATTCTCTCCGTTTTACAAGTTTCTTTTTACCAACATACAACACAAATGGACATCTCGGCATTTTTAACAGTTTGCTCAATTTGTTTTGCCCGATATTGCTATACTCTGCTGCTTCCTCTATCGTTAAAGCTATTTTATTACTAATTGGCACTAATTCTTTTTCCACTATTTTTTCCATTATTCTAATTTCCTTTCCATTATTCTAAAAACCATATATACTTCAAAATTTAATAAACAAAATATTACAACTTATAATTATTTATATAGAAATTTCATGCTATAAATTATTGCTTTTCAGTACTCCCAAAACCGCCATCCCCTCTTTCAGTACTAGATAATTGTTCTGTTTCCACAAAATCAGGAACAATAAAGTCTGTAAATATAACCTGCGCAATTCTTTTACCTGGAAAAATGGTTTGCGCTATATTAGTATCATTATGTAATGGTATAAACCATTCCCCTCTATAATCACTATCTATTACCCCGGTACCTTGGCAAACAACTAATCCTTTCTTAGTTGCAAGCCCACTTCTTGAATATATTAACGCAACTGTCCCCGGATGCATTTCTGCCGAAAACCCTGTTGGTATTTTTACAGTTTCATGTGGGTTAATTGTAATTTTATTTTCGATACATGCATACAGATCGTATCCAGCAGCATCCTTGCTTCCTCTTGTCGGGATTACCGCTTTTTTATTTAATTTCTTAATTTTCACATCCATTATCTTATTTACTCTTACATTTACTTCCATGTCCTTCCTCCTCTTTTATCCCTAATTTTTTAAGTTCTTTTTTAATATTTGTATTTATTTTATTAATAAGTGTGTCATAATTTCCATATTCAATATGATAAAATGGTGCAAATATGTTTCGTGTATTATTGTCATATACATTGATTACCACTGCACCAGTATCCACATTTATTGCAAGCTCACATTCTAATGTACAGACATCACCATATTTATAAACTGGAAACCTATAGCAAAAAATGCCACAACCTTCATTACTTAATATCCTATTATATTTAAAATTATTTTTTACGAGCCAATTCTTAGTTACATGTTTTTATATATGTATTTTCAGCAAGACTTTTTATTTTTCATCACCCTTTCTTTTATTTATATTTTCACATGGAACATATTGTCCCCAGTAGTATGTTTTTTCTTTTTCACTACAATATATTTTTACCCGTGCTTTATTTGAGTCGTCTATTGATGAATATTTGCAATTTTCGCATTCGCTTGTTAGTATCATTCGCTCTGACATGATATGTAACCCTCATTTAATTATCATCTATTAAAATATTTGTCATTATAGATCCTATTGAATTTCCAAAAATTATCACAATAAATTTACATAAATTAATAAACGAAAAATTTAGTGCTAAATATGGGAAATCTGCAATACAATGTTCATATCCGGATAATATAAATATCATAATACAAAAAATTGTTATGATATTTTCTCTTGTATACACAGCAACAAACATTAATACACCGCATAGTATGCCATATAAAAACAGCTCTGCAAATCCGTATGAAAATTTCATTTTAGATATAGATATAAACATTTGCTGAAATTCATTATTGCTTATAAACACACATGCCGTTGGCAATAATGAGCCTATAAAATTAAATAGTAATATTACTAATAATAGGATGGTTTTTGATGGCTTATAATATCCGATTTTCCCAGTATATAATTTTAAGTTGCATTTTAAAATTGTTAAAATGGCAAAACTAAATAGCAATGCTCCAAAATATTTATTGTATGACATATTGTTCATAATAACACCTATGCCAATCAAAATTCCTGATAATGTAGATTGTTTTATTAACTTTCCCATAATATTATTTCTCCCTTTTGCAGTGATTTTTTTATGTCAATAACACGTTGATTTTTGCTTCCCCTCCATTTAAGTGCTATATCTCTTTGAGATTCTATATATCTCCCATCTATTAATACATCACACTGAGATATAATCTGTTTCCGTTTTTCTATTGATAATTTTTCCTGAGTTTGTGAATGATAACGCAATTGAGGAGTATATATGTGTTCCCATTGATATCCGCTATAAATCCAAATAGTTTTTTTGGGACTTAAAAGACGAATTTCATTGACCAAATATAATACATCGTCAAGATTTTCTTCTGCAAGAGGCTCCCCTCCTAAAATTGAGATCCTTTTTATATATGATCTATTGGCTAATGTTATAAATTTATCTCTTATTTCTTGTGTCCATTCTTTACCACCAGAGAAATCCCATGTCTCAGGATTAAAACAATTCTCACAATGTGGATTAAATGG
>JAAWDZ010000049.1 GCA_022794015.1 Eubacterium sp. | reverse complement strand
GCCACATATGCCATGTTCACCAGATACCCCCTGTGGCAGCGGTAGAAACCCTCCCCAAGCTGTGCCTCCAGCTCGTTCATGGAGGCATATGCCTCTATGGTTTCTCCTTTGGTGTGTATCTCCACTTTCTTTCCCCTGCTCTCTATATAGAGGATGCTGTCCTTTTCCAGTGTAAAACTGCGGTTCCTCGTCTTTACGAATACCGTCTCCCGCCGTTTACTTTTCCGTTTTTCCAGTTCCTTCTCTGCCCGCCCGAACACCTCGCGGAATTTATCTTCCTCGATAGGCTTTAGCAGATAGTGGAACGCCGCCACGTCAAACGCCTCGAAAACATATTCCCGGATAGCCGTTATGAAGATCAGTATGGTATCTTCATCCCTTTCCCGGAGCTTCTTCGCCGTTTCAATGCCGTCCGTTCCCTCCATCTGTATGTCAAGGAAAACTATGTCAAACTGCTTCCCGGCGGCAAGCAGGCCGTCCCCTGTTTCAAAAAGTTCAGGGCATAAGCCCGTTTTTTCTATCAATTCCTTTATCTGTTCCCGGATGGCTTTCTCGTCATCGCATATGGCTATATTCAATCTTTATCACCTGCAATTCGTTTCCCATGAGAAACAGCTTCCCCACGGGCAGTTCTTTTTACTTTTTATATCGGCAGATATTTTTCGTATTTCGCCGGGAGGGAACGAAACCCTATTTGAAATGGAACGAAATCCTTTTTCTTTTCTCAAAAATGTAAAAACACCCCTAAAGTTTTTCGCTTTTCGTCCGATATTCCCTTTCCAAGTAATTTCCCTTATCAGGCCGCCCGGCCTGCCTGCAGAAATAGCAGGCCGCCGCATATGGCGGATGAAGTCCATAGTACGGCGGTTAGCTTTTGTAGTGTTCCTCTCTTACTATTTCTATTTGTCATATACCCAAATACTTTTAATCTGCTTTTCAATCTCGCTGAATGTCCATCTCCTGCCGCTCCTTGCCACACAGTTAGGATCGTTTACCATAAATCCATCGTTATCATACCCATATATAACAATATAGTGACCGGATAATGTGAAATCCCCTTTCCCCATAGCACAAATGATAATTCCTCCATTATCAAGCACTGCCCTCATATTATTTGCAGTTGCGCTTATGGAATTGACTTTAATGCCATACAGCTTTGCGATATCCTCCATCAAAACCCATGATGTGCCAGTTCCTTCTACATAATATCCATTTTCCACACTGTATGCGGCGATTTTGTCTGGAGTATACGTTTCATCCCTGGTCAGATAGAACAGCACCATAGACAGACACGTTGGTCCGCAGCCTGCCAGCCCGATGCAGCTATCCCCATAGGACTCATACCCCCAGCGCCTGTCCCATTGGAGAAACAGCGGAAATCCCTGCTCTTTTTCGGATGCAGTAATTCCCTCTGTCACGCCGTTCCGGTCAGGATACCCGGAAACAAAATCCGCCATTTCTGGATTATTTGCCAACGCTGCAAGCAGCTCCTTCGGATACTGGGAATGGTTTTGACAGATCCCTTCTATCAGGGAGCTGGTCTGCCCCAGCCCACCCAGCCGCTGCAGGACTTCCGCTTCCGTGCGTTCTATAGGCTTGCCAACTTCCCATGTATCAAGGCTGCCAACATAATCTACATCATTCAATTTATCTGGTGACTGCGCATCTGCGCTGGTTTGTACCATCCCATATTGCTGTATCTCCAGCTGCTCTAATTCCATCTGCATCTCTTCCAAACGGGAATAGATATTTCTGATATGGAACACAATCACAGCCAAAATTGAAACTCTGACTAATAGTGAGATCCACCTTATCAGCTGTTTTTTTCTCCTGTTTTCCATCTGCTGCCTATTCATTCTGACATTTCTGCCTCCTGCTACCATCCATGTTCCCCACAATCGTATCTAATTTTCCCCGATGCCCGTGTTGTCTATGATTTTCCCTTTCTTTAACCGCAAGACAACATCCGCCTGCCCTGCCAGTTCCCTGCTGTGGGTAACTACAACCACGCATTTTTCCTGTTCATGAGCCAGTTTCTGAAAAATGGATATAATCTCATTCGCAGTATCCTCGTCCAGATTTCCTGTCGGTTCATCAGCTAACAGAATGGGCGCCTTGCTCGCCAATGCCCTTGCAATGGCTACCCTCTGCTGCTGGCCTCCGGACAGCTGCATCACATTTCTTTTCCGCTGTGCTTCATCAATTCCCATCTGCGCCAGCAGTTCTTCCGCATTGGCTTTCCCGCCAAGATTTACATTCTCAACGGGCGTCAGGTAATCGATCAGGTTATAGTTCTGGAAAATCAGCGAAACATTGTTCCTTCTATGCAGGTTCAGGCTGCTCTTTTGAATCTCCTCACCTGAAACGGTTATTTTTCCCTCAACAGGGATATCCAGCCCTGCCAAAAGTGACAGCAGCGTGGTTTTTCCACCGCCGCTTGCGCCCAATATCGCATACAATTTTCCCTTCTCAAACCGATAAGATATTTTGTCTAAAACCACCTTATCCTTTTGTGATTTATAAAAGTAAGTAACATCTTTTAACTCCAACATATCATCCACTCCAATCTTTTTCACTAGCTCATCCTGCTTAAAATCTCCTGCGGTTTCTTCACTGCCACAGACACGTATGAAAGAAGGACTGCAGCTACAATAATTCCTATAACGGAACTGACTGACAGCAGGATCACTTCTCCTGTCACCGCTGCCTGAACCCCAACAACTTCCGTATCGTTTTCCAGATACAGTTTTATGCCCTGTTCTGCATTTTTTTCTGCTTCCTGCTGTTCCAGCTCATATCCCACCAGATAGTCTGCAACACCTTCGGAAATAGCAGGTGCACAAAATGTAGCAAGCCCAAATGCAATGCTCCCAATCAGTATCCCTTCCAGAACCATCTGCATGACAATCATGCCTTTTCTTTTCCCCATCGCCAAAAATACACCAATCTCATGTACCCTGCTCCCCAGCCAAAGCAGACAGACCAGAAAAAGGATCACAACACTGGCACACATAACCAGTACCAAAATGATTGTACTCATCGTTTCCAGATCCCCAAAATTTGACGCCACCACCTCACTCATTCCGGTATTGTCCAGAAAGTCATAGCGTTTCCAGTCAATGTCCGCCTGTTTCATCTGTTCTTTGATCGTGTCATATTCGTCCACATTCTCCACCCAGAAATTCGCATATTGGTATAGCGGATCTCCTTCATGCCCTTCCGCCTTCTCAGGGAACCGCAGATCCGTGAAAATAATATTCTCACTCCTGTAACTGTCGCCATACATAATAGGTGTCATTTTATAGATGGTCTCATAAATCCCGATAATCTCCGCCTGGCAGACTGCGGCTGTTTCCGGTTCGCTTCGCTTGTTAAACTCCAATATATCCCCCAATTTTAAGCCGTTTAAATCAGCTAATTCTCTTGAAATGACACATACATCCTTATCATCCTCTGTGATCATACGCCCTTCCCGCACCTTGATATTTCCGCCCTGCACATCCATGTCAAGACGCATTTCCAGATCCCCGCGCAGGGAAACCCAATTCCCTTCTGCAAACTGCTCCACGTCCGGATCTTCTATGCGCATAAAATTTACAGCGTTTACAACAGTATTCACCGTAGTGATATTGTACTCCGCAATTCCATCCTGACCGGCAAGCGTTAAAATATCATCCATCTGCAAAGTTTCAAACGAGTTGTCATGCCATATCATCCAATCCCCGGATTCCAGTTGTTCCACATGCGTACCGTCTGCACTCCCATTTGTATTGTCCCCAATCTTCTTTATTGCTTCTGTTGAACGCACATGCCGGTTCGCCTCATTTTCCTCCAGACGGAAGGATGCCCCTATTGCACGCTTTCCTTCTGTCTGTGTCTGCACACTTGCTGACCTGCATGCCCACCCTGCATAAATAAAACCAGATGCCAAAAATACAATGCCAAAAAGCAGGATTGTCCTTACCCTTTTCCTGGCCAGACACCGGATGCTTAAACTAAAAATATTCATACTACCCCTCCATTTCTGACAGGACTTCCCTGACCTGCTTTTTCATATATGGGAAAACAGAAATACCCGTCAATATCATCACTCCTGCCAATCCCACATAAAGGCTGGCTATCATGCCGCCAGGGGAAAGCTGCAGCATGGAGATGTTTCCCTGCAGATATTCCATTTTGCCGCCCACTACAGGCAAAAGCAATACTGTAATCACCTGCGCCCCTATAAATGCAAGCCCATACAGGAATAGTTCCTCCGATAACATTTGCAGAAATATATTCCCTTTTGACACGCCAAGGCTGATCAGCACGACAATTTCCTTTTTCCTGCCCCGTGTCCACATGGCAAGCAGCAGCCCGGCAACCGCACACCCAACATGGATTGTCAGTAAAAGGATCAGGAAAGTGATCCTGTCCGTCTGCCCAATCGTCAAGTTCAATTTCTGGAATGTATTATCCATCGTACTTATCACTGCACGCCCTTCATACATTTCTGCCAAAATACCTGATGTATTCCCCAGCAGTTCCGGATTATCTACATAAACCACTGCATTGATAAATTTTTTTCCCCCGGAAAGCGTATTTACAAAATCGGTAGTGGCGTAAAGCTGGTTTTCAATCCGATTTACTGTAGCCACATTATCTGTCTGCCGTTCTTCATCTCCCACCAGAAAAAAACCTGTGACAACTGCCTCCACTGCCTGCTGTTCCATAGACTGGAGTAATATTTTTTCTCCCACCTGTATCCCGTTCTTCTCTGCCAGATACTTATTTATAACAATTTCATCCCAGCTTTGCGGAAAACATCCTTCTACAATCCGGTAAATATGTTCAGCAAACGGGCTGTCTTTTTCCAGTTCATCATATCCGTGGACATCAAACAAATCTTCTGATTCCATATTTCCTGCAACCGGGAACATCTGTGAGGATGAACCACTTGTCTCGGATATCCGGTTGATCCAGTTTATATTTTCGATTGCCATGATCTCCTGCAGGTCCTGTTCCTCAAAACCGCTTTGTGTATCCAAACTTTCCAGCATTATCTTACCCTCTGAATTCTTCCGAAGCTCCTCCGCCAGTCTGAGGGAAGATGCACGGATTGCCAGGGTTCCTGACACCATCACGTTAATCACCAGAAATAAAAGCAGCAACAGGATTGCCTTCCGCTTTTTCCTATACAAATATTTAGATGCCCTTACAAAACAATTCATCACTTCCTCCTAATCCCACCTCTGGATGAGGATCTTGTCTGCAGTCCAGTTTTTCCCATCCTCACTGGAACCAAAAACGTATACCACTGTCTGTTTTTTAATGCTGCTTTTATCAGCTCCTTCTCTTGAGGATACGTCCTGCCGGCTCATGTTAAAATATACAACTTCAAAGGCAGTATCTTCCGTATAAGTTACATAGATATTATCCTCCTCACTTTCCTTCCCCGGAGCCGCCTCCCAACTGTTCCGTGTTCCATCCTCATATACCTCTGTATAAATAGGTGTCATTGTAAAACCAGTATCAGAAAATTCAAGCACCCTTCCATTCAGATCGGCTCCTTCAAAATATTCGGATTCCGTATTGCCTTCCACGCTGGCGTTATTCCCGGCTTTATTATCACTTTCAGCTTCCCCTCCGTCCTTTATTCCATTTCCGTCCCCTGCACTGTCACCATTATTTAATTCAGCTCTTTGGCTGTCCGGTGAATCCGGCTCACTGTCACTTCCTGTCCCATCGCTATCATGCACTGTAATGCTCTGAATATCCAACGCACCCGGCTCACCTTCTCCTTTCCCTGCACAGCCGGCCATGCCCATACTCAACACAAATCCCATGATTAAAACTCCTGCTGTTCTTAACATTTTTCTTTTCATCTTTTCATACCTCTTTTCTTTTATTCATGACAATAGACTTGCTGGCGAAGCCTGCAATCCATTGTATGGCTTTCCCGCCTGCAAAAAAGCATATCATCCGGCTACTCTAAAAATCTTCTATTTCTACAACGAATTTTAAGTGTTTTTTAGAAGATTTTTCGAGAATGTTTTGTTATACTGAGAATGCAAACTAATTCAATATGGAGATGGCGCTATGAAGATTTTACTTTTAGAAGATGATAAATACCTTTGCGACAATGTGAAACAGCAGCTCACAAAAGAAGGTTATATTGTCGATGCCTGCGGTGACGGCGAAGAGGGCTTTTTGCTTGCCTTGGACAGGGCTAACAGTTATGACCTTGCAGTCATTGACCGGATGCTCCCTGTTGTAGATGGGCTCACGATCATAAAAGCGATGCGCAGCAAACAGATACAGATTCCCGTCATTATCATAACAGGAATGTCTGAATTACAGAATAAAGTTGAAGGTCTGGACAGCGGCGCAGATGATTATCTTTCAAAACCTTTTCATATGGAAGAGCTTTCTGCACGTATCCGTGCTTTAACGCGCAGGCCTGCCAATCTAAGCAGAGAACGCAGTCTTTCTTTCCATGACATTTCCCTTGACATGACAAAAAGGCTGCTTACGGGTCCAAAAAGTTCCGTAACACTGACACCCACGGAATTCCACTTGATACAGGTCTTTCTGGATCAACCCGGCACTCTGCTGACCAGAGAACAGTTGATACAAAAAGTGTGGGAAACAGACGCATCTGTGGAAACCGGGAATCTGGATAACTACATCTATTTTCTACGGAAGCGCATCCGTACAGTGGCAAGCAGCTGTGTTCTTTCTTCCGTGTACGGTTCCGGATATATACTGGAGGCTGGAAATGGTAAAAAGGCTTAATCGAAATCTCCATATTTTACTGATCGGCTCGCTCATGCTGGTCTTTACTATTGTGTTCTGTCTGTTAATCCAGCAAAATATTAAGGAGAAAAGAAAAAATTCCATTGCTTATTTAAACAGGATGGCTTCCATACTGATCTTTTCAATGGAGCAGAACTCTGATTACAGGGAAATTTTGTCTGATTATGAAAATAGTTCCTGGCTTGGCTACTCTTTCCGGCTATTTTCAGATACAGACTCATTTTTATACCAAAGTGAAAATTTAGAAAATTGTTCTGAAATTATAGACACCTTTCTGGATACACTGCATCACCATCAATATCAAAGCTATGCGCTCATCCCTCTTGCATTAAAAGATTGTACATGCAGCGGCCAGTCTGCAGCATATACCATAAATATGCCAAACGGGAAAAGCTATGACTGCATCTTTTGTGAGATCGTTACAGGCTACAACATTACATTTGGATTATCCATTGTAAAAGAAAGCGACAGCTTCGCCTCTTTGCTGTTGCCTGAATTAAAGTTTTATATCTGCATATGGTGCGGCGTTTTCCTTTTTATCATCTTCCTGTCACGGATTCTTACCAGGATCACGGTAAAACCAACAGAAGCAGCAATGCAGAGCCAGAAAGACTTTATCGCTGCTGTCTCCCATGAATGCAAGGCTCCATTAGCGGCAATCCTTTCTTCTGCTGAAATGATCGCTGCCATACCGGATACTCCTGATGCCGTAAAAAACCATACCCATGTTATTGATTTGGAAGTATCACGGATGTCACGGCTCATCGGGGATCTGCTCCTGCTCTCATCCCTTGATGCCGGAAACTGGACTTTTCACATGGAAGAAATCAACATTGATACTTTATTGATAAACCTTTATACAAAATATGAGCAGATATGCAGGAAAAAG
>JAAWDZ010000048.1 GCA_022794015.1 Eubacterium sp. | reverse complement strand
TGTACTTTTAGGAGATTTTACCAGTTTTATCCATAATCCACAATATTTTGATCGAAAAGGCAGGAGTGAAAAATGTAATGGTATTGTTGTATAGTTTTCGCAACAAATGTCTGCTTTTTTTTGTTCATGCGTTTATTCTGACATAAATTTACTTTCACGTTGAGGGTGAATGATGTAGCCGCCGGGGAGAGACAGTTTCCCCATCTACCCAAATAACTTTCCTCCTGAAATATAAATTTGTAAAACAGGGAAAAACGAAGTCAGACAGTGGGCAGGGTATGCAGTCGGGGCCTTGTGACGGAATTTAGGGAATCTTAAGTATCCTGATGTTTCCAGCAATGCCCTGCCCACTGTCTGACGTATACTTTTCCACTCCTTTATAAAAATTCATCTTTCCCTCCCCCACACACAAAAAAACCGCCGCAGATTCCATTCCCTCTGCAACGGCTAAATTTCAACACGGCCTGCAACAACAATTACACATCAAATTCAAAAACAACATACTAAGACACCAGCTCCCGGTCCCCGCATAAGGTCTCTCATATCCCTGACCCATGCTCTGATACCATGTTCCGCCAAATTCCAGATGCTGCATAAACTGCCTGTACTCCATATTGCTGGGCTCAAGCTGCACTGCCTGCGCTATATGCTGCCTCGCTGTTACATTATTTCCAATCCCCATATTTGCAATCGCACTGTAATAATACCAGCGTGCCCCCCTGTCCGCAAAGTTTACAGTTTCAAGTACATTTAACGCCTCCGTATAATGTCTGGCCGCAATATAATTCGACGCTGCCTTAAGCTCAATAGACTCTGACCCGTTTCTGGAAGAATACCCTCCATATGTACGGTTCCCTCCATAGCTGTAATTCTGCTGCTTTTCCTTCATAATCTGATCATACGCCTGCTGTACCTGCTTAAACTTTTCCTCCGCAGCCGCTTTGTTTGGATTACTGACATTGGCATCCGGATGGTATTTACGGCTTAAGGTGCGGTATGCTTTTTTGATTTCCTCATCACTGGCCCCAGGTGTAATACCCAAAACCTCATAGGGATTTAACATTTGGTTTTCCTTTCTTTTTCTTCTCCTGCTTTTTCTTTTTCAGCTGGATATATTCGTACCGTGACCAGACGCCGGAATACAGTACATTGCGCAGAATATCTGCGTGCAAAAGAATCGGCATTCGTTCAAAAGACTTTGCACATTCTGACATCATACTGGTCAAAAGCAGCCTGACAAACGTTTCAAAGTCCTTTTCCTGTTCACAGACCATTTTGGCAAACGGATTATAATTCTGACGCTTCCTGTCCTTTTCCAAATCCTCATAAGCATCCATCAGATAAATAAATTTGCCCATATAAAATCCCAGACAATGCAGTTCTTCGGTCCATTCGTCCTGTTTCCAGCAAAAGACTTCTCCGGTCATTTCTCCGGTTAAGCCGGCGATTCGGTCAATATTTTCTTCTTCTGCCTCTTCTGCCGCTGACAGCTCTCCCATGTATTCTTCCAGTGCGCCTACCTGTCTCGGATACTTCTGGCGAATCCGCTCATAATCCTTTGCAAACGCCCTGGCAAACGCCTTTTTCGTGTATGCCTTACCGTCTTTCCAGTCGTCCTCAAGATTATGATATGCCAGTATTACGTTCATATCCGCAGCATAATCTGTGGCTTCGTTAATCCATGCGATCTGCTTTTTCGTCGGATGAATCGGACAGGTAAATTCCGTTTCTTCATGCCCCAGCTCGTAGAGTCCGGTCAAAAGAACTACCAGAAAAGTCATATCATAATTCAAAAGCATCTGTCCTTTTGTACCGCAGCTCATTTTCAGCATGCGGCACAGCCCGCAGTAATAAGCCTGATAAGCCTTTGCAGCCTCTTTGTCCAGTTCCTTCCGGTTGATGTTAATATATCCAAACATATACGTTCTTCCTAACTTTTTCTGATAAATTCTGCCTGGCACTTCGGACAGGTAATGCAAATCCTGCCTCTTCCCTTCGGAACACGGACCATCTGCTGGCACTGTGGGCATTTATAAAACCGGTAAATTTTCTTCTGTTCCCGGCGGCTCTTGAATTTACTCCATTTCACCGCGCTCTGATAACGCAAATTTAAAAATCTCTGGTTCTCCTGCTGCCGCTTTGCAATATTCCTGGAAAACGCACGCCAGTAAGAATACACCAGCAAAACCAGAGAAATCAGGTAAATAACCCTGTTTCTTGTAAACATGGATGCCACCATCAGCGCAATTGTCAAGCCTAAGAATATCTTAGAAAGCTCGTCGAAGCCATAACGCCCAATCATAAACCTTTGTACCTTTTCTTTCATTACATGCACCTTCATTCGTTTTGTTTCTATCAATATTTATAGTAACAGTTCAGACAAGCCGCCCTGTTACACGCTTTGCAAAATAGTAGCCGTCTGAACTGTTACTGATACATTTATGGTACATTCTGAATATAAGACTGTCAACTAACCTATTGACTTTTAAGAAACATTTTATAAAAACTTCATCAATTCAATCTGATAAGCAGAGCGATAAGCCGGGTTATGTCGTGAATGATCATCTATCTAGGACAGCTGTTACCAGCTGTCTCAAGCGACCAACCTAAAGCTGGCGGGCCACGTCAACGCTTTTGTTCGGTCTTGCTTCGGATGGGGTTTACATATGCCCCCGCTGTTACCAGCGGGGCGGTAGTCTCTTACACTGCCCTTCCGCCCTTACCGGGATATCTCCCGGCGGTATATTTCTGTTGCACTATCCTTGGAGTCGCCTCCACCGGACGTTATCCGGCATCCTGCCCTGTGAAGCCCGGACTTTCCTCACCCGCAGCGATTACGCTGCGGCCGCGATCATTTACTCTACTTATCAATTGATTTACACATGAAATGCACTTCCCCCGATAAATTCCCTCAATATGGAATTCCTGCCGATTTCCTCACTCGGCACCGGAAGAAAATAATCCAGGAATTTTAAGAGCCGTTTAGCCTCCATATATTCCGGCGCGTTTTTGTCTACTGAAAACAACAACGGCTCCGCATATGCTTTTAATACGGAAAGTTCATAAATCAGTCCGGAATTAAACATCACATCCGCACTGTCCTGAAACGGGAAAATATAATATTCCTCGCCCCGCCGTACAGAGTTCCACATGGCGATCGTTTCCTGCGCTGTCGTATTGCGTGTCCTCGCATCGCGCACAATACGCCGAATTAACCTTCCATCTGTCGTCGGCAGGTAATTATGCTCATCAATGTTAATCTGAGTTAAGGCGCTGATAAAAATCTTAAATTTACTCTCCTTTGGCAAAGTATGGGAAAGCTTGTCATTCAGCCCATGAATTCCTTCGATCACGAGAATATCCCCTTCGCCAAGCTGTAACTGCCTCCCCTTATATTCCCGCCTTCCCGTTTTAAAATTAAAGGACGGAAGCTCTGCTGCCTCTCCACGCAAAAGCGCGGTCATATCCCGGTTAAACTGCTCTACATCCAGCGCCTCTATGCACTCAAAGTCCAGCTTACCATCTTCATCCCTGGGCGCGTCTTCCCGATTGAGGTAATAGTCGTCCAGCGAAAGCGGATATGGACGCAGACCAAGCGCCGACAGCTGAATCGACAGCCGGTGGGAAAAAGTCGTCTTGCCGGACGAGGACGGACCTGCAATCATAACAAATTTCCGATCACCGGTGGAAGCAATCGTTTGCGCCAGCTGCCCGATCTTCTGCTCCATCAAAGCCTCCTGCACCAGAATAATCTCCTGCATCCTGCCGGAAGCAATTGCATTGTTCAGGGAACCAATCGTATCAACCCCCATTGTACGTCCCCATTCCCTAGAATGATTCAATGCTTCAAAATATTTGACAGACGGTGTAAACTCTGCCGTCTTTTTAGTGTCTTTATCCGGAAACATCAAGACAAAGCCATTCCCGTAAAGCTGCAAATCAAAGTATTTCAGATAGCCGGTATGCGCAGCCATATAACCATAAAAATAATCCTGATAGCGATCCAGCGAATAAATATTCACCCTTGAGCTCCTGCGGTAACGGAACAGACACTCTTTTTCCGCCATTCCAAGTGCGCCAAACAGCTTCACTGCCTCGTCCGTATCCACGCTGCTTTTTTGAATCGGAATCTCTGCCTCTGCCATGCGCAGCATTTCTGCCTTTAGCCGTGCTAAAAAAGCCTCATCCGGCTTTCCGAAATTCCACATCTCACAGTAATAAGCCTGACTGATGCAGGACAGTACGCGGACTGCGGATTTTTCCCTGCCAAGCAGATTGTAAAGCGCTTTTTGCATCAGCAGCGTCGTGCTTCTGCGATATGCCTTTCTGCCCGCTTTGTCTGCCGTTGTAATAAACGTAATTTCCGCATCTTTTTTGGCTCTTTTGTGCAGCTCGCTCAGTCGGTTGTCTACTGATACCAGAATAATATCATCCGTGTAATCCGCCTGATATTCTTTTGCAATCTGCAGATACTGCGTCCCCTTTTCATATTCCTTTTCCTGCCCGCAAACCTGAATTTTTATTTTTTCTCCCTCCATATTCCTCCCTTTAAACAACCCAAAACGGAAACGTAATCTGCTGCGCTGCAATTTCCACACCCTCACAGCTCTTTTCCAGATACTCTTTCATGTAGCGTATAAAAATATGCTCTAATCCATAATGCCCGGCGTCAATAATGCAAAGCCCGCGGGCCACCGCATCTATGCCTTCATGATGATCAATATCACCGGTAATCAGTACGTCCGCTCCTTTGGCAATGGCATTTCCGATTTCGCTCTTTCCGGATCCAGGGGAAATCGCAGCCACACAAAGCTCCTTTTTGGGATCGCCGAATACCTTTACCTGTTCCAGTGAAAATACTGTTTTGACAAAATCAGCACAGCTTTTTAATTCCATCGGATTCTTAAATCGGCCAATCCGGCCAATGCCTTCTTCTTTGTCCAAAGAAACCTCCATTACATCCAGCACACGGGGCGACTCTAATCCCAGCATTGCTGCCGAGAGCTCCGCCATGCCTTTTACATCAAAATTGGTATGCATCGCATAATAAGCAATGTCATTTTGAATCAGTCTGATCAGACGCCTTCCGATAAAATCATCTGCCACTACACGGCGGATGCCTTTAAAAATCAATGGATGATGCGTCAGAATCATATCCGCTCCCAGATTCACAGCTTCCTCCACCGCTTCATCCGTAGCATCCAGCGCAATGTAAATTTTATGGATTTCCCGGTCTATATTCCCTGCCAGAAGTCCTACGTTATCCCAGTCGCATGCGTAAGACGGCGGAGACTGGGCCTCTAATATTTCTATGATTTTCCTTCCCTCCATACCTCACTCCTCCTTTTGGTATGCTGCCGCTCTTTTTGCGCAGGCAAGCTTATGTAATATTTCTTCCCTGCGCAAAACAAGCGCTTCGGTCTGTGATTTTGCCGCAAGACTGTTTAAAATTGCCTCGTACTGCCCGATTTGTTGCCGCAGATAAAGCTGTAACACACTGTTTTTTTCCTTTAACAAACGCTCTCCATAACGGAAAAACAGTTCCCGTTCTTGTGCTTCGTACGCTGCATACTTCGCTCTGATATCCTCCTTCTGCCAAAGGACAACGTGCATCATCGGATAATACTTGCCTTCTTCCAATACCATATCTTCGCGATCGATCTGATATCCCCTGTTACAAAGGTATTTCCGAACCTGCCCAATTTTAGACTGCGGCTGCAAAATCAGTTCTTTTGCCGATGCAATCACGCTTTCCCCTTCTACTAAGATATGAAGCATAACATCGCCGCCCATTCCGGCTATTAAAATCGAATCTGCTTCCCCCGCCTTAAGCGCCGCAACACCGTCCGAACGCCTTACTGTTATGTAATCATCCAAACCAAAAGCCGCAATATGCTCCTTTGCACGAAGCAGTGGCCCTTCCCTGATATCCAGAGCAAATGCATGACGGATTCTTTCGGACTGTATCAGATAAATCGGAATATAACCATGATCTGTCCCTACATCTGCCACTGTGGCTCCCTGCGTCACCATATCTGCCAAATGCATCATTCTCTTTGAAAGCTTTACCATATCATCTACTCTAAATAATCTTTTAACTTGCGGCTTCTGCTTGGATGACGCAGCTTGCGCAGTGCTTTCGCCTCAATCTGACGAATGCGTTCACGAGTAACATTAAATTCCTTGCCGACCTCTTCCAGAGTTCTTGCGCGGCCGTCTTCCAGCCCGAAGCGCAGCGTAAGCACCTTCTGTTCCCGTTCCGTAAGCGTGCCAAGCACTTCCTGAAGCTGCTCCCGCAGCAAAGTAAAGGCTGCGGCGTCTGCCGGAACCGGAACATTATCATCCTGGATAAAATCTCCCAGATGGCTGTCTTCCTCTTCCCCAATCGGCGTTTCCAAAGAAACCGGTTCCTGAGAAATTTTTAAAATTTCACGCACCCGTTCCACCGGCATACTCATTTCCTCCGAAATTTCTTCCGGAGTTGGTTCGCGTCCAAGCTCCTGCAAAAGCTGTCTGCTCACACGGATTAATTTATTAATTGTCTCAACCATATGCACCGGAATTCGAATCGTACGCGCCTGATCAGCAATCGCCCTTGTAATCGCCTGTCGGATCCACCAGGTTGCATAAGTGGAAAACTTGTATCCCTTGCGGTAATCAAATTTCTCTACGGCCTTGATAAGCCCCAGATTACCTTCCTGGATCAAATCCAAAAACAGCATGCCGCGACCCACATAGCGCTTTGCAATGGAAACTACCAGACGTAAGTTAGCCTCTGCCAGCCGTTTTTTTGCCTCCTGATCGCCAAGCTCCATACGTTTTGCCAGATCAATCTCCTCGTCCGCGCTCAGCAATGAAACCTTGCCAATTTCTTTTAAATACATGCGCACCGGATCCTCTGTGCTGACGCCATCCGGTACGGAAAGATCAATTTTCTCGACTTCGATTTCATCCTCTTCAGTAATCAGGATATCATCATCGTCATCGTCCTCACTGATACGAAGCACATCAATACTATTGGATTCCAGACAATCTAAAATTTTTTCAAACTCTTCCGCATTGAGCTCCATCTTCTGAAAAAAATCGCTGATTTCCTGGTATTCCAGAATATTTTTCTTTTTCTTGGCAAATTCGACAAGTTCTTTTAATTTTTCGTTTAATTTTTCCGCCCTCAATGCCCGTTCTGCAGAGACGATTTCCCCTTCAGGATTCTTTACGGCTTTATTTTTCTTTTCTTCCATGTTTCCTTCCTCTCATAGTTCGTTACTATTCTGTCCTTATTCGATAGAAATATGCAATTTTTCCAATAGTTCTAACTGACGTTTGTCTGTAACCAATTGCTGCAGGCCCGCCATATCTGTCGGTTCCAGATGGGCCAGACGGGAATCAATGCCATTCTGCCTGACTCTGACAAGCGTTTCCTTCAGCGCCTTTTCCATCTCCTCCTTTGTTTCAATATGATTGACGTGTGCATTAAACAACGCTGCAATTTCTTTCTGATCTTCCTCCTTTTCAAACATACTGACAATTTTCGCTGGATTTATCACTCCGCCTGCCTCAAACTGACCATACAGAATTTTGGCTGCCTGCCGGTAAATACCTTCGGTAAAATCCTCAGGAACCACAAATTTTCGAATCAGGGGAAACAGGCGGGTATCCTCAATCAACCATGTTAAAAGCAGCTTCTGGGACTTTTGTATGCCGCTTTCTTTTTTCCTGCCTGCGGCAGCGGCCTTTGGCTTTACCGTAATCCGCTCTCCTTTTGCTGCCGCCGATATCACCAGCTTCCGCAAATCGCCATAGCCCACATGATATTCGGCCGCAATGGCTTCTATATAGTTATTACGCTCCAACTCTTCGGTAAATCCTAAAAGTTTACGCGCAATTTCATTGTAAAATGCTGTTTTTCCTTCCGGATCCTTTAGATCATATTCTCGTTCCAGCATGTGTATCTCAAATAAAAAACTGTTCTGGGCGCTGTCGATCCGTTCCTGATAAGCCTCGCTTCCCAACGCTTTCATAAATTCGTCCGGATCCTTGTAAGGCTGCATAGAAATAATTTTAGCCGTAATTCCAGCCTCTTTCAGAATGGGGATTGCACGCAGCGCCGCTTTTACGCCTGCGCCGTCACTGTCATAGGCCAGATACACCTCTTTGGTATATCGCTTTAAAAGACCCGCATGCCCACTGGTTAACGCCGTCCCCAAAGACGCTACCGCATTGTCAAAGCCAGCCTGATGCAAAGCAATTACATCCATATAACCTTCGCACAGAATAAGCTGCGGCTTTTTCGTCGCCCTCGCAATGTGGAGCCCGTACAGGTTCCTGCTCTTATCAAAAATCTTTGTTTCCGGGGAATTTAAGTATTTGGGCTCCCCTTCTCCCATCACGCGCCCGCCAAAACCTATGATCTTGCTGTGTACGTTCATAATCGGAAACATAGCCCGGTTCCAGAACCTGTCATAACCGCCCCTGCGCTCATCATATACAATCAGTCCGCTGTCCCGCAGCAGCTCATCCTCATATCCTTTCTGCCGCAGATAACCATACAGGCTGTTTGCAAACTTGTCCGAATACCCCAGTCCAAAGGAGTGCATCGTCTCCTCACTTAAGCCCCTCTTCTTAAAATATGCCATTGCCGGCTGTCCGCGCTCACTGCGCAATAGTGTATAATAAAATTTGCCTGCTTCCCGGTTTACTTCCAGAAGACGCTGCTTACGGTCAGCTTCCTGCTTCATCTGCGGGGAATATTCCTGTTCGGGCAGCTTGACGCCCGCACGCTCAGCCAGCGCCTGCACAGCTTCTACAAAACTGAAATTCTCATATTCCATTAAAAATGTAATAACATTCCCCCCTGCTCCGCAGCCAAAGCAGTAATACATCTGCTTCGAAGGCGTCACGGAAAAAGACGGGGTCTTCTCGCTGTGAAACGGACACAGTCCAAAATATGTGCCGCCTCTTTTCTGAAGCTTCACATAACCGGAAATCAGGTCTGCAATATCATTTTTGGAACATACCTCTTCAATTAAATCCTCTGAGTAGAAAGGCAAGGCTTCTCCCTCCTTAATCACCGTCTGCCGTAACAGTTTCTGTTACCGCCTATACCTGCCACTTTTGCGGCATAAAATACTCGCTGAATTTGGCAACGGCATACTGATCTGTCATGCCGGATATGTAATCGCAAACAACGCGCTCCTTCGTTTCACCCGCATCCAGCATACTAAGGTACGCCGCTGGCATCAGTTCCAGATGCGCCATATAATGCCGGTAAAGCTGTTCTAACACGCCCTTTGCCTTTTCGTCTTCACTTTTGGCAATCGGATTTTGGTACACAGATTCAAACATAAAACGACGCAGCTTATACATCGCCGTTTCCACATCCTTAGACATACAGATATCGTCTCTGTCCATACTGTTGATAATGATATCATGAATCAGGGTATTTAAGCGTTCTCTGGTCGTCCCGCCAAGAATCTCCCGCAGCTCCTTTGGAATATCCTCTCTGGTCAGAATGTGCGCCCGGCAGGCATCGTCAATATCATGGTTGATATAAGCTATTTTGTCGGAAAGACGTACAATCTTGCCTTCTAAAGTATGCGGCATAGTCCGGGTCTGATGATTTAAGATGCCATCCCGCACCTCCCAGGTCAGATTGAGCCCCTTACCGTCCTTTTCCAGCCGTTCTACAATCCTCACACTCTGCTCATTGTGCCGAAATCCTTCCTGGCAAAGAGAATCCAGCATATGCTCTCCCGCATGACCAAACGGCGTATGCCCCAGATCATGTCCCAGTGCAATCGCCTCTACCAGATCCTCATTCAGCCGCAGCGCCTTTGCTATCGTTCTCGCATTCTGCGAAACCTCTAAAGTATGGGACATCCTGGTACGGTAATGATCTCCCTTAGGTGTCAAAAATACCTGCGTCTTGTTCTTTAGACGCCGAAACGCTTTACAGTGCAGTATTCTGTCTCTGTCTCTTTGGAATACCGGGCGGATATCACAGGGTTCTTCCTCTACTTCCCGTCCTCTGCTGCCCACACTTTGCGTGGCGTAAGGACTGAGTATTTCCTTTTCTATTTTTTCAGTGTTCTCGCGGATTGTCACCTGTGCACACCTCCTGCTCTTAGAGTACTCCTGAAATAATTTTTCAGGAAAACTCTCCTATATATTAATTTACTGTACGTTTTTCTTTTTTCCTTTTATTTTTACAAAATTTTTAAGAGGAACCGGAAAAACCCGGCTCCTCTTTTTATATCGTCGTCAGGACCCCACTGTAAACCGTCCCGCTTCCTTTGCAAGCCGCGCGGCCGCGTCCACTGTTTCTTTAAATCCTTCTTCCATTGCGCTTACTCTTGCAGCCGCATGCACTGACTGGTCGGCAATGCCTGTAATTCCCCTGCCGCACGCTTCGCCCGTCGTTCCAATTCCTGCAAGCAAATCCATGATGCTGCCTGCAAAATTCAAGAAATCTTCAGACGTTGCTCCTACATCAGAAGCCAGAAAATGCATCTCTCCGGCATCACTGTTATACGTATCCGCCATTCGTACAAATAATTGAAAGCCAGGCAAAACATCCCGGTCAATATACTCCAGAAAGCGTTTTGCATCTTTACGAAGATTTACTAACGAAGATGTCACCTCGTCTACCGCCCACTGAATATTTTCAGCGTATTTCTTAGACTGGTCCGCAAGGCTGCGTATCTCTTCGGCAATGGTTACAAACTCTTTTCCTGCTTCACCAACCCGCGAGGCTTCCAGCCCCGCATTCAACGACAGCATATTTACCTGTTCCATAATCTCTACCAAAGACTCCGCCAGAACAGAGATCTGTTCAATCACTTTGGCATCGTTTAAAGTCTGTGCCAGACTGTCCCGGATATCCTTTTTGCCTGACCGTATTGCTTCTGTTTTGTCCAATGCTGTTTCTCTGGCATAAAGAGCCCGTTTACGAATCTCGTTCGCCCACTCTTCACCGTCCTTCGCCCGCGCTGCCAGATGGTTTGCAGCGCCTTCTATTTCACCGGTAACCCGTCCGATTTCACTTGTTGCCTCTTCCTGGGCTTTCAAAGAATCCGACAGTTCTTCTGCCGCAATAAAAATATCCTCCAGCTCCTGGCTCATGCCGCCCATATGTGCATGTATCCCGCCCACTGCTTTTGAAATTCCGTCCGATTCCCGCCGGATACCGCCGATTATCGTACCGACATTTTCGCGTATCTTTTCCACAGCTCTTGCCAGATCCCCGTATTCCTCCTGCAGTTTCACATCCATATCGTATGTCTTTGTCAAAAAATCGCCTTCCGAAATCTTCTCCAAAGCCCCTTCCAACGACTCCAACGGTTCCTCCTGACTGCGCCGGATCTCAGACAGCAGAAAAATTACAAACACCAGCCAGGGAATACTTACGAGCAAAAACGGAATCATCTGCTTTATGTGCCCCCCCGCGGACGCACGGCTTATGACATATGTCACAAAAAGCAGAACAAACAGAACATACAAAAGAATACTGGTACCTAATAGATGAAGCTTTTTCTTCAGCGTTAGATTTTTCATGATTTTTCTCCGAATATGTGATTTTTCTCCTTTTTCACAGATGTGCTTCCAGGAGAAATAGCCGGCTGATTTTTTCAAAACAAAAAACCCCCGTAAACTCTGTTCTTACGAGGGATTGATGCGGAAGATGGGACTTGAACCCACACGATGTAACCATCACAAGATCCTTAGTCTTGACCTAACCGCTTAACATAGTCTTGTTCGTTATGACTTTGTTATAAGTTCCCTCTTTTTCTAGTATTTAAAGGCTTTTTAATCTTATTCGCCTACTAGAAAATATATCATCTAACGAATAAGATTATAGCACACATAGGCTATAAATACAACCCCTAAAATGCGTCAGAATTGGTTTTATTTTTGCTTATAGTATAAACACCAGTCAAGCAGATTTAAAAATCATTTAAACGAAATAAAGCCATTCTATACATACAGT
>JAAWDZ010000047.1 GCA_022794015.1 Eubacterium sp. | reverse complement strand
CATAATCAGAAAATATTTTGCTTAGTATTCTTATATCATTTTGTGTTAGCATTATTTCCTCCTTCTGACGCATTTACTGCGTCATTCAGGCAGATTTGGAAGTTTACTTCCAAACTTTCACCTCTGCACTAAAATACACATAAATTTTTTATCGCTTGTGTACTTTACTACATTATATCTATGCTACGCAAAAAAATCAAGAGAATCAAATCGAACAACTTCAAATCTTATACTTGTGTGGTTTACAACATAAAATCAGACCTACTTGTCCACAATAAAACAAATAGGTCTGACACAATTTAACCTGCTATATCAAATCTCGTTGAAGCAATGCCGTATATAGTTATCGTTCTTTCCGTATCTCTAACCACGATAGAATAAGCCTTCCCGACATTCCCTGCATCCTCATTTTCATCATACTTCTTTATCCTTTCAAACGTTGAAAAGCTATGTATCGGAAATCCCACCGTTTCATGCCCGTCCCAAAATACAGTAAGTGGAACATTACCGCTGCTTCTCTGGGTACAGAAGAAATGGCACACTATGAAATGATCGCCACCATTGTACACCAGCTCACGCGCAACCTGACGCCGGAAGAAATCAGGGAATCCGGCTTTGGCGAATATTACATCGACCACACGCTTGGCATCTGGCCACAGGCAGCCGGCGGTGTTCCGCAAAATGCCTGCGAATTCCAGGTCAAGGGAGATCCCATCACAGATATTATGGAAGACATGGCTGCAGAACAGAAGGCCAGAAGCACCTACGATAATATCCTGCGCGTTGTAAAGGATCCGGACGTCATTGACCCCATCCGCTTTTTGCGTGCAAGGGAAATTGTGCATTTTCAGCGCTTCGGTGAAGCGCTCCGCCTGATCCAGGAACGTCTGGATTCGAAAAACTTCTATGCCTGCAACCCTGCCATTGACAGAAACTGCGGCATCGAAAAAAGCTGCGGCTGTAAATAAATAACAAAAGTGCATGGTATGACCAAAGCTGCATATCATGCACTTTTTCTCCGGTTTATTGCCGTTTTTTAAAGTCTTATCCAATTCCTGGCGTACAGGCTCTCTATATCTTTCATAGATATGTTTCAGTCTTTCGATGAACATTTCCGATAATCCGAAATGATATCTTTTAATGTGATACTTTCCAGACTGCCGCACAAATCGTCACCGATTTTCTGATAAGAACAATCCAGAACATTATGAATATTTTTCCCTACAGGACATAATTGTGAAGGCAGCGCATGAATACCAAACAGTTTAGAAATAAAATCCGGCTCTATCGCCCTGCATACACGATATAGTGTTATTTCATTTAACGGACAAATCAGCGTTGCGCCGCCCGTTCCAAATTTAACAGATATTATTCCGTCTTTTTTCAATGAGCTTATAATAGCTCGGATAGTAACAGGGTTGCTTCCAGTAGATAATGATAAAAGATTACTGGTTACTTTCTGTTTTTCTCCATATTCGTAAATAAATATTAAACAATGAATTGCAATTGAACATTTTGTACTGATGTGCATAGCATTTCTCCTTTCCATGTCAGATTGTATCATATTATATGTATTGCTGTAAATCTTGACATTACACCATGCGTTTGCTATAATGGTGTAACTTATAAAATTACAGGAGGTCGACTATGAACGTTTTACAAATTACTTTTAGCCCAACCGGAGGAACTGATAAAGTTGCAGAAATCATAACCAAAGCATGGGGAACACCTGTCAATAAAGTGGATTTATCCAATGCGGAAACTGATTATTCCTCACTGAGCCTGGGAAAAGAGGATATTGCGATTATTGCCATTCCCTCTTATGGAGGACGCGTTCCAAGTCTTGCCGCTCAAAGAATTTCAAATATCCACGGTAATCAAACTCCGTGCGTCATAGTTTGCGTATATGGCAACAGGGCATATGAAGATACTTTGATTGAATTGAACGATATTGCAGAAAAAAGCGGATTTCAGGTCATTGCCGCCATTGCTGCCATTGCAGAACATTCTATCATGCACCAGTATGCGGCAGGCAGACCCGATAGGAAAGACAAAAGTGAGTTAATCAGTTTTGCCAATAAGATTTTAGACAAAATAACCAGTAATTCCACTGAATTTGCCGCACCGCAAATTCCGGGAAATCGCCCGTATAAAAAAGCAGGCAAAGCCGGTTTAGTGCCAAAAGCAAACAATAACTGTACAAGCTGCGGTCTTTGCGCCAAACAGTGTCCTGCAAAAGCAATTAACACAGAAGATTTTAAAACGGCGGACGGCAAAAAGTGTATTTCATGTATGCGTTGTGTAGTAAAATGCCCACAATCAGCCCGTAAAGTGAATGGAACTTTAGTTTCTGTTGCGGCGTTAGCAATAAAAAAAGCATGTTCAATAAGAAAAGGAAATGAGCTATATATCTAAAATACACAGTATATTGTTAATAGCCGTCAACGATACCTTGCCGCCTTATCAGTTTGGGTTTGCTGCCCGCAGACCTGACAGGTAAAGGAGGAAATGCAGGAACACAGTCGCCCGCTGTTACCATCCGTGTTTTAATGGATGAAAATATCAGCATGTACGGGTATTGCCCTGTTATTCGCAATGTTGCTTTCGAGCCTTTCGGAAACACTGATTCCCCTTATGTTTAAAAATGGAAGGTAGATCCCGCTGTTGCGCCGGGTCCCCTGATTACTACAATCAACTACCTTGTTGCTGTTATAACTTATTATGGATTAGCGTGGATTTTGATTATCAATGTATTGCAGTTATAACACAAACAGTAAACAACTTACGAAATAGCCCTGTAGTATAAACGGGGCTGTCGGGAAATAGGTAGTTCCCGACAGCCCCCTCTTCGTAAGTGTTTTCTCTGATTTGTTCCAGCTGTCTATAATGTATACCCTCCAGGCATCCCATTATGGCCATTCGGCCTGTCTGTAATGTATACCCTCCGGGCATCCCACCATGCCCATTTAGCCATTTTATAATGAATGAATATAAATACAGGTCGGTCGGTCTATATGTTTTGGCTTTCCTTTCATCAGTGCGTACTTCTTCTCATAATTGATGCCAAACACACAAATCTGGTTGGATTCATGATTCAGGCTGGCAAAATACTGATTTCCCGGAAATACAGCCAGCGCTTTCGGGAAATCGCCGCTCACAGGCGTCACACAGAAAAACTCCAGCTTACCAGTCTGCGCATCCCGTTTAAATATCACAACATCATCCGTTCCGGCATTGGAACAGAACAGATAATTCCCGTCTCTGGAAAACTCAATTACCTGTGCACTGCAGCCATTGCTCTTCTCAATTTCCGTCGACACCTTCTGAATACGTTCAAAATCCGGCCCTTTTTCTTCTGTTTCCGTATAGCTGTACACATCAATACTGTTTTCCAGCTCATTTAACACATATGCGTTTTTGCCATCCTTACTGAAACGTATCATCTTTGGCGCACAGTCCAAATCGCCGCGGATAAAATCCGTCAGCTTCAGCTTACCGGTTCCATATTTGATCTTATAAACCTTGACATGGTCAAGCCCGCCGTCTACGGCACACAGATACTTCTGATCCGGCGTCACTTTAACACAGTTGACATGCGGCCTTGAGCTTCGATCCGCTGCGCTTCTCCCGACTCCCTTATGGAAAATACCGTCTGCAATGTCCCCGACGGAACCGTCTTCGTTCAGATGCATCATAGATACCCTGCCATCGTGATATCCGCCTACAAAAAGAAAACGGTTTTCATTGTCTACATCCAGATAGCAGCCGCGCATACCGCCGATCCACTGTTCATTGATTTCCTCAAGATCCCCGTCTGGCAGAATCCGAAAAGCTTTTACTCCATCGTCCGTAATAGAATACAAAAATTTCTTGTCATGAGAAACCATCAGATCAGACGGATTGGTAATCTTTACCATCTTGCGCTCTTCCATTGTCCCGTTTTCCACATCCAAATCATAAATATGGATACCTACACTGTGTTCGTGGGTATAAGTGCCCACATATGCAACATATTTTTCCTGTTTCAAAGTTAACACGCCTCCTCTTTTCTGCGTAAAATATCGTAACGCTCTAACGGTGTACCTAAATCAATGTACAATTTCTGCTGCGGATGCGGGGCTGATTCCATTGCATTGCCCTCCTCATCTAAAATGCCGCGCACTGTGAGCTCCAGATTTTCTCCATTCGGCTTCATCGCTTCAATGCGCTCCCCGACCAAAAATTTGTTGCGCTGTGTAATCCGACAAAGTCCATCTTCACCGCATGACTCGACTATGCCAAGATATGTATATTCTTTTACATAGGTGTTGTTGTCATAAATCTGCGCTTCTTCGGACGGTTTTCCGAAAAAAAAGCCGGTTGTGAACTGACGGTAAGTACAATTCGATATCTGATCTGAATACCACGGCAAATTTTCCTGATATTTTTGGTGGGATTCCATAAAATCGTCTATGGCTTTCCGATAAGTCCTGGCTACCGTGGCCACATAAAGCGCTGTCTTCATCCTGCCCTCTATTTTAAAGCTGTCAATCCCTGCTGCAAAAAGTTCAGGAATATGCGAAATCATACACAAATCCTTAGAATTAAATATATAAGTACCGCGATCATTTTCATAAACCGGCATATATTCTCCCGGACGCTGTTCTTCCATCAGGGCATATTTCCATCTGCAGGGATGCGTGCACGCCCCCTGATTGGCGTCTCTTGCTGTCAGATAATTACTGAGCAGGCACCTTCCCGAATAGGAAATACACATCGCACCATGTATAAAAGTCTCAATCTCCATTTCATCCGGAATATGCTCCCGAATTTCCCGAATCTCATGCAGCGAAAGCTCTCTGGCCGAAACTACACGTTTCGCTCCCAGCTTATGCCAGAACAGATACGTCCCATAATTCGTATTGTTCGCCTGTGTACTGATATGGCGCTCAATTTCCGGACAAATCTCCTCTGCAATGGAAAAAACGGCCGGATCGGAAATAATGAGCGCGTCGGGTGCAATCTCCCTTAATTCGGTAAAATATGCCCGAACTTCTTCTAAATCCGTATTGTGCGCTAAGATATTCGCAGTCACATATACCTTCGCTCCGTGCGCATGGGCAAATACAATCCCCTCAGCCATCTCTTCCATGGAAAAATTCTTCGCTTTTGCACGCAGGCTAAATACCTCCCCGCCAATATATACCGCATCTGCTCCAAATACAACCGCTATTTTCAACACTTCCAAACTGCTTGCAGGTACCAATAACTCCGGACGTTTCATTTACGTTCCTCCGTCTGTATATTTTTATAGCTGACAGCCAGTCCGTCTCCCACCGGGAGCACGGTACTGATCAACTCCTCATGATTTGTCACCTCATACAAATACTCGCGCATCCGTTTGTGAATCGTACGATTGCGCCTCGTAACCGCAAACCTGGACTCCAATATTTCTCCTTCCTTAAGCACGTTGTCCGAAACCATGACTCCGCCGCATTTTAAAAGCCTCAAAAGCTCTGGCAGGAAAAAAATATACTGTCCTTTTGCCGCATCCAAAAATATAAAATCAAATGTCCCGCTCAGCTTTGGGAGAACCTCTGCCGCATCACCTTCCAAAAGTGTAATCTGCGCTTCCCTTCCCGCTGCTTTAAAATTCTCCCTTGCAATGGGAATTCGTTTTTCATAATTCTCAATAGTCGTAATCGTACAAGGCGTGGGATTATATTCTGCCATAAACAGAGCCGAAAATCCGACTGCTGTCCCAACCTCCAGAATCCGCCGGGGCTTTAACAAAGCCAGAAGCTGTTTTAAATATTGCTGTGTTTCTTTGCGGATTACGGGCACAAAATTTTGGATGGCTTCCTGTTCCACGCGGTCCAAAAATGCGGTATTGCCTCTATCCAGAGAATTAATATATGTCACCAGACGTTCTTCAACTATCATATACCATCCTATTCTTCGGTTTCCGTATCATCCGCTTCTGCGGACATTATCTGCATCATTTCCTGCGCTGTCATGGAGGTAGAAAGGGTGTATGTCCCCTCTTTGATTTTTTTTGCATATGCTGACAGCTTTAACTGCAGCACAAACAGATTGGCATCGCGGATTAATCCCTTTTTCTTTAACAACTCCCCCAGTTCCTTCGCCCCCATGCCAGAAGAAACGGTAACGACTTTGTCTTTTCCCTCATCCGGCAGGTTAACCGCTTTTTCTGTAAACACACGATAACCAAACTTATATGCCATCTGCCCGCCCCGGTAAAGGACAAACACCAACAAAATCAGAATCAGAATCGAAAAACTGATACTTACGATTTTCATTACTACTTTTCTGGCACTCATTTCCTCCTCCGTATAACTGCTATCTATCTCCAAACCCCAGATCAAAATTTAATTTTTCCATAATCTTCCAGCTCACGCGCTGCAATACTCTGCACAATGCGCTTTCCGAATCCAGGTATTCCCATACAATTGCGTTTTGGGTAATATACGCATATTCCTGACGAAGCTCATCCGCTTCCCTGAAAATGTCGGCGTTGCTGCTCTGCAGGTCATAATTTCGTTTTCTGAATTCATCTGCCCTTTTTTTTAAAATCGGATACCGGGCAATTTCCTGCCTGGCTTCCTGATACCGGATATACTCCGAAGATTGTAATATCGCAGCCGTAAGCCCCTCTGTAATTTCCTGTACCTGATCCATGTTTCCTCTTTTCTGGTAACGGTTCAGACAAGCTGCCCTGTTACACGCTCCCCGGAATAACGGCTGCCTAAACTGTTGCCTGTTCTGTTCTTTATACCTCCATAATAATCGGTATAATCATTGGTCTTCTCTTTGTTTCCTTCCAGACAAATTCCCCCAGGGAATCTTTGATTTCTGTCTTTATTCTGCTCCAGTCAGTAACTCTTTTATCCATTATCTGCTGCATTGTTCCTTCTAACACCTGTCTTGCTTCATCCATCAGGCTCTCGGATCCTCTGACATAAACAAAACCTCTCGACACAATATCCGGACCTGCAAGTACCTGCCCGGAACCCTGCTCTAAGGTTAATACAACGATAATAATACCTTCCTCGGCCAGATGCTGCCTGTCCCGCAGCACAATATTACCAACATCGCCCACGCCAAGCCCGTCCACCATAACATTGCCCACATGGACGCGCCCGGTCACTTTTGCTTCATCCTCATTCAGTTCCAGTACATCTCCGGAGGATAAAATAAAAATATTATCCTTGCTGTAGCCCAGCTCCTTTGCAATTTTACCCTGCGCCATTAAGTGCCTGTACTCCCCGTGTACCGGAACTGCATATTTTGGACGCACCAGAGAATAAATCAGCTTAATATCCTCCTGACATGCATGTCCGGATACATGGGCGTCCTGGAAAATCACATCCGCACCTTTGCGGAACAGTTCATTGATCACGTTCGATACTGCCTTCTCATTTCCCGGTATGGGGTTCGAGCTGAAAATAATCGTATCCTTTGGCTTAATCGCGATCTTCTTGTGCATGCCGGACGCCATACGCGACAGCGCAGCCATGGACTCTCCCTGGCTTCCCGTCGTAATGAGCACTGTCTGTTCATCCGGGTAATTCTTCAGGTGTTCCACGTCAATTAGTGTATTCTCTGGAATGTCCAGATATCCCAGCTCCGTTGCCGTGGAAATAATATTAACCATGCTCCGTCCTTCTACGACAACCTTCCTGCCATATTTACAGGCAGAATTGATAATCTGCTGGACACGGTCTACATTGGACGCAAATGTAGCAATAATAATTCTGGAATTCTTGTGCTCGGAAAAAATATTGTCAAACGTCTTTCCTACGGAACTCTCCGTCATCGTAAATCCGGGCCGCTCCGCATTGGTACTGTCACACATCAGAGCCAGCACGCCCTTTTTACCGATTTCACCCAGCCTTGCAAGATCAATGGCGTCCCCGAATACCGGCGTATAATCCACTTTAAAATCTCCGGTATGCACGACAATACCAGCCGGTGAATAAATGGCAAGCGCAGCGGCGTCCTGAATACTGTGGTTCGTCTTAATAAATTCCACGCGGAAATTTCCCAGATTGATATGCTGACCGTATTTTACAACCTTGCGCTTTACCTTTGCCAGCATATTATGCTCTTTTAATTTGTGATCAATAATACCTATTGTCAGTTTGGTCGCATAAATCGGCACATTGATCTCCTTTAATACATAGGGAATGGCGCCGATATGATCCTCATGCCCGTGAGTAATAAAAAAACCTTTTACTTTGTCAATATTGTCCTTTAAATAAGTGATGTCCGGAATGACCAGGTCAATTCCGAGCATATCATCCTCCGGAAAGGACAGGCCGCAGTCCACGACAATAATACTGTCTTCGTACTCAAAGGCAGTAATATTCATCCCTATCTGCTCTAAGCCGCCTAACGGAATGATTTTAAGCTTTGCATGTTCAGTTGTTTTCTGTTTCAATCCATTACCTCTTTTCTAATTATCCGTTCTAAGTTCTATATTTAAAACCTGCGCTTAAAATTCAAAATCAACATCTTCCATCAATTCCGAAAAGACCTTGCCTATGGCGGCTAATTGTGCGTCCTCTTCCACCATTTCATATATCGTATCCTCTCCCTCGGAAGATATTTCTCTTAAAATATAAGCATCCGAATCACCCTCTTCATCTTCGGTGACCAGCAGATAATTCTGATTGTTAATTGTTGTCTGCTCCAGGCAGAAAAATTGAATTTCCTCCTGCGTATCAGGAGCTGTAAATGTAATTTTATCCATATATCTGTCCCTGTTCCTCTTTACTGTTTTGAAGAAAGTCCAAATAACCCTGTAAAATCAGCATTGCCGCAAGCTCATCCACATATTCTTTATGTTCTTTGGCGCGTATGCCGCTTTCTGTCATAATGTTCTGCGCTGCAACGGTAGTCAAACGCTCGTCCCACAATACAATGGGCAGTTCCATCCGCCGCTCTAGCTTTTCCTTAAATTCCACTGTCTTTTCACAGCGTTCCCCTTCGGTATTGTTCATATTCTTCGGGTAGCCCAGGACAATTTTTTCCACATCATAATAAATGACAAGCTCTTCGAGCCTTGCCAGGGTTTGACGCAATTTACCAGGGGACTTTCTCCGGATAATTTCCACGCCCTGTGCCGTAAGGCCCAGCTCATCACTGACTGCCACGCCAACGGTACGGGAACCAAAATCCAGTCCCATTATCCGCATAAAATGCCTCCATGCCTGTATTATTTTGTAAGTGCTTCTTTAATGTACTCCTGCAGTACTTCTTCTACGATTTCATCACGTTCTACCTTCATAATCAGACTTCTTGCATTATTATGACTGGTGATATAAGTGGGATCACCGGACATAATATATCCAACAATCTGGTTTACCGGATTATAACCTTTTTCTGTCAGCGCCCCGTAAACAGTGGCCAGTACATCCTTTACCTGTATCTCCGGTTCTTTTTCTACTTTAAAAAACTGTGTATTCTTTAAATTCTGCATAATTTCACGCCCTTATACTGCTCTTTTGTTTTGTGCACGCAAAAGCCTTGCTTTTTCTATTGTAATATATTACGTCTTAAAATTCAACCAAAAGATACAGACCATTCTGTGCTTTCCCAAAAACCCTGCCTTTTACAAAGGTATTGGATAGATTTTTATCTGTTTTTACCGCCATCTTGACGTATTCCTTTGTATATCCCGTAAAATAACGCCTGCCATCTGCTTCTGCCGGCTCTTCCATCAGGATCTCCGTATCTTTTCCTATATAGTATTCCCGAAATTCCTCAGACATTTCATGCGCAAGTGAAATCAGCTTTGCACTGCGCTGCGCCTTCACCGGTTCCTCTACCTGTTCTGCCATCATGGCAGCCCTTGTCCCCTCCCGTTTGGAATATTTGAAAATATGCATTTCATAAAAACGGATTTTTCTCAAAAATTCCAGCGTCTGTAAAAACTCGCCTTCCGTTTCTCCCGGAAACCCGACAATCACATCCGTCGTAATCGCCGGATGTTCAAAATACTGCCTCAAAAGCGCACAGCCTGCTTCGTACTCCGCCGTGGTATATTTGCGGTTCATCCGCTTTAATGTAGCGTCACAGCCGCTTTGCAGAGACAAATGGAAGTGCGGACAAATTTTGTCAATGCCAAAAAGACTGCGCACAAAATTTTCCGTAACAATTCCCGGTTCCAAAGATCCCAGACGGATTCTCTCTATTCCTGTTATTTTGGCCGTTTCCTCTATCAGATGCAAAAGCGTTTCTCCATTGTCCGTTCCATAAGAGCTTAAATGGATTCCGGAAAGCACAATCTCTTTATAACCGTTTGCCGCAAGCGCGCGCACCTCATCCAGAACATCCCGAAATCCGCGGCTTCGCACACGTCCCCTCGCATACGGGATAATGCAGTAGCTGCAAAACTGATTGCAGCCGTCCTGTACTTTTACAAACGCTCTGGTATGCTCTGTCGTATTCGTCATATGCAGTTCTTCATACGGCTGCTTACAGTTCATTTCCAGAATATCCACAAACGGCCCGGTTTCACCGCCCCCGCTCTGCGCCGCTTCATAAGATCGAATTGATTCTATCAAATCATGTTTTTTATTATTACCAATTATAATATCCGCGCCCAGACTGTTCTGCTTATCCCCCGCCTGTGTCTGTACGTAACAGCCTGCCGCCACAACAATGGCATCCGGATTTAATTTTCTGGCACGGTGAAGCATCTGCCTGGATTTTTTGTCAGCCATATTCGTTACGGAACAGGTGTTAATCACATATACGTCCGCCATGTCCGAAAAATCCACAATCTCATATCCTGCATTTTCTAACATCTGACGCATGGCTTCTGTTTCATAGGCATTTACTTTACAGCCCAGATTATGCAGCGCCGCTTTTTTTTTGTATATTTTATTCACAATACCCTCCAGATTCTTGTATAATATTGGTATAAATATGATTGACATTTTTACATAAAACAATTACTATATAGGTAGCTTAATATTGAAAAGAGGAGGATATACGCATATGAAAACAGTTCAGATTTCTTTAAATTCCATCGACAAGGTTAAAGCTTTTGTTAATACAATTACTCGATTCGATTATGATTTTGATCTGATTTCCGGAAGATATACAATTGATGCCAAATCCATTATGGGTATTTTCAGTCTGGATTTGTCTAAGCCAATTGATCTGGCCATCCATCTTGAGGGTGATGAAGCGGAAATGATGGAAGCGCTGGAGCCTTATCTTTATAAAGAAGATTAAAGCGTGTCTGAAAATGATCTAAGAGAAATTGGGGTTTTACAGGAGTGATGAAAGAGGGTGGTGTACCATCCTCTCTTTTGCTGCAAGGGAACGGATATGCTTCCTGTGCTTTTCCCTGAAATTTCCTGAAAATCTCTATTCCTCTCCTGCCTCAACAAGTATCGTTTCCTCTGTCTCTATTGCAGCTTGAACAAGCGCATCTATTTTTTCACTCAGCTTCTGTTCGGATCGTTCAATTACTCTGATATTGGGTTTTGTCACCGGATGCTTTGCCACAAAAATAGTGCAGCAGTCTTCGAACGGCAGAATACTTGTCTCGTATGCGTCTATTTTTTCTGAAACCTGAATGATTTCCTTTTTGTCAAATCCGATTAACGGGCGGTATACCGGCAAAGTGCAGACTGCATTTGTCGCGGCCAACGACTGCATGGTCTGGCTGGCTACCTGCCCGATGCTCTCGCCGGTTACAAGGCCAAGACAGTTGTCCCGCTCTGCAAAATGTTCCGCGATCTTCATCATATAGCGGCGCATTATAATGGTAAGCTCTGCATGTGGGCACTGCTCATAAATATAGAGCTGGATATCCGTAAAATTCACGACATGCAGGCGGATGGGGCCTGCATAACGGGAAACGATACGGGCAAGATCCACGACTTTTTGTTTGGCGCGTTCACTGGTATAAGGCGGCGCGTGGAAGTAAACGGCATCAATGGCTACGCCTCGTTTTGCTATCATATAGCCGGCTACGGGGCTGTCGATCCCGCCGGATAATAAAAGCATAGCCCTTCCGTTTGTTCCTACCGGCATTCCGCCAGGCCCTGGGATTTCAGTCGAATAGATATTGATCTTTTCGCGAATTTCCACACATAAAAGGATATCCGGGTGATGCACATCTACCTTTAGTTCGGGAAATGTTTCCAGAAGCTTTTCCCCTAAGGCTGCATTTAATTCCATAGAGTCCATCGGATAATTTTTTCTGGCTCTTCTGGCGTGGACTTTAAACGTTTTGTTTTTATCCGGATATGCGGCGTCCATATATGCGATGACATCCTGGGCCAGTGCATCAAAACCCCTGTCTTCTGCCAATACTACGGGGCAGATTCCAATGATTCCAAATACATGAGAAAGCGCTTCCATTACTTCGTCGCAGTCGTAATCCTCCAATGCATCCACGTATATCCTGCCCTGCAGGCGGCGCACCTCAAATACACCGTCTACGTAAGCCAGAGCATATCGGATTTGTCTTACCAGCGCTTCTTCAAAAAGATAGCGGTTCTTGCCTTTGATAGCAATTTCACCGTATTTGATTAAAAATGATTTATACATAGTCTATTTCCTCGTAAATTTTCTGCGGAAGGGGATAATTTCTGCCAGTGCAGCCAGCGCATATTCCACTTCCTCCTTTGTCGTATCTCTGCAAAAACTGAATCGTACCGTAGCATCCAGAAGTTCTTTTCTTAAGCCGATTGCAGTAAGCGTCTGGCTGACTGACGGCTTATTTGAGGAACAGGCGCTGCCTGCGGATACGTAAATGCCTTTTTCTTCCAGAGAATGCAGCAAAACCTCGCTTCTGACGTCTTCTGCGCTGACGCTTATAATGTGCGGCGCAGACTCCTTTCCTGTTTTGCCGTTTATCGTTACACCTGGAATTTTTACTACTTCTTCGATAAAATATTCCCGCAGTCCATACATCGCTTCGGCATTTGCCGCAAGGGACTGGCTGCACTCTGCGGCTGCTTCTCCAAGCGCTGCAATTGCAGGGACATTTTCTGTTCCGGAGCGCATGCCTTTCTGCTGGCCGCCGCCGTACAAAATCGGTTTTATCTTTGTTTTGTCCCTGATATATAAAAAACCAATACCTTTAGGGCCATGGATTTTATGTCCGCTGGCAGAAAGCAGGTCAATATCCAGTTTCTTTGGGATGACCGGCAGCTTACCATAGGACTGGATTGCGTCTACATGAAACAGCGCCTGCGGCGCCTTCTGGCGAATCAGTGCCGACACAGCTTCCAACGGCTCTATTGTACCGATTTCGTTATTGACATGCATCATGGATACCAGAATTGTGTCTTCATCCAGAGCTTCTTTTAGGGCATCCAACCGAACGGTTCCAAAAGAATCCACCGGAAGATACGTCACCCGGAAACCCATCTCCTCTAACTGCTGCATAGGCTGCGCTATGGAAGCATGCTCAATTGCAGTTGTAATTATATGATTTCCGGCGCGCCTGTTGGCCTTAACACTTCCAAAAACAGCCAGGTTGTTGGACTCTGTTCCGCCGGAAGTGAAGATGATTTCCTTTTCGGCTGCCTTTAATGTCTTTGCTATTTTCTTCTTTGCTTCTTTTAAATATGCCTCTGCGTTTGCTCCCATGCCATGCAGGGAAGAAGGGTTGCCGTAATCCTCTGATAACAGCCGAACCATAACCGCTATAGCGCGCTCACTGCACCTTGTCGTTGCAGAATTGTCCAAATACGCTTCCATTCTTTACCTCATCTCTAATTTCAGCATCAGTGCAGACATGACGGCAATACCTGCCGTATCTGTCCTTAAAATTCGTTTTCCCAGAGAAATGACCTGCATCGTTTCTGCAGCCAGAGCAATTTCCTCTTCCGAAAAGCCTCCCTCTGGCCCAATCATCACACTGATGGAATTACCAGGCTTAACAGAAGAAAAAGCCTCTCTGGCAGAAGCCATACCCTTTTCATTCTCGTAAGGGACAAGCCGGATATCGCAGGAAGAGGCATATGATACTGCTTCCTCAAATTCCATAACCGGATGTATATAAGGAATCCTGCTGCGCTTCGACTGCTTGGCCGCCGCCTCGGCCAGCTTCTGCCAGCGCGCTGTCTTAGCTTCCCGTTTTTTATCGTCCAGTTTCACTACACAGTACTGCATGGCTACCGGAATAATCTCGTAAACGCCCAGTTCCACTGCTTTCTCAATTACTGTTTCCATCCGCCCTCCTTTGGGAATTGCCTGAAACAGATAAATTCTGCCGGGCAGTTCCGTAGACGGCGCATCTTCCCTTAAAATATCGGCCTGGATAAAAGTATCGGCAACTTCGGAAATTTCACAGAAATAATCCGTACCCATTTGATTACTGATACGGATTTTTTCTCCTGGCTTCATACGAAGTACATTTTTTATATGATTGACGTCCGAGCCCGTAATTGTAACAAACTCACGTCCGATCTGACTGTCTTCTACAAAAAACTGATGCATGCCGTCACTCCTTTATGGCAGTGATATTTACCCACTCGCCCTGGTGATTGACCTCAAGTATGCGCATCCCCGCGGCTTCTATTGCTTTTTTAACCTCGTTCTCCTTAAAATCAATAATACCGGATGTAATAAAAATGCCGCCCTTTTTCAGAC
This sequence comes from Eubacterium sp., assembly GCA_022794015.1. GTDB lineage: Bacteria > Bacillota > Clostridia > Lachnospirales > Lachnospiraceae > Roseburia_B. The sequence goes on along the minus strand of JAAWDZ010000047.1, from coordinate 75,848 downwards.
GCGCTGGTATCACTTCCGCCATAGGGATTATCACATCCGCCAGGATATTTGCCACAACGATATCATAGCGCTCTGTGCCGACCTTCTGCTGCAGCTCTTTATCATCTATCAGATTTCCCACATAAAATGTACCGGACTGCTCAGGCAGTTGGTTTATCTGCATATTTTCTCTGGTGGAGGCCATGCAGTTTTCATCCAAATCTGTACCGACTACCGAAGCCGCTCCCAGTTTTAATGCCACAACAGACAAAATTCCGCTGCCACAGCCCACATCCAACACGTTTGCATTTTCTTTGACGTATTTTAAAAGCTGACGGATGCAAAGCTGCGTCGTTTCATGCTTGCCAGTTCCAAAAGAAATACCCGGATCGATTTCAATCAAAATCTTGTCGGCATCTTTTTCCTCCAAATCCTCCCAGGTCGGTTTGATCAGGATATTCTCTATTGAAAAAGCATGGAAGTATGCCTTCCAGTTGTTGAGCCAGTCAATATCCTCCGTCTCACTGGAGGTAATCGTGCCTTCTCCGACATCGACAAACTGCCGCTGCCATTCAATCCCATCCATCACCTGCCGAAGCAATGCGGAATGGTCCCTGCCGTCTTCTAAATAAAAACTGACATGGCTTATCCCGTCATCCGGCCTGGTCTCCGGCATAAAGTCGATGAACATCTTCGCCATATCTGTCTCTCCCAGAGGTATGTTGTTCTCAATCTCAATGCCCTCTATACCCAGTTCATCTAACATGGCGCTAAGGAAATCCTCCGCCGCAGTCGTTGTCCTGATTGTAAATTTATTCCATTTCATGCTGTATTCTCCTGTCATGACAAAAAGCCTGCCATGCCTCTGGCAGACTTCCTGTTATCTGTTTCTTTCAATCCTTCGTTTGAGCATCTCATATTCTTCGTTTATTTTCTGAATGACATCGGTGTCCCCCGATACGTTGTCCGGATGAAAAATCTTAATCAAATCCCTGTAACGCTTTCTGAGCATACGCATATTCTTTACGCCGCTGAAAAATACGGATACGGAAACATCACTCGGCATCACACGCTCCGATGTGTCACTCTCCTTTGAACTATGGGCAGAATGGTGCGCTTTATGACCCATGCGCTCCTTTTCAATGGCCAGCCTGCGCCACTCTTCCTCCAACATCTGCCATTCCATATCAAATATACGCTTCTCTCTGGCTAAACGCTTTTCTTCAAACGACTTGGCACGCAGGAATTCCTGCCTTTCGCGCTCTAACTGCTGCTGCTGCCGCCTTAGTTCTTCCCGCTCTTCCGCAGGCGCCAGATCATTTGCCCGGCTTCCAACAGCCTTCTGGAAACGCCAGTCTGTAATCACTTTAAATGCTTCCTCAGTCGCCACATAAGCCTGACCCATATCTCTGCTCCTTTTTTGCTTCCCTCTCGCCACATCCGCAATTTATGCCAGCCATCAGTTATGCTAAGGATACAACATACGGAAACCTCCAACAATAGGAAAATAGTACCATTTTATAAATCTTCCAACGATTCTTTTATCTTCTCCTTAAAACTCTTTTTCCTCGGCTTCTCTGCCTTCCTGGAATCCGAATTCAATGAATTACCAGTCTCTGCATCAAATTTCCGCAAAGCTTCCTTAGCCGCTTCGCTAAGTCCCGTAGGCACCTGGACAACTAACGTAACATAATGGTCGCCCCGGACAGATTTGCTGCGCAAAGAGGGCACACCCTTTCCTTTCAACCGTATCCTGGTGTCAGTCTGTGTTCCCGGTTTTACTTCGTACAACACATCACCGTCAACAGTATTGATGCGCACTTCGCCTCCCAACGCCGCCTGTGCATAGGAAATCGGCGCCGTGGAATAAATATTCATATCCTGTCTCTGGAAAATCGGATGCCTGGAAACAATTACCTCCACCAGCAAATCGCCTCTTGGCCCGCCGTTTCTTCCCGGCTCACCTTTATCCCGGATGCGGACGCTCTGCCCATTGTCAATTCCAGCCGGAATTGTCACCTTAATTCGCTTTTTGGACGCAACATATCCTGTTCCGCGGCAATTCGAACATTTTTCCTTTACAACTTTGCCCGAACCGCCACATTCCGGACAGGTCTGCACATTTTGTACCGTACCAAACAGTGACTGCTGTGTATACATTACCTTACCTCTGCCGCCGCACTTGGTACAGGTTTCCGGAGATGTCCCCGGCTTTGCGCCTGTGCCATGACAGTTGGTACACTCGTCTTTTAATACAATTTCCAGTTCTTTTTCACAGCCGAAAACAGCTTCCTCAAATGTAATCCGTACACTGGCGCGCAGACTGGCTCCCTTTCTGGGGCCGTTTGTATCCGCGCTGCGCCTGCCGCCACCAAAAAAATCACCGAACAGATCGCCAAATATATCCCCCATATCCATACCGGAGAAATCAAAACCGCCGGCTCCGCCCATACCGCCTTCAAATGCCGCATGACCAAACTGATCGTACTGCCGCCTCTTGTCTGTATCACTCAATACGGCATAGGCTTCCTGCACTTCCTTGAACTTCTGTTCTGCCTCTTTATCTCCCGGGTTCATATCCGGATGGTACTTTTTGGCAAGCTGGCGAAAAGCTTTTTTTAATGCTGCATCGTCTGCATTTTTGTCTACACCTAACACGTCATAATAATCTCTTTTATCTGCCATTTCTATCTTCCCTCTTCACATCTCTTACAAAGTAACATTCAGATGATATAACCGATTAGATAATACTGTTCACACGATGCCATACACTGCGCCAGGGCAGGCACTGCCTGAACTGTTTGTTATCTCATATACCAGATTAGGGTTTTAGAAAAACTCTAAAACCCCCGCTCTGTTTTTCAGCTGCCGTTCATACTCTGGTGTATCCGGCAGCTTTTTTACTGTTACATTTTTATACTTCTTTAAAATCTGCATCTACAACATCGTCTTCCGGTGCGCTGTCTGCCTGTGCCCCGCCCATATCCGGGCCTGCGCCTGCCGCCTGCTGCGCAGCCTGTGACTGCTCATACATTTTGGCGAATACCTTCTGCGCGCTCTGTGTCAGCTTCTCCTGTGCAGCCTTCAAGTCACCAATCTGGCTCTCAGACATCTCTTCTGCGTTCGGATTCGCTTCCAGAATGGATTTCACAGCGCTGATATCTGCCTCCACCTCTGCTTTATCGGCAGGATCGATAGCTGCACCAACCTCTTCCAATGCTTTTTCTGTCTGGAATACGAAAGAATCTGCATTGTTCCTGGTATCAATCGCTTCTTTCCGCTTCTTATCCTGTGCTTCAAACTGTGCAGCTTCCTTCACTGCTTTATCAATATCGTCCTCAGACATATTGGAGCCGGCTGTTATGGTGATATGCTGCTCCTTGCCTGTGCCCAGGTCTTTTGCAGAAACATTTACAATACCATTCGCATCAATGTCAAAGGTAACTTCGATCTGCGGTACACCGCGGCGTGCCGGAGGAATACCGTCTAAACGGAACTGTCCTAATGATTTATTATCTCTTGCAAACTGACGCTCGCCCTGTACAACATTGATATCTACCGCTGTCTGATTGTCTGCTGCCGTAGAGAAAATCTGGCTCTTCTTGGTCGGGATAGTCGTATTCCTCTCAATCAGCCTGGTTGCTACGCCTCCCATAGTTTCAATGGAAAGGGAAAGCGGTGTAACGTCTAAGAGAAGGATATCCCCTGCACCGGCATCTCCGGCCAGCTTACCTCCCTGAATGGATGCGCCGATTGCCACACATTCGTCCGGATTTAAGGACTTGCTCGGCTCCTTGCCTGTTAACTGTTTTACTTTATCCTGTACCGCCGGAATCCTGGTGGAACCGCCGACTAAGAGCACCTGACCCAGATCGGAATTGTTCAGTCCTGCATCTTTCATGGCATTCTGTACCGGAACGGCTGTCCTTTCCACCAAATCATGTGTCAGTTCGTCGAATTTTGCCCTGGTTAAGTTCATATCAAAGTGCTTGGGCCCATCCTGATTTGCCGTGATAAACGGCAGGTTGATATTGGTCGTAGTTGCAGAAGACAGCTCTTTCTTTGCTTTTTCCGCCGCTTCCTTTAACCTCTGCAGCGCCATCTTATCACCGGATAAATCCACGCCTTCCGCTTTTTTAAATTCATCAATCATCCACTGGGTAATCCGATTGTCAAAGTCATCGCCTCCCAGGCGTGTATCACCGTTTGTCGCCAATACTTCAATTACGCCGTCACCGATTTCAATGATAGAAACATCAAAGGTACCGCCGCCCAGGTCATATACCATAATCTTCTGCTCTTTTTCATTATCGAGTCCGTAAGCAAGCGCCGCTGCAGTCGGCTCGTTGATAATACGTTTTACATCTAAGCCCGCAATTTTACCCGCATCTTTGGTTGCCTGACGCTGCGCGTCATTAAAGTATGCCGGAACGGTAATAACCGCTTCTGTTACAGATTCTCCCAGATAGCCTTCTGCGTCCGCTTTCAGTTTCTGAAGAATCATTGCGGAAATCTGCTGTGGGGAATATTTCTTGTCGTCAATTTTACGGCCGTTGTCCGTACCCATATCTCTCTTAATAGAGGAAATGGTTTTCTCTGCATTTGTAACTGCCTGACGTTTTGCAGGCTCTCCCACTAATCTTTCACCGTTTTTGGTAAATGCCACGATAGACGGCGTTGTCCTTGCGCCTTCCTGATTAGCGATAACAGTCGGCTTGCCGCCTTCCATTACTGCTACACAGCTGTTTGTCGTTCCTAAGTCAATACCAATAATTTTACTCATAATGTAACCTCCTGAAATGATTCTTTCATTTTGATAAGTTTTATATAAATAGATTAGTTCGCAACTTTTACCATGCTGTGCCGTACAACCGAGTCATGGTACATATAACCTTTCTGAAGCTCTTCTGCAACCATATTTTCCCCTAAATCTTCGTCTTCTATGTGCATGACTGCATTGTGAAAATCCGGATTGAATTCCTGGCCTCTGGCTTCAATTGGCTTTACGCCCGCTTCTTCCAGAACAGTCATCATCTGCTTGTAAATCTTGTTCATGCCGTCTACGAAGGGATCTTCCATCTCTTCCTCGGGTACGGCATAAAGGCCTCTTTCAAAATTATCAATGACCGGCAGAATTTTCTCAATGATGCCTTTTGCTCCCATGTCATACATCTGAGATTTTTCTTTCTCTGTCCGTTTCCGGAAGTTTTCAAATTCTGCCATCTGACGCTTGAGACGGTCTGTTAAATCCTCAATTTGCTCGTCTTTTTTATCTTTTTTCTTTTCTTTTTTCTTGAAGAAGCCCTTTTTCTCTTCTTCTGGAGAAGCCTCTGCCTCCTGCGCTTCATCTGATACAGAAGTCTCATCATCCTGCGGCATTTCTGATTCCTCCTGTAAATGATCCGCTTCCTCTTCCATTATTTCTTCTTCTCTGATTTCTTCTTTTCTTTCTTCTGCCACTTCATTACCACCTTTCTGCCTCTATCGGTTATGTGGAGGGCTTACTGAAAATGCCGTCCAACTGTATCTTCAAATCTTTCAGACTGTCCATGACCTTTTCGTAATCCATACGCTTTGGTCCGATAATGCCTACCGTGCCCTTGATCCCTTCCCCAAGTTCATAGGTAGCCGTAACCACGCTGCAGTCCTTCATGGTCTGAATCGGGCTTTCATTTCCGATATAAACCTGAATACCCGTTTCATTTTCATTGCTTAAGCTGTCGGATACCAACGTCTTAAGCTGCTGCTTTTCTTCCAATGTATAAATCAATTCGCTCGCTTTCCTTGAATCGGAAAGCTCCGGATATTTAAAAATATTTGTCGCCCCGCTGGTGTAAATCTCCATCTCTTCCTGACTGATCGTTTCTGCCACTGCGTCCAGTACCACACCAACAATATCACTGTAGCTGCCGGCCTGTTCCTTCATCCTGCTAATCGTCCCCAGATTAATCTCCGGAATAGAAAGACCGTTTAACGTAGTATTCAGCAGCAGGTTCAGCTTCAAAAGTATCTCACTGTCCAGACTTTCCGTAAGAGGAATAATCTTATTCTTTACAACATTGGCTTCCATTACAATAACTGCTAAAAGCTGGTTGTTATCTAACTGGGAAAGCTGGATAAATTTTACTTTATTGGCGTTATACTTCGGAGAGGAAATCATAGTGGCATAATTGGTATCCTGAGCCAACAGTTTCGCCACCTGCTTAAGTACCATCTCCATTTTTTCGGTATGCTCAATTACGAATTCCTTCATATCGGAAATCTCTTTGTTCTTCATATCCAGAAGGTGATCTACATAAAAGCGATATCCCTTGTCGGAGGGAATCCTTCCGGCTGAGGTATGAGGCTGCAGGATGTAGCCTAATTCTTCCAGGTCAGACATTTCATTACGGATTGTGGCGGAGCTCAAATTCAAATCTGTGTATTTTGAAATAGTACGGGAACCTACAGGCTCGCCGGTTTCTAAGTAGGTGCGGATAATGGCATCTAAAATTTTCACTTTTCTTTCGTCCAATCCGTCCATGTGCTTACTCCTGTATAATTTGTTTTTATATTGTTAGCACTCAATGATTGGGAGTGCTAATATTGCTATTGATAAGATAGCACCTTAGATTTGCTTTGTCAACAGTTATTTTTTAAATTTATAATTTGTTTATAATTTTGGAAATAATAAAGAATAAACCCTTGAACTTTGAACTGCTAATAGAATTCTTTAGATAAAGAAGGACGCCTGCTCCAACAGACGTCCTCTATGAGACCCACTCCAAAGGTGGAGCTTCCCAGGCAGGGATTGCCTCTCAGTGAGAAGCGCCCGTCCAGGTTACGACAGGGCGGGCATTATTTTTTCGCATGCGATCTTTATCTCTGCCGAGAAGGGCAAGCAACGCTATAACAAAACTCCCGAAAGCACTCAGCAAGCCGGCCATTGGTTCGGGAGGCTGCCACCCCTGTCATGGGTTCCATAAATGGATTCTACCATCTTCCGACAGGAATTTCAGCTTACTGACGCATTTGCACGTCAATTTTTGTATAAGGTATCTCGATCTGTTCCTCGTCAAATGCCAGTTTAATATTTTCTGTAAGCCGCCACTTCGCCGCCCAGTAATCTTCCGTGCGCACCCAGATCCGAAGCCCCAGCTTTACTTCGCTGGCTCCAAGCTCTGATACAAATACCTGCATTTCTTCCTGGGGCAGACGGCAGATCTCTGCGCTGGCCTGTTTAAACAGTATTTCTTTTGCCTGCCTCAAATCCGCTTCATACGCAATTCCAATCTCCAGATCCAGCCTGCGCATGTCGCTGTGCGTGACATTTGTCAGACTGCTGTTTGCCAGAGCGCCGTTCGGAATTACAATCGTTTTATGATCGGCCGTTATCAGCCTTGTATAAAAAATCGAAATTTCTGAAACCGTTCCTTCATTGCTGTGGGTATCCTCAATGATATAGTCCCCAACCACAAACGGTTTTAACAGCAATATCAGAATTCCTCCGGCAAAGTTTGCCAGGCTGCCCTGCAGGGCAAGACCCAGAGTAAGGCCGGCTGAACCGACGACCGCAACGACCGAAGCTGCCGTCACGCCAAACAATGTCAAAATAATGACAACCAGAATAAAATACAAAAAGTATTTGAGCAGAGCGTCCAGAAACTGCTTGACTCCGACATCAGCCTCGGTGCGTTCCAGCCAGCGGCGTAAGATTTTACGCGCCAGCTTGATAATCCTGCCGCCGATCAGATAAACCGCTACCGCCAGCACTACCTGCAGGGCAAAGCCCAAAAGACCCGGCACCAGGCTTTCCAGCCACTCCCGAATCATACCGGAATCTGTATTTTTCACCTGCTCCGCAAACTCCTCCAGGTTTTCCAATGTCCTGGTTTCTGTTGCAATCTCCGATAAATCCATATTCATATCCGTTTCCTCTATATCTCGTGAATAAACAACCCGCTTCGAAGCTTTGGCTCAAACCAGGTCGATTTCGGCGGCATCAGCCTGCCTGCATCCGCCACGGCAAACAGCTCTCCAATAGAAGTCGGATACATGGCAAATGCAACCGCGCAGTCGTCATTTACTCTGCGCTCCAGCTCCGATAAGCCCCGGATGCCGCCGACAAAGTCAATCCGCGCGTCCGTTTTCGGATCGGCAATCCCAAGCACCGGGCGAAGCAAAAGCTCCTGCAAAAGCGAAACATCCAGTCCTTCTACCGGATCGTCATTTTTATCAGCTTCCTGAATCGAAAGCATATACCATTTCCCGGCCAGATACATAGAAATATCTCCCTTTAGCTGCGGCTTCTTCGCCTCAGTAAGCTTTGATACTTCAAAAATATGCCGTACCTTTTCCAAAAATGCTTCCGGCGTGGCTTTGTTCAAATCTTTTACTACACGGTTATAATCCATAATCATCAGCTCTTCATCCGGAAACAGGACCGAAAGGAAATAATTAAACTCCTCCTCTCCGGTGTAAGCGGGATTCTGCTCCCTGCGCATATGTCCGACCTTTACGGCGGACGCCGCCCGGTGATGGCCGTCCGCTATGTAAATCTCCCCGATTCCTCCGAATGATTCTCTGATATCTGCAATATCCGAAGCATTCTCCATGCGAAATACGCGGTGGCGGATTTTGTCCTCAGAAGTAAAATCATACAGCGCGTCCTGCTCCTTTGTACGGGCTACAATATCACGGATTACTTCATTTGCCCGGTAAGCCAGGAAAATAGGACCGGTCTGGGCATTGCAGGCATCGACATGGCGAATGCGGTCCGTTTCCTTTTCGGCTCTGGTATTTTCATGCTTTTTAATTATGCCATTCTCATAATCATCAATGGATGCACATGCCACAAGTCCGGTCTGCACCCGCCCCGCCATGGTAAGCTCATAGATATAATAGCAGGGCTTTTCTTCCCGGATAAAATCTCCTTTTTCCACCATATCCCACAGAATATCATGTGCCTTTTGGTATACTCGATCATCATAAATATTCACCGAATCGTCAAACTGTGTCTCTGCCCGATCGATTTTTAAAAAAGAATCCTCATTTTTTTCTACTGCTTCTTTTGCTTCTCTTCTGTTATAAACGTCATAAGGTAAAGCGGCTACTCTGGCCGCTTTACCTTCTGCTGGACGGATACACTGAAATGGTCTGATCTCTGCCATTTTTGTCTCCTTTTAATCATTCGATTTTTATTTTACCACGCGTACCTTTAATACGCCGTTCAATTCTCTCAGCTGTGCAACTACCTCTTCGGTTGCCGGTGTTCCAATATCCAGTAATGTATAGGCATAATCCCCTTTGGATTTATTTGTCATATCCTCAATATTGATGCCGCCGTTGTCAAATACCGCCGTAAATTTGGCAATGGTACCGCGGAGATTCTTGTGCAGAATAGCAATGCGGCCTGCCTTATCGCATCCTCCCATATTGCAGTCCGGATAATTGACCGAATGGACGATATTGCCATTCTCCAGGTAATCCCGAATCTCACGTACTGCCATCATTGCACAATTATCCTCAGACTCCTCTGTAGAAGCGCCCAGATGCGGCGTAAGGATCACTCCTTCCTTTCCCACAATTGCAGGTGTGGCAAAGTCAGATACATATTTCTTTACCTTTCCGTTTTCAATTGCCTGTAACACAGCCTCATCCTCAACCAACGGATCGCGTGCAAAATTTAAGATCACAACGCCTTCCTTCATTTTGGCAATGGCATCCGCATTGATCATGCCTCTGGTAGCGTCCATTAACGGCACATGAATGGAAATAAAATCACATTCCTTATAAATATCCTCAACATTGCTGATATGCTTGACGCTGCGCGATAAATTCCATGCTGCATTTACGGAAATATACGGGTCATATCCCAGTACCTCCATACCAAGGTTGATAGCCGCATTCGCAACCTGCACGCCGATTGCGCCAAGTCCGATTACGCCTAATTTCTTTCCGGAAATTTCACAGCCTGCATAATGCTTTTTCTGCTTCTCTGCAGCCTTGCCGATATCGGGCAAATCCTTATTTTCACGCACCCACTCAATACCGCCGACAATATCGCGGGATGCAAGCAGCATCCCGGCAATCACCATTTCCTTCACGCCGTTCGCATTTGCACCTGGCGTATTAAATACGACAACGCCACGCTGGGCACATTTGTCCAGCGGAATATTATTGACGCCTGCGCCTGCCCTTGCCACAGCTTCTAAGCCCTCCGGCAATTCCAGTTCATGCATGGAAGCGCTGCGGACAAGCACCGCCTGTGCATCCTTTAATTCCTCTGTCTTCTGATAAGCCTTAGAAAATAAATTCAATCCGATTTCTGCAATCGGGTTCAAACAGGTATACTGATACATGCTTTCTTTCCTCTCCTTTTCCTGTTTCATTCCAATATGATTCGTAACAGTTCAGCCTTCCGGCTTCACTGTTACGGAATCCGCCCATTTAAAGTTTGCCATACGGCAAAGGGGCGGATTCCACTCCAGCCTTTACGCATTCTCACAGACTTTGCAGCAGGTGCAAAGTCCTGGGCCAAACTGTTACTATGATTCATCTATGCGTTGTTCTGTTCAAATGCACGCATAAACTCTACTAACTTCTCCACGCCTTCCTTCGGCATCGCATTATAAATAGACGCCCGCATACCGCCTACGGAACGATGTCCTTTTAAGTTTTCAAAGCCCGCTGCCTTTGCCTCAGCGACAAATTTAGCATCCAGCGCATCGTCTCCTGTCACAAACGGCACATTCATCAAGGAGCGATCCTCTTTTACAACGGTTCCCTTAAACAGCTTGCTCTCATCCAGGAAATCGTACAAAATCTTTGCCTTTTCCTCGTTGCGTTCCTTCATCGCTTTAAGACCGCCCATCTTTTTAAGCCATTTAAACACCTTGCCGCAAATATAAATACCATATGCAGGCGGCGTATTATACAAAGACTGCGCATCCGCATGCGTCTTATATTTTAACATGGTAGGCGTACCAGGCAGCGTATCCCCGGTAATTAAATCTTCCCTGATAATCACAATCACCACGCCTGCAGGCCCGATATTTTTCTGCACGCCGCCGTAAATGATGCCGTATTTGGTCACATCCACCGGCTCGGACAAAAAACAGGAGGACACGTCTGCAACCAGCGTATGCCCCTTTGTATTCGGCAGCGTCTTATATTTTGTACCGTAAATCGTGTTATTTTCACAAATATAAACATAATCCGCATCTTCTGGAATGTCTAAATCCGAGCAGTCCGGAATATAGGAAAATGTCTTATCCTCGGAGGATGCGACAGCTACCGCCTCGCCATAAATCTGCGCTTCCTTCCAGGCCTTCTTCGCCCACTGTCCTGTCACGATATAAGCAGCCTTTTTCTTCTTCATCAGATTCATCGGAATCATCGCAAACTGCTGTGAAGCGCCACCCTGCAAAAACAATACCTTATAATTATCCGGAATGTCCATCAAATCGCGTAAATCGGCTTCCGCTTCCTTGATAATCGTATCGTAAACCTTGGAACGATGGCTCATTTCCATCACAGACATGCCGCTTCCTCTGTAATCTAACATCTCATCTGCTGCTTCTTTCAATACCTCTTCCGGCAGCACGGCTGGCCCCGCGGAAAAATTGTAAACTCTGCTCATACTCATATCCTCCTGTTTCAATCTGTGCTATTCAAATCGTTCAAATCTTACTGTAATCTTTTCCACCCCAACTGTCAATTACTTTTTGGGGGAAAATTCGCAGAGTGGGGTGGGGGAAGTGTCCGTCAGACAGAGGGCAGGGGATGCGGACGGGACTGTGTGAAGGGCGATAAGGGGCTCTAAAGTATCCTGTTTGGGGAATTGAGATGCGGACGCAACCGCCGCAAACACGCCATCCGTGGCAGGGCATTGCTGTTGGTTTAGGGGATACTTAAGAGCCCCTAACGCCCTTTACAAGGCCCCGTCCGCATCCCCTGCCCTCTGTCTGACTACGCTTTTCAAACCTCTACGAGATTTTTGTTTGCTTAGGGAGCTGTCGAAACGTTGTACCTGTTTCTGTTCATTTTGGTTTTTTTGTTGAATTTAGTTGGATTTGGATTGGTTTTTGTAGCGGATGTAGTTTGTGATGGCTGCAAGCAGTGAAACAAGTGCGGTGAGGACGTGCAGAAGCACCAACCATTCCGGCGTTGACTGGTAGCAGAAATCTGCGCCGCCCTCTGCCAAAGCCTCTCCCCGGCGTCACCTATCCGATACTCCTATAGCAATCTACTTCATATCCTCATCCGTAAATGCCTCTCTGATAGCCGCCCCCGGCGCCACCATGGGCCAGACCTTGTCATCGGATCCTATTACACAGTCAATCACAACGGGCGTCTTCTCCTCCAGTGCGGTTTGAAAAGCCTCTTCAAATTCTTCTCTGGTTGTTGCCCGGAGACCTTTGGCTCCCATGGCTTCTGCCAGCTTTACGTAGTCCATGCCATCGTCTAATACCGTGGCTGAATACCGCTTTCCGTAAAACAGATCCTGCCACTGACGTACCATTCCCAGCACATGATTGTTGACAATGATCTCAATTAGCGGCAGTTTTTCCCGTACTGCTGTGGCGATTTCATTCATATTCATACGGAAGCACCCGTCTCCTGCAATATTAATAACGGTCTTCTGCGGATTTGCAATCTGTGCGCCAATCGCTGCGCCAAGACCATATCCCATTGTTCCAAGGCCGCCGGAGGTAATCAGAGTCCGGGGTTTCTTATACCGGTAGAACTGCGCCGCCCACATCTGGTGCTGCCCGACCTCCGTTACAATCAGTGCGTCGCCTCCGGTCAGCCTATAAATCGTATCCATCAGAAACGGACCGCTTAAGCCCTCTTCCCTGCATTTCATCGGATATTTCTTTTTAAATTCCTCCAGATGCAGCCTCCACTCCTTGTGCTCCATCGGCTGCACCAACTGATTCAGGCAGGCTAAAACTTCTTTTACATCTCCGATAATGCTGGTATCGGCCATGATATTTTTATTGATTTCGGCCGGATCGATGTCGATTTGTAAAATTTTCGCCTGATCCGCAAATTTACTGGCATTTCCGATGACACGATCGGAAAAGCGTACGCCAGCTGCAATCAGCAGATCACATTCGCTTACGCCGAAATTGGAAGTTTTCGTTCCGTGCATGCCCAACATTCCGGTGTATCGTACGTCCGTACCGTCAAACGCTCCTTTGCCCATTAAGGTATCGCAGACTGGCGCGTCTATTTTTTGCGCAAACTCCTTTAACTCGCTGCTCGCCCCGGAAATGACGGCGCCGCCGCCGACAAATATATACGGGCGTTTGGAAGCGGCGATCATCTCCACTGCTCTGTCTAAATCTTCTTTTTGGATGTCCTCTGCCGTACGCTTTGGCATCTCCTGCTTCACCGGCGTATATTCACAGCTTAACGACGTCACATCTTTGGGGATATCCACAAGCACGGGGCCGGGACGTCCTTTGGCCGCAATGGCAAACGCCCTGCGGATCGTCGGCGCCAGCTTTTCAATATCCTTTATAATAAAGTTATGCTTTGTAATCGGAGTTGTGATTCCGGCAATGTCCACCTCCTGAAAGCTATCTTTCCCCAGAAGCGGAACTCCAACGTTGCATGTAATTGCCACTAAGGGAACAGAGTCCATATAGGCGGTTGCAATCCCTGTGACCAGGTTCGTTGCGCCCGGCCCGCTGGTCGCCATACAGACGCCGACCTTACCCGTGCTTCTGGCATATCCGTCCGCCGCATGGCTCGCTCCCTGCTCGTGGGAGGTTAAGATATGCCGAATCTCATCCTTATGCTTATACAGCTCATCGTACACATTTAAAATCGCACCGCCCGGATAACCGAAAATCGTATCTACGCCCTGCTCCTTTAAACATTCGATGATGATCTGTGCACCTGTCAACTGCATAACAAACCCCTCTCTTTCTTTTCCTTTTCTTACTTCTTTTCCAGGATCGCACCGCGGTTTCCAGACGTTACCATTGTCACGTACCGCTCCAGATAACCGTTTACTTCCTGCTTCTTCGGCTGCCAGTTTTCTTTTCTTCTGGCCATTTCTTCGTCGCTGACTTTGACCTCTAATTTCAGCTTTGGAATATTGATCTGAATCAAATCGCCTTCCTGAATCAGCGCAATCGGCCCGCCTACGGCTGCTTCCGGAGAAACATGCCCAATAGATGCACCACGGCTTGCGCCGGAAAAACGTCCGTCGGTAATCAGTGCAACTGAAGATCCAAGGCCCATGCCTGCAATCGCAGAGGTCGGATTTAACATCTCACGCATGCCCGGTCCGCCCTTCGGTCCCTCATAACGGATAACAACCACATCACCAGCATTGATTTCGCCGCCCTTGATTGCCGCAATCGCGTCCTCCTCGCACTCAAATACTCTTGCAGGACCTTCATGCACCAGCATTTGGGGTGCAACGGCAGAGCGTTTTACCACACTGCCGTCCGGAGCCAGGTTTCCGCTTAATACGGCAAGTCCGCCAGTCTTTGTATAAGGATTGTCTAACGGCCGGATGACTTCCGGATTTTTGTTTACCGCATCCTTGATATTTTCTCCGACTGTTTTTCCGGTTACAGTCAGGCATTCTGTATTTAAAAGTCCCGCGTCCGCAAGCTCCTTCATAACTGCATATACGCCGCCGGCTTCGTTCAGGTCTTCCATATAAGTCGGCCCTGCCGGGGCAAGATGACAGAGATTCGGCGTCTTTTCACTGATCGGGTTTGCAAATTTAATGTCAAAATCAAAACCGATCTCATGCGCAATGGCCGGGAGGTGCAGCATACTGTTTGTGGAGCAGCCAAGCGCCATATCCACCGTAAGGGCGTTTAAAACCGCTTCCTTCGTCATGATATCCCTCGGACGGATATTTTTTTGATACATCTCCATAACTGCCATGCCCGCGTGCTTTGCCAGCTTGATACGCTCTGAATAAACCGCCGGAATTGTGCCGTTGCCGCGCAGTCCCATACCAAGCGCCTCCGTCAGGCAGTTCATCGAATTTGCCGTATACATACCGGAGCAGGAGCCGCAGGTCGGACATGTCTTTTCTTCATATTCCCGCACCTCTTCTTCTGTCATTGTACCTGCCGCATAGGAACCAACGGCCTCAAACATAGAGGATAAGCTCGTCTTTTTCCCCTTCACCCGTCCGGCCAGCATCGGGCCGCCGGATACAAATACAGTAGGCACATTGATCCTGGCTGCCGCCATCAGAAGACCCGGTACGTTTTTGTCACAGTTGGGCACCATCACCAGCGCGTCGAACTGGTGCGCAAGCGCCATACACTCCGTCGAATCCGCAATCAAATCACGCGTCACCAGAGAATATTTCATGCCGGTATGGCCCATTGCAATTCCATCGCAGACTGCGATCGCCGGAAATACCACCGGAACTCCGCCAGCCTCCGCCACACCCAATTTCACTGCGTTTACAATTTTATCCAGATTCATATGGCCCGGAACAATTTCATTGTAAGAGCTTACAATCCCGACCATCGGTTTTTTCATTTCCTCTTCCGTAAATCCCAACGCGTTAAACAGACTTCTGTGGGGTGCCTGCTGCATCCCCGTCTTTACCTGATCACTTCTCATCGTTTCTCTATCCTTTCTGCAATCAAATCTCCCATTTCCTTTGTTCCAACCTGCTTCACAGACGAAGCTTTTTCCGCCTCCTGCGGCATAATATCAATCGTGCGGTACCCGTCCTTTAACACCTGCTTTACCGCGGCTTCCACAGCATCCGCTTCCTGATCCAGATCAAAGGAATAACGCAGCATCATCGCCGCACTCAATACCGTCGCAATCGGATTGGCAATTCCTTTGCCGGCAATATCCGGCGCTGATCCGCCGCTCGGCTCATACAGGCCGAACTTTGTATCGTTTAAGCTCGCGGAGGAAAGCATCCCAATTGACCCGGTCACCATACTGGCTTCGTCCGACAAAATATCGCCGAACATATTTTCCGTCAAAATCACATCAAACTGCTTTGGATCCTTTACCAGCTGCATCGCACAGTTGTCCACCAGCATATGCTCATAAGAAACCTCCGGATAATCCTTCGCCACTTCCTCCACAATTTTCCTCCAGAGCCTGGAAGAATCCAGCACATTTGCCTTGTCCACACTGGTTACCTTCCGACGGCGTTTCATCGCAATGTCAAAGCCGCGCACCGCAATACGGCGGATTTCGTTTTCATTGTAGGTCAGTGTATCGGTTGCCGTCATCACACCGTCCTTTTCTTCGGTCTTTCTCTCTCCAAAATACAGCCCGCCCGTCAGCTCCCGCATAATCATCATATCAAATCCGTCTCCGATGATGTCCTCCCTTAAGGGGCAGGCCTCCTTCAATTCCTCATAGAGATAAGCCGGGCGCAGATTCGCAAATAAATTCAGAGATTTGCGCAGCTTTAAAAGTCCTGCCTCCGGACGAAGCCCCGGTTCCAATTTGTACCAGGGAGAGGTCGCGGTATTACCGCCAATCGATCCCATCAAAACAGCGTCGCTCGCCTGCGCCTGCGCAATCGCCTCATCCGTCAGGGGCACGCCCGTCGCGTCAATGGAGCAGCCTCCCATTAAAATTTCTTCATATTCAAACGTGTGTCCATATACTGTTCCAATACAATCCAGTACCTTCCTGGCCTCCGCCACAATTTCCGGTCCGATTCCGTCGCCGGAAATTACACCGATACGGTAACTCATTTTTATGACTTCCTTCCTCTTTGTATTTTACAGGTTTTCATCAATGGCCTGTAAGCCTATTTTTATATCATATAATATTATTTTTCGAATTTCAATATAGATAATATGACAGTTTTTCATATTTTTCATAATATATGGTTATTGCCGGAAACAGGAAGATAAAACAGCCCCAGGCACCTCCTGCATTTTCAGGCGTGCCTGGAGCCGTTGAAATTATGGTAAAATACGCCCGTCGCATGGGCGGTGCAGACATGTTATCTGCAGACTACGCGTACCGATTTACTGTATCCGGTATAAATCTTTTTGCTTCCTGCTTTCTTGTAAGCACGTACTTTAAAGAAATATTTGCCCTTTTTCATTTTTGTAAAGGTTTTCTTTACCTTCTTACCGGATTTTAATGTTGCCGTTTTTTTGTACTTACCGTTTTGTTTTGCCGCACGGTAAATTTCATATCCGGAGGCATTCGCAGACTTTTTAAAGGATACGGTAACCTTGCTTCCTTTACATTTCGCTTTCACACCGGATGGAGCTTTTACAATATAAGCCGCTGCGTTCTGACTATATGCGCTCTTTCCTGCTTCATTTACAGAAACCACTCTGTAATATACATTTTTACCTGCTTTTGCAGTTTTATCTGTATAAGCGGTTTCTGCCGTATCTGCAATTTTCTGAAAACCTGCGTTTTCCTGATAAGAGCGATATACCTCATATGACTTTGCATTTTGAGCCGACGCCCAGGTAAGCCTGATATTTTTTGCTCCTGTCCAGGCTGCCGCTGCAGAGGAAGGAATTCCCGGCTGCTGCTGTGGACGCTGCGGCTGCTGTTGTATCTGCAGCTTCAGCGCTGCTATAGCTGCATTTAATCCTTCTGCTGCCCGATTCACCTGTTCTTGCGTGGCGGTTTCATCCGCATTTACACGATTGGCTTCTGTTAACGCTGCCTGCATATCATTCCAACTTTCTGGCGTATAATCCCCCTTCGCCTTTTCAGTGGCCGTCCGAATAGCTAATTTCAGCGCCGTCTTATCTGCCGGGCGTACCGCAGGCTTCAGCGCTAAAATGGCTTTATTTAAGTCCTCAGCCGCTTTGTCCACCTGCTCCTGCGTCGCGGTTTCATCCGCATTTACACGATTCGCTTCTGTTAACGCCGTTTGCATATCGTTCCAGCTTTCCGGAGTATAATCTTCCTTCACCTTTTTTGTGGCCGTCTGAATAGCTGCTTTAAGTTCTGTCTTATCTGCCGGGCGTACCGCAGGCTTCAGCGCCAGAATGGCTTTATTTAACTCCTCGGCCGCTTTGTTCACCTGTTCCTGCGTCGCGGTTTCATCCGCATTTACGCGATTGGCTTCTGTTAACGCCGTTTGCATATCGTTCCAGCTTTCCGGCGTATAATCCTCCTTCACTTTTTCAGTGGCCGTTCGAATAGCTGCTTTCAGTTCTGTCTTATCTGCCGGGCGCACCGCAGGCTTCAGCGCTAAAATAGATTTATTTAAGTCCTCAGCCGCTTTGTCCACCTGCTCCTGCGTCGCGGTTTCATCCGCATTTACACGATTCGCTTCTGTTAACGCCGTTTGCATATCGTTCCAGCTTTCCGGCGTATAATCTTCCTTCACTTTTTCAGATGCCGTACGAATAGCTGTTTCCAGTTCTGTCTTATCCGCCGGGCGCACCGCAGGCTTCAGCGCCAGAATGACTTCATTTAACTCCCCGGCCGCTTTGTTCACCTGTTCCTGCGTAGCATAAGAATCACTCTGTACCCTGTTTGCTGTTTCCAATGCTTTCTGCAAATCATTCCAGCTTTCCGGCGTGTATTCTTCCTGTACTTTTTCCATCGCCTCCTTGATTGCCTGAGACAATTCTGTTTTATCTGCAGCCGAAAACAGAGGCACACGAATCACATGCACAGAATAAGGTTCTAACCGATACAAAAGGCTATTGTCCTGTATCGTCTGCGCGGATGTGCGCGGCGCTATTTTTTCGTCTCCAATAGCATTCGCCTCATCCAGTCCGCCAGTCAGAACAGTTGCTTCGACCTGATTATCTGGAGCAGTCAGAAGGTTTTTAAAATTCAGCCGGATAGACTTATTCTTTTTATCCGGATTTACCAGCTTAATATATACATTTTCGTCATCCCTGTTTACAACCTGGTAAATATCTGTCTGATACTGGTGCAGCGTACTGGAAAAATTGTATTTTGCAGTCTCCGTTTCACTGACGTTTTTACTGGTATAGCCTGCTTCTAATTTTTTACCAACTCCAAAATTAAATATTACCCGCATCGGATCGTTGAGACGAATCCGGGTCAGTTCATTGGTATTATACTTCTTATTTGGGAAATGATTGCCCAGCGTCTTCGTTTTAAGGGCCTTTTTATTCCGTTCGGGCCTGGATACTTCCATCACGGCACCGCCGCCGTCTCTGCCCATCTGATACATAAAATACTGCCTGTCATATCCTGCACCAACAGCAAAACCTCCGCTGCCGCTTCTCTTTTCCGCGCCTTCTACTTCAATCCGATACCCCGTCCACTTTTCCTGTACGGCTTTTGGAAGATATACCAGATTACTTCCGTTTGTCCCGCTGAAAACAAGACGCCCGCCGCTTATTGTAAAGCTGTTTCCTGTTCCGCTGCCAAACTGCGCCCATCCGCCCGAATTGTCATTAAAATCATCCTCAAATAAAACGCTGCCGTCTTTGGCGTATACCGTTACCTTTTCAATATACCCTGAAGCAGATTCCATACCCAAAATCGGACTTCCATAACAGGAATAGTCCTGCTCCGCCGCTTCTAATTCCGTCTCAAGCAGTGTCGGCCCATAATTATTTGCAAACATCTCCTGCACATAATAATTCGTCGACTTTGCCGTATCAAACTCGTCAAAATAAATCAGATCATGGGACCAGTTTAAGCTGCCCACTTTATAAAGCAACGGTGCATAAGAAATATTCGTTACCACATCTGCGTTGCGTTCCAGTCCGGTAATAAAGCATGCCTCTGCAAGAGCCGTATTATATTTATTGTCATTTTTTACCGCATATTCTCCAACAAAAACACTGCTCCCGCCCTGATCGATCCTGCTGTAATAATCATAACGGTCTGACTGGTTATACATAAATGATTCTGATTCATAATAATGCTCATCTACCAGTGTTTCCCCCGGCATCGTCTGTGCCAGACGGTCGTAAGCATATTCCAGATCACTGCCGCCGGAGGTCGGACCTGCGCTTGAGATTATCTGCAGGCTGCGGTTGGGGTAATGCTCCTTTGCATATTCTAAAACAGCATCCTTTAATACGTCCAGATTGTTAAAATATTTTGCCTGTAAATTTTCATTTCCAATTCCTAAATATTTCAGGTCAAAGGGTTCTGGATGACCATTCTCTGCCCGTTTCGCCGCCCACGCATTTTCATTTGGATCTCCCCAGCAATAATCTAAAAGCTCGGTTGCCATCTGCACAAACCACTGCAGATCCTCTCCTGTTTTGGCATCCACATCTTTTGTTTCATACTGACAGAGCACGCCTGCGCTTAAGATCGGAAATGCCTCCATTCCAAAATCCTCACACAAAGACAAAAGCTCATGATATCCAAATCCAAACGACTGCATATAACCCCAGGTGCGGTTGTTATTGCCCCAGTTTTCCCAACGGTTCGTATTGCTTTTGCGCTCCTCCAAAGGTCCAACGGTATCCCGCCAGTCATAAATACCTTCCCAGTTGAAGCCTTCCACAATACAGCCGCCCGGAAAGCGCATAAATTTGGGATTTAATCCCATCATCAGTTCCAGCAAATCTTTGCGGACACCCACGCCGCATGCGTAATTTGGGTTGCCATAACCATAAGTATCGTGCGGTACAACCGATACCATATCCAAACACAGCTTATCCGTTTCCGCTGCCCCTTCCACCGAAAGCACCAGCCTGCCTTTTGTATTTTCCGTAACAACTGACGCCAGCTCACAGCTTAGCTTTTTCCAGCTTCCGTCCGCTGCCAGCGCAAGCTCCGCCTCATTTGTAAGCGCCCTTTGGCTGCCATCCGTCAGCTTCACCTTTAGCTTTCCGCTGTATCCGGCCTCTGCTTTTGCATATACTGAAAAAGTATAGCTGCCTTCCTGATTTTGTACATTCACCGGTTTTACAGGCATAGCTTCTCCGTTGGGATCATTTTGTGGTGCAAATCCGCCGTTCTGCAAAGAAACATTCCCTGTCAATACCGCATAATTGGGATTATTCTCATTCAGCCCCGCTTCTTTCTTCACCTCAAAACCTGCTGCCGGAGAGGCCGTCCAGTGCAGCTTATAATTGGCCACTGTCTGATAACCGTTTTCCTTAAAATAAGAACTGCCCGTATCTCCCGGCTGCACATAAGCATTTTCAAAGGAATAATTTTTTACCATTTCCGGATACAGTCCACCATCTGCCGCGCTGTTAATATCCTCATAAAACAAACCATACAGGCTCTCACTCAGCTGTTTTTCCACGCGATTCCCGTCAATTGTCATAGAATACTGCGCCTCATCCTCCTGTGCACCCGCAAGCTGTTTTATCTCCGTTTCGTTCAATTCCCCTTTATATACGCGGAAGTCCTTAAAATCCCCCTCATACAACGGATCGTCGTAATTGGACTTTCCTATGTAGGATTCCAACCCCGTACCAAAATCACTGACCTTCCTGTCCAAAGCAGCCATGCCAAGATTTTCCCCGTCAATAAAACACGTCATAGAGCCTGGCTTCAACACAACCGCATAATGCGTCCAGACTCCCTGATACGCCGTCGTACCGACGCTTTCCCGGATTCCCTTCTCCGCGCTGTATGGCTGGTTTTCATTCACTTCGTTTGTAATAACACATTTTAACGTATTGTGCTGCTTTTCACATGGCACAAAATAAAAGTAATTGGTCGGATAACCGTAGCCATTCTTGGGCGAACCAAAGAAAAATGCCCCCAGCCACGCCTCCTGTGGATCATAATCCCGAATCCACATAGAAAGCGTCATAGTATCCTGTCCGTCAAACATTCCCTTTGGCAGTGTAATAAAAGCAGAGTCGTCCGCCGCCCCGCCCGGCAAAGATGCAACGCCATTCTCCACCGTTACACCCTCTCCGATTACCGCATCAAACCCATGACCGGAAGAGTCCTTACCTCCGTCCATAAAATCGTAATGTACCAACAACTCCACATCTGTCTGCAGCTCCCTTGCTGCACACACCTCCATGCCTCCTGTCGGCTGCCACACTCCCACCAAAAGCAAAATTGCCAAAAGCAGGCTTACTGTTTTTCTGGTTCTTCTCCTTTTCACCATTTTACTTCTTCTCCTATCTTTTTTATTTTGGTACGTCCCAGAGATCCTCTTTGCCATTCGGCAATGATAAGGAAACACCCTCCGGGCATCCCTCTTTGCCATTCGGCAATGATAAGGAAACACCCTCCGGGCATCCCTCTTTGCCATTCGGCAAGTATAAGGAAATTATAAATTGGCAAACTCTGCCAGTTGTTGTACATAAATTATACAAAGTTACAAATAAAAATTCAATAGTAACGATCGTGTAACTTTACTTTGTAATTGGGAATAAAATAATGTATCCACCGGCAAAAATACCGCGTCAGCTCCTTCCGTTTTATTAAAAGTTTCTGATAAGTTCAATCCGACTGTAAGAATGCAATAACAAATCTGTTTGCATATCTATCAATGCACTCTTTATTAGCCAATTCAAATTGTATTAAAAAATTTGCAATCGGGATACTGACGACAGATTTTAGAGATGATGTTGATTGTCCATATTGCTATTTCTACTGACAAATCAATAATCCTTAAATATTTCTATTGACGTATATGAGATTATTACATATACTAATATCAAGAACAGCAATGTTTTTAATGTGCAAGCATTTTAAGTTGTAGACAATTGGAAGTCGGTAAAAGTCCAAATCCGTTTTTGTATAGCTATAGGCTATACACGGCTGACAACCAGCAGTGAAACTTGTATTTTAAAGCAGGAGGCGTGTGTTCTCCTGCTTTTATGTTTCAATGTGGTATATACAGGAGATAAGAATGCATGTAAATAATAAACATTCGTTATCTGTTGGACGTATAATGAGATTACGAAAACAGATAATCGTTGGTGCAAGAAATTATCATAAGTATTTGGTTAATAAAGTGTTTAAACTTGTTTGTGAAGATGGAACAGAAGTCGATATAAGGTTTTACATTTCTGATTTTAAACATATGACAGGTCTGTATAGTAATTTAGATGATAGAAATTTTTATCAAAAATGTTTTTCTGGAACAATTGGCATTGGAAATATAGATGTTAGGCAAAAATACAATTGGAATACATTACGTATAAAAGGTGATTATATTGAAAAAATTCATGAATTATTATATAAAGATGGTAAAAAAACACTATTATTAGAATCATTAATCACTAATACATATGTATTTCCTTATACTGTAATAAATAATTCTAATAATATGTGTGTTGGTTTTGTATCAAATATGAATAAAGCCAGGAGTTTACGAAAAGCAAGTTCATCTGTGAATTCATTATCAAAAAATCAATTATTGCAATATTCGCCAAGTCACCTGGGAGTGTGAAATATGATGAGTTAGTTTACATTTTAAATTTACTAAATGTGTATAAAAAGAATGAAATGTTATTAAATCAATTGAGTAATAGTCTACAAATAAAATTTTTAAAAATTATTACAAAACCTACGGATCAATGATAGACATATCATATCTAAGTTAGATATCCATACAAAAAAAGGATGCCCTGTTGTATGAACCTTCCATTAGAAAACCAACTAAGATACCAATCAGATACACCAGCCAGAAAACAAAGTAATAAGCATGACAACACGACAGGCGTTCGATACCATATCCCCTCCCTGGCGAATACATCTAACACCCCCACTCACCACCAAACCATACAAAAATAATCTGTACATCTCACATTTTTCATGCTATAATCAAAATATCTATGTGTAAAAATACAACACAAACTATGTACTTTTGGAGATTCCGAAGTACAAAAACCAGAAAGGGAGTCCACCAAAATGAATGAACCACGCAAAAAGACGATCCGCGGCATCAAAATACGCAATTTAAATCTTGTCATGCTTTCCGTCTCCTGCATTTTATACATACTTCTGATCTACTCTACCATTCAGTCCATGCACAAATACAACTCTATGGTTAACACTACAGACAGGCACATTGCCTGTGAAGAAATTTCCACTCTTGTAGCAGACGGCTCCAACTATCTTACAGAGCAGGTGCGTCTGTATACTGTAACTATGGACACCACACACCTTGACAACTATTTTACGGAAGCCAACACAACCCGGCGCCGCGATACCGCCTTAGAAAAGCTCCGGAATTACCATACAGACGGCGAAGCCTATTCCTATCTTACATCCGCTCTTGAAAATTCCAACAATCTGATGATGCAGGAGATATATGCAATGAAGCTAATCTCTACTGCGCAGGGATATGATATGGCGGCTTTACAGGAAGATATCCAAAACACTTTTCTTACAGAAGCAGATCAGGCTCTTTCTCCGGAAGAAATGATTGAAAAAGCCCGTGATATAGTCTTTGGAACCGACTATCAGGAATCAAAGGCTAAAATTATGAAAGATATTTCCTATTTTGTAGACAATGTAGTCGAATATACACAGCTCGTTCAGAAAGAAAGCTCCGCTGTGCTGAAACGTTCTCTGGTCAGGCAGCAGATTTTAATCAGTATCCTTTTTATCGAAAATCTGATTGTTTTCTTTTTAATTGTCCGGCTTATCATAAATCCGCTTCAGATTTATGTAAAGAATATCAAAGAGGACAAACGGCTGGAATTTGTCGGTTCATATGAATTTAAATATCTGGCGCTGACCTACAACAATATCTTTGAGCTGAACGCCGCCAACGAACTCTCCTTAAGGCACCAGGCAGAGCATGACCCGCTTACAGGACTTATTAACCGGGGTGCTTTTGACCAGCTAAAGGATCATTTTGGCGCAATACAAAGTCCTCTGGCCCTGCTGATAATAGATGTGGACAAATTCAAACTGATCAACGACGGCTACGGCCATGAAGCAGGCGATCATGTTTTAAAAAAGGTGGCCGCCCTTTTAGCCGACAGCTTCCGTTCTACGGATTACCCCGCCCGGATTGGCGGCGATGAATTTGCTGTTATTTTAACGGATCTTTCTGCCAATCCAAAAGAGCTGGTGCAAACCAAAATCCGTAATATGAATGAACTTTTAAAAAATCCAAACGACGATCTTCCGCCAGTTTCTTTAAGTGTGGGAGGCGCATACTCCGAAATCGGTTTTACGGATGATTTGTACAAAAAAGCAGATGCCGCACTTTATCAGGTCAAAGAACACGGACGCTGTGGATGCAGGTTTTTTGATGAAGGAACGGATCATATATAATATGCGAAAAAAACGGGAACTGTCCGATACAACAGTTCCCGTTTTTTCTGCTTTCAGCTTATCATTCCGCCTGCCGTTCCTGAGACTACACAAAGAATACACGTTGTAATCAGGTGTATCCAGTCTTCCGACAGCCCTTTATACAAAAGTACAGATACAGCAAACAAAATGGCAAAATACAAAGCTCCTATCAGGCATCCCCACAGGAATTTTTTACTTTTTGTTCTTTTTCCAATCAAAAAGCCTCCTAAAAATCCGCTGATAATATAAACAGCAATCAGCCAGACTTTGCTGACCATTTCTCCTGGTTCCGCCTTATAGAGTACCCATGCCAAAAGCAGCAGCAAAATGAATGTGACAAAATACATCACAAACAGGATTTTGATAAAATCCATTACCAGTGTCCGTTCTTTTTCCATTTTCTGCATAAAAAATTCCCCCTCTGAAATCACTATATGATCCAAAAGGGGGAGTTATCCCATTTTTTATAAAAATGTATCATGTTCTGATGGAATGTACATCCCTGACCCGTGAATAAAAATTACAATTCGCAGTTGCCTACCGTCCTTGGGAACGGAACCACATCACGGATATTGCCCATACCGGTCAGATACATAACGCAGCGCTCAAATCCCAGGCCGAACCCCGCATGTCTTGCCGAACCGTACTTCCTGAGATCCAGATAAAATTTGTAATCTTCTTCATTTAAGCCCATTTCCTGAATTCTGGCCAAAAGCTTTTCGTAATCGTCTTCCCTCTGGCTGCCGCCAATGATCTCCCCGATAGCCGGAACCAGACAGTCTACCGCTGCAACGGTCTTGCCATCGTCGTTTAATTTCATATAAAACGCCTTAATCTCCTTGGGATAATCGGTTACAAATACCGGACGCTTAAATACCTCTTCTGTCAGATAACGCTCATGCTCAGTCTGCAAATCCGCTCCCCAGGAAACCTTATAATCAAATCTGTCGTTGTTCTTCTCTAAAATCTCCACAGCTTCCGTATAAGTAACACGGGCAAATTCGGAACCCGCCACATGATTTAAGCGATCAATCAGTCCCTTGTCTACAAAGCTGTTGAAAAACTGCATTTCCTCCGGCGCGTGCTCCAATACATAACGGATGATATATTTTAACATGCTTTCTGCCAATATCATATCATCATTTAAATCTGCAAATGCGATTTCCGGTTCAATCATCCAGAATTCTGCTGCATGACGTGTTGTATTGGAATTCTCCGCCCGAAAAGTCGGCCCGAACGTATAAATATTTTTAAATGCCATGGCATAAGTTTCACCGTTTAACTGGCCGCTGACTGTAAGATTTGTCGGCTTTCCAAAGAAATCCTTTGTATAATCCACTTCTCCTTCCCCGGTTTTGGGCAAATTCTCCGGATCCAGCGTAGTAACCCGAAACATCTCGCCCGCGCCTTCACAGTCGCTTCCTGTAATAATCGGCGTATGCACATAGACAAAGTCCCTCTCCTGGAAAAATTTGTGAATGGCATAAGCAATCAGAGAACGTACCCGAAATACCGCTTCGAATGTATTCGTCCTTGGACGCAGATGAGAAATCGTACGCAAATATTCAAATGTGTGCCGCTTTTTCTGCAGCGGATAATCCGGTGCACTTTCCCCCTCAATCACAACCTCATCCGCCTGAATTTCAAAAGGCTGCTTCGCCTGCGGCGTAGCTACCAGCTTGCCGGTTGCAATAATCGCAGCCCCTACATTTAACTTTTCCACCTCTGCAAAATTTGACAATGAATCGTGGTATACTACCTGCAGAGGTTCAAAAAATGTCCCGTCATTCACCACGATAAATCCAAAATTCTTAGAACCGCGGATACTTCTCACCCAACCTCCGACGGTAATTGTTTTCTCCAAATAATCTTCTTTCTTCCGGTATAAATCCCGAATATTTGTAAGTTCCATGTCCTTTTGTCTCCTTTTGCCCTGTACTATTGTTCTGTATCTGCCACAGCTTCTGTGTTTTCCGGTTCTTCTGCTTTTGTATAAGTTACCTTCGCCTGATCCACAACCATACCAAGCGCTTTGTTGTCTACATAAACTTTGCGCAGATACTCCTCTCCGGCTTTTGTATCTGAGCCATAGCTCTCATATACTTCCTCTGCAGATCCATATCCGGCGTTCGCCATAATATTGGAAACATGTTCATCGAATCCTTCCTGATCAAACTCTATTTTCTCTTTTTCGGCAATTGCTTCCAGTATCAGTTCCTGTGTCAGGTTTGTCTCCATGTATTCTCTGCTCTGGTTTTCAAATTCTTCCTGTGTCATATTGTAATTGCTTTGCAGGAATTCATCCAAATCCGTACCTTCCGGGCAGTACTGATTCCGGAAGCCTTCCGTATATTCATCCATTCGCATTTCTAATAATCCCTCTGGAAAACCTGATACACTGCACCGCTCCATTAGAACCTGAAGGACCGCAGAACGTTTATCCGATTCCTGTTTTTCTTTTGCATCCTGTTCCAGATAGGAACGGATATCTTTTTGAAATGCTTCCAGCGTATCTGATCCAAAATTCTCCTTTACAAAATTATCATCTATTTCCGAAGCGCTCACCGGCTTCTGAATGGAATTCACCGTAAACGTAAATGTTACAGCCTGTCCATTCAAATCCTCTACCCCGTAATCTTCCGGAAATGTCACATCCCAGTCTACGGTATCCCCAACATTTGCTCCAATCAGTCCGTCAGAAAATCCTTCAATAAAACCAGTGCTCATGTTGGAATTCACAGGACTGGCAGGACTGCTGTTTGTGCCGGTATCAATCAGCTGATTTTGAGCCGAACCATTTTCAAATGCCTCGCCGTCCTTCTTACCAACATAATCCACATTTACAATATCGCCTTTTTCCACTACTTTTTTGGACTCATCCACCTGATAGGGACTGTAATAGGAAATCATCTGTTCAATATAATCCGTGACGCTCTTATCGTCCACCTGATAATCCGCTTCATTTAATGTCACTTCTATATCTTTGTAATCACCCAGTGTCACATAATCTTCCACGTTATACGCACTATTAACACTCGGCTGTGACTCCGTGCTGTCTTCCAATACGGCTTCCGTACCGGATCCGCCTCCTGAATTCCCGCATCCTGCGGTCAGTGCGACTGCCGTACATACCAATAAAGCTGCAACTGTTTTTCTCTTCATCATGATACCTCTCATATTTGTAAATTAATTCTATTATATTTCAAAAACGATATCTGCCAGCAAATTGACCGATGCGAATTTGAACAACAACTCTAACATAACATATTTAAACAGAAAATAAAAGGTTTTATTGCTTTTTCCTTCTATTAATGTTACAATACTTGCATCAGTTCAGGTAAACTGCCCTGTTACATGTTTTGTGATGCACACAAATTGCCAGCTCTGCAATTTTGAGCCGGCTCCTTCAGGACAGTAGTTATCTAAACTGTTATTTATGTACAGGAAGCCCCATTGGGCATCCCCTGCGGCATTTTTACAGATATGAATAAGGAGGAGTTTATTGTGTCAACAGTCACCATCGTATTACTGGTTATCCTGGCCATCCTGGCTATTACTTTCGTTGTATTGTACTTCCTGGGAAAACGCATGCAAAAGAAGCAGGAAGAACAGCAGGTACAAATCCAATCCACATCTCAGACCGTTTCCCTTCTGATTATTGATAAAAAGAGGATGAAAATCAAAGATGCCGGACTTCCGCCAGCCGTAGTGGCGCAGACCCCCAGGCTGATGCGTGGTTCCAAGGTTCCGGTTGTCAAGGCCAAAGCCGGCCCTAAGATTATGACCTTCATCTGTGACGCTGCTATATTTGACAATATCCCCGTCAAAAAAGAGGTGAAAGCAGTTGTCAGCGGACTCTATATTACTTCTGTCAAAGGTCTGCATGGTTCTATTACCACTGCTGCCCCTGTCAAAAAAGGGCTTCGGGCCAGATTACAGAAGAAATACAAAGAAGCCAGTGCCAGGTTACAAAAATAACAGGCGCTGTGAGGTCATTCTCATATGCCTTTGTCATCAGACAATGGCGCAGTATCCTGATATATTATAAACAGCTGCCATATCACGGAAATATTCATTTCCGGTATGGCAGCTGTTTTGTTACTGTGAACACCCCAAAATCTGAGCAATACTCTGTTCTATCCATCATATTCCTTAAGAGCAGATGTGAAAATCTCTGCTTTCTCTGGAACGAATCGCCATTTTGATGTTACAGTTTGCCAGATGCTCATAATTCAATTCCAATGCATAATCCACACGGACACTGATATCGTCTTCTTTTTCCTGAATATCAATTTTTTTAGCGTTGATGCCAAGCATCAGGCTTCCGTATGGCGTATCGTAGCAGGTAACGTTTTTCTTGTTTTTTTCAAAGGTCATATGTACATTTGCGACGCCTTTTTTGATAATATCTACGCAATTTTGCTGCAGTTTGATAATATTTTTTGTCGTGCCGTCGAAGCCTTCTATTATCTCGTCATAGATTACGTAGTGCTTGTTGTTCTTCTTATAGTAATCACCTGCCATAATTACTTCAATCGGTTCCAAATCCCCTTCTTCCTGTTTTGTAAACTGCATGCCCCGAATTGTTACGAGTACCTCTTTTTTCATATGTAATCTCTCCTGTTTATTTTGTCTTTTTGTATTATAAATGATTTTCGGCAGAAATGCAATTCTCCTATTTATGGGAGATCGTGCAGCTTTACTTTGGGTTTGGAATGGAATGATGTAGCCGCCAGGGAGAGAGGGCTGCTAACAATACCTGCATCCCTCGCTATGTATGTGGCAGCCGCGCCACGGATTCCACATTGCCATATTTATAACCTCACATTTTTCCTGCACTCGTTTTGACTTTTCATTTCCATCAAAGTAACCGCATATTTTTCCTCATGTTACGAATCCTTATAAGGACAAAAATAAGAGAAAGAAAAATCTGTAACAAATTATATGGTCTACCCAATCCCATAGCGCCCCACCCATCAGTTTTTCTATCACAAGCCGGTATAAATATGGGTTCTCTACATTCCTGACAATCTGCCGCTATCAATCATACCGATAGAGTGTCCATTCCAAAGTATTAATTTTGATTACTCAATGAAAAAAATTTAAGTATTTAAACCCAATCCGTATCTTCCCTTCCGCCATGATTTCAGCATATTCGTCCTGCGTCAGTACCGCCCGCAGCTTCTGATCAGAATCCTCGTCTACTACTTCATAAACACTATTGGCAAAACACAGATTCGGGTACATAACACACCACCAGTTTTTGCCTGCACCCTCTCCGATGATAACTTTAAGCGCCCGGTATGTTCCTCCAGGAAATGTATAGCTGCCATATGTTTTTTCCGGAAATTCGGAATCCCCTACCATTGCCCTTACAGGATATGTATATCCTTCCTCTTCAATAATTGACTCCGCACAATCCTCAATTTCAGTCAGATGCTCCTTCACCACCTGTTCACACTCCGCCAAATCCCCGACGCCATCCAATTCTGTGCCCAAATACTCTCCGATTCTGTCCCGCACCTTAAGTTTCAGTTCCTGATCCGTCTGCTCATCGCTGTTTGCAATCACATGAAATCGCAAAATCCGCTCTGCCATCCCCTCCTGCAGCCTATGGGACCGATACCGGAACGCCCCCGCAATTAAAACACATCCAACCATACCATATAAAAATACCTGTGCTATCTTCTTCATTACAAATTTCTTTCCTTTCCATCAAATATATTATTCCGAAAAGCCGTTTTCCCCTGACTACGGTTTTAAATTTAGGCTGTTATGCTTCTGCTAAACGGGATACCTAAAGGATACCTCCATGCCGTCCGGCAATTTAAACATAACGCAACCGTAGTCATACAGGGGTCAGGGAATGACGGAATGGATAATGCACTGTCTCCAATCCAAATCACCCCAAAACGCCTTCCGCAGTTTAATCCTTCCCAAAACCCGAAATCTTATACACCTTTTTTAACCCCTCTCATTCAAAAGCACTACCTCCACCTCGAACTCATGTTCCAGCTCCTTTAAATACTTTCCCAAATCATCCTTATATTCCTCATACTTCCCCCTGTCTGACATCCCCAGCTTATTAAAACTATTTGTAATATCAATACCTTTCCCCTCCAAAAGCTCATTCGCACTTTCCGCGAGCTGCTCTTTCAGCAATTCCCGGATCTCTCTGCGGATCTCTTTTTCTGCCTGGCTCCCGGTTTCAATATCCTTCTCCACAATCACCTCTATATGGATCCTGTCATGATACACCACCCCATCCCCCCTTGAAAAATCTCCATGCACTTTTATCCGATTCACTGTAATCGCCGTCCCATCCTGCAAAGAAAACATCAGCTTCTTTAATTTTCCCTGGCTCAGATAAGACAGCACTGCCTCACTCACTTCAATCTCCCCTTTTGGTACTCCGCCCCCAACCGCATAATAACTTTCAATCACCGGAATTCCTCCATTTTCCGAAAGCACCGGCACAAGTAATAGCTGTTCCCTGTTCTCCCTGTCATTGTACAAATCCCCTAAAGTCACCGCATCTTTTAACTTATAATCTTCCCTGGTTTCAATCATTTCCTCCAGATAACTCCCAATTGTCGTATCCAGATTCGAGTCCAAAGCCAGAACTGCAGATGCATCTTCCGCAAAAAACAGCAGTGTATTTCTGGCAATCAGGCTTTTCTTACTGCAAATATCCAAAAAATTTATAAGCGCCCTCTCATTCTCCACAAAATCCTTCGAAAGCACCAACACCTTCATATGGTTATAATCCAGAATCTTATTCAATTCATTTGCATACTTTGAAATCGCAGTAAAAAAATCTTTTTCTTCTATATAAAAATCCGTCGTGCTTTCACTGTCTGCGTTTTCATTGGCAATTTTGGAAAGATCCTGAAATTTATAGCTAATCCGGCATGCATCCTCCTTGCCGTCCACTCCCATGGCCAACGGAAACCTTCGGTTTTCCAGCTCTGTCGTACTGCAGCCGGACAAAATAAAAACACTTACAAACAATACTGCGCACGAAGCAATTCTTCTCCCTTTACCTGGAAATTTCATACAGATTCCCGCTAAAAGCGGAATTACAACCGCAAGTGGTGTCGCGGCATACAAAAACAATTTATGCAAAAACCCTGTAAACTCTGCGGAGCGGTAGCTGAATACAGAAATACCAAACAAAGCCAGGGCGGTCAGAAGTATCCACCATTTTTCCATTTTTCCTCCTGTAAGTTCCTTTAAATTCTCTGCAGCGTAAAACATACTGCTGCTTAACAATGCAAATACCGTAAAAAACCAGATTGCTACCATCAAGGCGTCCTGTCTCTGCAAAAAACCGCCCGGAATCTGAATCATACTCATCAAAGTCACCGCCGGATATTCCATCGTCTGCATGGACGCGCTGCCAAAGAGCCCCTGCAAAATTGCATACAGCGCCAGAAGCACTGCCCCGCTGAATACAACCGCTCCCACGCATGCACCCCGGACTGAAGTCCTTTTTCTGGCAAACGGCGCCAGAAACAGCGCAATCCCAACAAGTGAAAATACTTCAAAGCTAAAATAAACGCCAAGAGAAATCTCTCCTATATCGTTTCCATACAGTGGAAACAGCCGGGCGGGTTCTACGTCCCTTGCCGCAAAAAACAGCATGACAAAAAGCGGCGCCATCAAAAACCAGAACAAAATCTCATAAATCCGTGCACGCCCTTCAATTCCCTGAAAAATTGCATACGCGGCCAATCCTAAAATACCTGTCACTATCCAGTAAAATGACTGTTCCTTTAAAAGCTCTGTCACTATCAGATGACCGAAAATATAAGACACATAACCGCCAAGACACAAAAAATAAATGACATACCAAAAAATCGCAAGTGTTCCAAGCACTTTTCCAAAACAGCGTTTCAAACAGGCAGAATAGCTCTCCCCCTCCTTCATGGAATTTACAACCCAGCCAATCATAAGACTATAGACAAGTCCTGCCGCAAGTCCTGCAACTATAGAGAGCATCCCGTTCCTTTCCGTATTCTGCGCCAGCGCCGAAGGCAAAATCAGTGTGCCTATCCCCAGCAAATCATAGGTCAGCAGCCGAAACATCTGCCGCTTTGATATTTTATTATTTTTTGAAAACATGGCTATCCTTCCTTCTCAAACGTACTCTCTGATTTCTTTTCGCATAGATCGGACGCCGCCGCATCAAAAACAGCGGCTGGCGTATCAGGGAATCTCTTTCATCGTCATAGTGGTTTAAATCTGCACCGACAAACGGCATAAGGTACGGAATCCCAAAGCTCTTCAAATGAGAAAGATGCGTCAGCACCAGTAAAAGACCATATAAAAATCCGTAAAATCCCAGCCACGAGCTCAAAAAGATAAACAAAAATTTTAACAGCCGAAACGACGTTGCAAATTCTTCATTTGGTATGGCAAAGGAGCAAAGCGCCGTAAACGCAACTACAATAACTACAATCGGACTCACAATATTCGCCTCTACAGCCGCCTGTCCAATAATTAATCCTCCTACAATCCCAATGGTATTTCCCATCGCGCCGGGCAGCCGCACGCCGGCCTCACGCAACAGCTCAAATGCAATTTCCATCAGCAGGATCTCTACAACTGCCGGAAACGGCACCCCCTGTCTGGCCGCTGCAAAAGACAAAAGAAGTGTCGTGGGCAATACCTGTGTGTGAAAATTCGTCACTGCCAGATAAAGTCCCGGTACTGTCATTGCAAAAAACGCCGCTATATAACGGAGCAGCCGCCCAAACGATGCAATTTCCCATCGGTTATACATATCATCGCTTGTCTTGAGGAACGAGTTGTAATCTGTCGGAAGAATCAGACCGGTCGGAGAATTGTCTACCAGCACTACGATCCGGCCCTCCAAAATTGCCATCGCTGCCCGATCCGGCCGCTGTGTTGTCTGAAATTGCGGAAACGGAGAATACCATTTTTCCTCTGAAAGCTGCTCAAGCATACCGCTGTCCAAAATTCCGTCAATTTCATAGCGGCTTAAGCGTTTCTTCACCTCGTTCAATAACGAGGGATACACCAGGTCTTCCATATAAACCAGATCTACATTCGTACTTGTACGCGTACCAACCTGAATTTCTTCCACTTTCAGCTTCGTTGTCCGCAGACGTTTTCGGATCAGCGCACTGTTGACCTTGATAGAATCCATAAATCCTTCTCTTGAGCCGCGGATGACCTTTTCAGAATCCGGCGCCTGCAGGGACATTGCCGGATAACCCTTATCCGGAATCTTCACCGCCTGATCCAGGCCGTCCACAAATAAAATTACATCTCCTGCAAACATGCCGCCTGCCGCTTCCTCAATCGTATCAAACAAGGTCATATCTGAAATACCCAGGGCATTCTTTTTTAAGCTCTCCCGAATCTCTTCTCCGGACATTTCACAAAACTGGTTTAACAGTTTCCCAACAACAGAATTTTCAAACAGAAAACTCCCGCCTGTCACCTCTATATACGCAATAAAACAGCTGATATCCTTCTCCTTTCCCAGCTGCATGGTCTTTTTCTTAATGTCGGCAGATTTGCCTAACAGGGCTAAAAAGGCGTCTTTATTTTTCGATAGTTCTTTTTCCATCTGTTCACCCATCCCAATAAAAAAGTAGGAACAGCAAAATGCTGTTCCTACCTTAGTATCGTCTTTCTTTTCCCGTTTTATTCCTGTGCGCGGATAATATCCTTAACTGCAATCTCCTGATTCACCAAATGCCGCTTCATCATTTCCGTTACATAATCTTTTTCCCTGCGCTTAAGTCCCAGGATAATCTGTCTGTGTTCTTCGATTAGACGCGGATGGTTCTTATCGTCTTTGATATATTCCACACGATAGCGGTAGACCTGTTCCCGTAAATTATTTAACATCAGTACCAACTTCGGATTGGCAGCTGCCTGATAAATCATATCATGAAAATCAATATCAGCCTGTGCCATCCACTTCAAATCAGAAGCTTTTGCCGCCGCCTTAAACTGGGCTACATTATCCTCAAGCGCAGCCAGCTGTGCACCTGTAATTTTTTTACAGGCAAGCTGTGCGGCCAGAATTTCAAGAGCCTCCCGGATTTGCAAAACGTCCTCCATATCCTTCTCTGTCATAGCCGCAACCTGGGCTCCCTTTCTGGGAATCGTCACTGCAAGCCCTTCCTGTTCAAGCATGCGGATAGCTTCCCGGATCGGTGTCCGGCTCACACCCAGTTTAGCTGCCAGCTGTAATTCCATCAGCCGCTCTCCCGGCTTTAAATCGCCTTTTAAAATTGCTTCCCGCAAAGTATGAAATACCACATCCCGCAAAGGCAGATATGCATTGGTATTTAATTCTAATTCATCCATAGTCCCTCCATATATGTTACCTTCGGTTATTGTAAATACTTGTCAGATAAACCTGCTTCGCCAGATGCGATTTACGCATCGCATCAAAAGTTGCCCTTGCTGTAAGCCCGTCTGAAAAAAGTCCAAAAACCGTAGGCCCGCTTCCGCTCATCATGGCGCCTGCCGCACCGTTTTCCAACATGCAGCGTTTTATCTCGTCAATTACCGGATACTTTGGAATTGTAACCGTTTCTAAAATATTGCCCATATGCGCTGTTATCCCATTCAAATCCTTCCTGCGAATTGCTGCGATCTGAGCGTCAATATTTGGATGTACCATAGCATCACTTAAATTTAAATTCTCATAAACAAGCTTTGTCGAAACACTGATACCTGGCTTTGCAATTAAGACCGGACACTTCGGCATCGGCGGCAGGCTCCTCAGCTTTTCGCCAATTCCTTCTGCCAGAGCCGTCCCGCGCATCAGACAATATGGCACATCCGCTCCTATCGAAACACCTATCTCCATCAGTTTCGTATGCTTCAGTTTCAAACCAAATAACTTATTCATTCCATATAAAACCGCCGCCGCATCCGTACTCCCTCCTGCCATCCCGGCTGCTATTGGAATATATTTCTGCAAATCCACAGCAACTCCATTTTTCATCCCATACATATCCTGTAATAGCTTTGCTGCTTTATAAATCAGATTATTTTCGTTCGTCGGCAGAAAATCCAGATTTGTCTGGATAAAAATTCCAGGCTCCTTTGTCTTTTTAATCTCCAGCTGATCATACAGGTGAATGGTCTGCATAATCATCTTAACCTCATGGTAACCGTCTTCCCTTCTTCGAAGCACATCCAGTCCCAGGTTCACTTTGGCTAATGCCTTTACGTTTATCTTCTCCATTCAAGTCCCTCCTCCATGGACCATACTGTAGTGGATGTATATTGTATACATGATTTTACCATTATTTGAAAAAAAGATCAATTCCACTTTACTTTTTCTCAGCGGCTGCCGATATGTTAATTGACACCAGATTTCAGGATATGAATTATTATGCCAAGGAGGGTAAGTATTATGAGTGTAAATGCAGTAAATAACACTTCCTATGCTTCTGCAGCAACTAAAACGACAGCTGCAAAAGGTTCCGAAAAAGAAGTTTCCAAAGAAACAAAGGAGAGTAAAACGCAGGAAAGCGGCGTAGTATACGAGAAAAGCTCTTCCACTGTCAACACAAATTACGTAAAGAAAAATTCTGCTCTGATCAGCAAATTAAAAGCAGATTCCGAAAACAGAGTTTCACAGCTTCGCAGTCTCGTAGAACAGATGATGACCAAACAGGGTACGGCGATCGGCAACGCAGACAGCATGTGGCGTTTCTTAGCAGGCGGCAATTTTACTGTTTCTCCGGAAGTAGCGGCGCAGGCGCAGGCAGATATTGCAGATGACGGCTACTGGGGCGTAGAACAGACTTCAGATCGTATTCTGGATTTTGCCAAGGCGTTAAGCGGCAGCAATCCAGACAAGGCAGACGAGCTGTTAGAAGCATTTAAGAAAGGTTTTGGACAGGCAACCAAGAGCTGGGGCAGTAAGCTTCCCGATATCTCCCAGAGGACTTATGATGCCGTCATCAAGAAATTCGATGCATGGAAAAACGGCACAGAAGAAACTTCTGCAGATATCGCTTAACAGCATCATTATAAAAATATCCCATGGGGATCCGTGTTTTTATCGCAGGATCCTCCCATGGGATATTTTTATTGTTTTTGAGAATGCTTATTATAGAACGCAAAAGCCCTCTATTTCACTGCCATTACGCGCACTTATGTTTCTTCCCGTTTTTATGGGTCGTATGATGCTTTGTACAATACTTCTTACAATTGCTTTTCTTCTTATGGTTTTTGCAGTGATAGGCGCAATAATATCCTTTTGTGCTTTTTTTAGTGCTTACGCTGCTGTTGTGATGCGCAGTTTCATGATAATCTGTTTCATGATGACTGCTGCTTACACCTGTACTGGCATGATGGCCGCCCCCATGTCCATGGGCCATTACCGGCGCAGCCAGGCCACCTGAGAGCATAGCGGCTGTCAATGTGATGATAAGCGCTTTTTTACCTTTTTTTAATAACTTCATTTCATTTGCCTCCTTATAATTTGCGGTTTGTTTTTGCCTTTCATATAGAATACGATTGAATATACAAAATCCTTGCAACAAACTGAAAAAAATTTTTACAGACCGCGGCCAAAACATTATGCGCATTCTTTTTCCTGACAAATACAAATAAATTTATTCTATGTCCGTTACTCGTTCAATATTCTGCCTTCACCTATGCCCTTGATTCTGCCTGTGACTGTTTTTTTTCTTATGCCCATTCCCTGCATGATTTTCCTCCGGATCCGCTTCCGGCTCGAAATGACTTTCTTCCTCTGCGCTTCTTTCCTGTTCCACAAAGTTTTGTTGTTCCACACGGTTTCCTTCTTCCACATGCTCCTTTTCTTCCGTATGACTTCTTTCTTCCACATGCTCCTCCTCTTTTGCATGGCTTCTTTCTTCCATCTGATCCTGTTCTTCCGCATGGCTTTCTTCATGCCCATGATCCTTCTCATGCTCCGAAATCAAATCATGCAGCTGCGTCATACTCATATCCCTGCACGCATCCACCGTTACCGTATCGTCATATTGCTTCAGCTGCTGCCAGGCATAATATTTCCCAGGCGAAATTTCGCAGCCATGCGCCTGCGAGGCTGTTTCCATGTCTACACTGACGCTCTGGCTTTTATGCCCAAGCTGTCCTGCGCAGCTCTCTACCCCGGATTTTAGCTCGTCTTGCCGTTCTTCCCTGGCCGCTACGGTAAATACAAGCTCCTCTCCTTCCGCCAGGTAAGCGCCCATGGCTTCGCTTTCCACAATCACATCAATTGCCCGCATATAGCTCTTCCCCTTTAAAGATAAACCGTTTAACACTTCCACGCCCTCTGCATTAAATGCCTTTACGGATACGACCCGATCCAGACGGTTCAATGCCAGCTCTATAGACGGATTCACATCAATACTTACATAAGAAACCGCCTCCTGGGTCCAAAAATATCCTCCAATCCCAGTTGTCAGGAGCAGGATCATGCAGGCTGTCGCCACAACCTTCCCAAACGCCGGGCGGGCTGTGCGCCTCGTTTTCTTTTGGCGCTCATTTGAAAGGAATTGCCTGGTCGATTCTATCAATTGAGGTTCCGCCTGAATGTTGTCAAATGCATCCTGTAGTTTATTCGCCAATTCCTTCACCTCCCGGCCTTTCCAAAAGAACCTTCCTCATCCGTAAGGAAATCCTTTAAAAGATTGCGTCCCCGCGACAACAGGGAATACACGGTATTCTCTTTTTTATTCAGTATTTTTCCGATTTCCGGCGCAGAATATCCCTCATAGTAATGCAGATAAATCACATCCTTATATTTTTTTGGCAGAGACAGCACTGCATCCAGCACTTCCCTGTGTCCATCCTGGATTTCTGCCTCCATCTCATTTATAAGCTCCATGGAAATCACATTGCGCCTGAAAAAACTTTTCAGGTAATCTTTACAGGCATTGATCGCAACGCGCAGCAGCCACGCCCGCTCATGATCCTTATCCGAAAACGGTTCTTCATGCAGCATATATTTTAAGAATACCTCCTGGAACACATCCTCAGAATCCGCCCTGTTTTTCAGATGATAAAAGCAGACGCGCCGGATCATATCCGCATATTCTTCTAACGCCCGGTTTACCTCCCGTTCATCCCTCATACGCACACCCTGCATTTGCTGACGAATCCGGGCCTTCCTGCCCTTTTACAAGCGAAGTGAGCGCCTCCTTTAAGTTCGCAAGCTTCCTTTGCGCTGTTTCCTGGCTTTCTGCCCTGACCCCAATATAAAACTTAATCTTTGGCTCTGTGCCGGACGGGCGAATGCAGCAAAACCCTTCCTCTGATAACCCAAAATATAAAACATTGGACCTGGGAAGCCCCACTGTTTCTTTTTTACCGCTCACGCAATCCACCCGCACGCCTTCGCGGTAATCGGTAAACTGCACAACCTTTTCCCCGCCAATTCTCTCCGGGACATTTTCCCTTATTCCTTCTATCATAGCGGCAATTTTTCTGGCCCCATCCTGACCTTTTAAAATGGCCGTATCAAGCGTTTCCTGATAGAATCCATATTTTTGATACAGGCGTTCCATCTGATCGCAAAGCGTCATTCCCTGGTATCTGCACCATACTGCAGCCTCACAAATGGCCATTACCGCCGCAACCGCATCTTTATCACGGGCATATGTACCTATCAGGCAGCCGTAGCTTTCCTCATAGCCAAACAGAAATTCCAGGCTGTGTTCCTGTTCAAACAGACGGATCTGCTCCCCGATATATTTAAACCCGGTCAACGTCTCTATCAGCTTTACCTGGTATTCTTCCGTAATCCGCTTTGCCATTTTTCCGGATACGATTGTCGTAACAACCGCTCCGTTTTTGGGCAGCGCACCCATTTCTTTTTTCTGGGAAAGGATATATTCCAATAGCAGCATCCCCAGCATATTTCCGGTAAAGCTCCGATAAGCGCCGTCCTTACCATCCTTTGCATATACGCCTAAACGGTCAGAGTCCGGATCGGTGGCAAGCACAATATCTGCATCGACTTCTCCGGCAAGCTTTAACGCAAGGGAAAACGCATCCGGCTCCTCCGGATTCGGTGAGGCTACCGTAGGGAAATCCCCATCCGGCTCCTCCTGCTCCTTTACCATATAAACCTGCGTAAACCCCAGTTCCTTTAAAATCCGCCTGACCGGAAGATTTCCGGCGCCATGCAGCGGCGTATAGACAATTTTTAAGCCGGCGGCTTCCCTGCGTATAAGCTCTGGATGGATCTGTAACTGCTTTAATACCTCTATATACGCATCAGATACCTCTTCCGGGATTGTGGCGTATAGACCCGCGTTTACGGCGTCCTCTTTCTGCATCGTTTTTACCTGGGCAAAATCCGTTACACCGTTTACTTCCTCAATAATATCCCGATCCCTCGGCGGCGTAATCTGTCCGCCGTCTTCCCAGTAAACCTTATAACCGTTGTATTCCGCCGGATTATGGCTCGCGGTAACGGCAATTCCTGCGGCACAGCCAAGCTTTCGCACGGCAAAAGAAAGCATCGGGGTAGGGCAAAGCCTGGAAAATACATTTGCCCGAATGCCGTTTGCGGCAAGGACAAGCGCCGCTTCTTCGGCAAATAACGCCGACTTATGTCGGGAATCGTACGCAATGGCAACGCCCCTTTCCGATAAGCCTTCCCGCATGATATAATTGGCCAGCCCCTGCGTGGCCTTACGTACGGTATAAATATTCATCCGGTTTGTGCCTGCCCCAATCACACCGCGCAGGCCGCCCGTGCCAAAAGCCAGATCTTTATAAAAGCGATCGGCAATTTCCCGTTCGTCACCGGCAATCGCCGCCAGCTCCCGTTTCGTTTCCTCATCAAAATACGGATTCTGCATCCAGAAAGAATATGTTTTTTGTGCGTCCATAAAACCCTCCTTAAAACCGTCCTTTATACGGTTATGTACTCCAGGAATTCCCTTTGTACCTGATTTTGCAAAATGATTTTTTGTCAGATATACACAAATTTATAAAGTGTACATGAAACGCAGATCGATTAAATTTGTGTATATATGGCCCAAAATCAGCCGCAGGGAGATTCGGGAATCCATGGTTATAATATCATCATTTAAAACAGAATACAATCCGCATCCCTG
Organism: Eubacterium sp.; assembly: GCA_022794015.1. Lineage (GTDB taxonomy): Bacteria > Bacillota > Clostridia > Lachnospirales > Lachnospiraceae > Roseburia_B. Next base: position 34,617 of record JAAWDZ010000047.1, on the reverse strand, counting down.
GTTAAAACAGAAATCTTTGCCAATATTGGTAACTGAAGAAAGATGGTTGTTTTGCCTTCTTTTTTCTTTTTAAAAAATTTCAGGAACAAAAGCAGCTCATATGAGCTGCTTTTGTTCCTGTATTCCGAGCGGTCTGCTTCCCGACAGTTTCTTTTCCCATCAAGGCATGGGCCAAATGCCGCACTCTATTTCAAAATACTGTTCTCCTCTTCCTGTTCCTTTTTGGCCTTTAAAATCGCCTCATTTAAACTGAGCATTTTCGCATCTAACATAGACACTATCCCAGAACACTCCCGCAAATCCCTGCTGATATATTCCGGCGCATTCCCTTCAAACTTATAATAAATTTTATGCTCCAGGCTGGCCCAGAAATCCATTGCCATCGTACGGATCTGAATCTCTACCTTAGTATTAACAACGCGGTCGGACATAAAAATCGGAATCGTAACCAGCATATGATAGCTCTTATAGCCACTTTGCTTCGGGTGCCTGATGTAATCCTTGACTGAAACAATCGTCAAATCGTTCTGTTTGCCGATCATCTCCGCCATTCGGTAAATATCGGAAGTAAATGAGCAGACAACCCGGATGCCTGCAATGTCGTTTATATGCTCCATCATGTTACTGATGGTGCTTTCATATCCATGACGTTTTAGTTTCTTAACAATACTCTCCGGGGACTTCACACGGGATTTGATATATTCAATCGGATTATACTGATGTACGTGCCTGAACTCCTCGTTTAAAATCTCCAGTTTGGTATTTACTTCTTTTAAGGCACTTGTATAAATAAACATAAGCGTCTTCCAACTGTCCACATCTTCCCCAAATCTGCCCTGTGTACTCTGCAGCATTTGCTAAAACCTCCATACTGTATGATTGCTTATTACTGCTTTATTATAACATACTTTTTGAAACTTTTGTTAATATATAGGAGATTTCACAAATTCTTAATAATGTTGTTTATGCCTCTCCAGCCTGGCGCATGCTTACGCCCTATTTTCCTTCGGCATCTTTTGCATATCAGAGCCGTAACAAACTGACACGGCAACAACACCCAAAATTACCGCCGTCAGAAAAAAGTATGATTTTATTCTGTTGCACTTATAGCAGCAGAATTTGATAAATGCCGCTGTGCACTCCATCACAAAACCGATTTTTCTCTGAATTATTACACAATTTATTTTGAATCCAAATCCCCAAATCTTAAGAAATTACTAAAATTTATTAATTTAGGAAAAACAGGATTGTAGGCAAAAAACTCCTGTGCTATAATGCAAATCAACGAGCATAATAATGAAAAAGCAAGGATAAAAGGTGATATTGTGAACTTATCAGAAAGTAACCCCATAACATTGAAGGAGAAAATCTGCACATTCTGCCAGAAATACAAACACGGCCTTTTGCTGTTATATCTGTTTTTGTATCTTCCATGGTTTTCCTGGCTTGAGCAGACTGTAACCAATCATTTTCATGTAATACACATGCCGATTGATGACAAAATTCCTTTTATTGAATATTTTATTATTCCATATTTATTATGGTTCGCATATGTAGCTGTAGCAGTTCTTTATTTTTTACTGAAAAACAAAGACGAATTCTACAGACTGTGTGCATTTTTATTTATCGGAATGACTATTTTTCTGATTATTTCGACTGTATACCCCAATGGACACCATTTAAGGCCGGTTGTTTTTGAACGGGACAACATATTCACAGATATGGTAAAAGGACTTTATCTGGCTGATACACCGACCAACCTGTTCCCCAGCATCCATGTATATAATTCCATTGGCGTCAATATTGCCGTTTGGCACTGTACAGATTTTAAAGAAAATAAATGGCTTCGATATGGTTCCGCAGTTTTTATGATCAGTATTGTATTATCTACTATGTTTTTAAAACAACACTCTGTATTTGACGTAATTACCGGAATTGTGTTATCTGTATTTATGTATACTGTTGTCTACACCAGAGATACTCTGCATGCAGGCGAAGGTAAAACCGCTTTAAAAGAACAGGTCAGACAGATTTAGATTATTCCAGACTTTGATTTTTTAATACCTTCCATCTAAAATATCCGATCCAGTTTCTGTTTCAACTGCATCGGATATTTTATGTTCCTTTATTTTACCATAACTTAAATAATGCTATCCCTTTTTTTGCCACCTTATATGGCAATGTCTCCAGTTCTTTTACTGCCTGCTTTAATTCCTTCCGTATTGGAATCTGCTGCGGACAATGCTGCTCACATTTCCCACATTCAATACATTGTGACGCGCTGCTCTGATTCTTTCGAAATGCAGTACACTGCAGATATTCTTTTCTGGCGCCGCCCTTTGTTTCCGAATACATCTCATTGTAGCAGCGGAAGGTCACCGGAATATCCACGCCTGACGGACAGGGCATACAATAGCCGCAGCCGGTGCAGCCTACTTTTACGTTTTTCTGGATTTCCTCCTTTACCTGTTTGATCAAAATCTCGTCCTCTTTGGAAAAATGCCCGACAACAGCTTTATCTGCCGTTTTTATATTTTCGTCAATCATCTCCAATGAATTCATTCCGGAAAGCACACATGTAACCTCCGGCTGATTATAGAGCCAGCGGAAGGCCATTTCTGCAGCAGTCCGGCGCTGCCCGTCCTGCTCAAACAGCCGCTTGGCGCTTTTGGGCAATAGATTTACCAAACGCCCGCCGCGCAGCGGTTCCATAATAATAACCGGGATACCTTTTTGACTGGCATAGAGCAGGCCCTCCCTCCCGGCCTGGCTGTGCTCGTCCATGTAGTTGTACTGGATCTGACAGAAATCCCAGTCGTATGCATCCACAAGCTGTTTGAATACAGCCGTATGCCCATGATAGGAAAATCCAATATTGCGGATTGCACCGCTTTTCATCTTCTCCTTTATCCAGTCTTCCATTCCCATTTTTTTCAGCTTCTCCCAGGTGTCGGTATCAGTCAGCATATGCATCAGGTAATAATCAATATGATCTGTTTTCAGGCGCCGCAATTCTTCCTGAAAGGTTTTTTCCACACCTTCCATGGATTTTATCATGTAATGCGGCAGTTTTGTCGCGATATATACCTGATCCCTGCAGTGGTTTTTATGCAGGATTTCCCCCACCGCCGCCTCGCTGCCTGGATAAATATATGCAGTATCCAGATAATTGACGCCCTGCGCAATCGCATGCATCAGCTCCTGTTCCGCTTTTTCCATGTCGATGCCGCTGCCCTTTCTGGTAAAACGCATGCAGCCGTACCCCAGTACGGACAGGTCATTTCCCCTGCGGTCTTTTCTGTATTGCATTTTAAAGCTCCTCCATCCAAATCCTCACACACGCATCCGACGGCATCCGCAAATCCCCTCTCGGCGAAAGCGCAACCGTCCCCACCTTCGGTCCGTCCGGCAGGCAGGATCGTTTAAACTGCTGCGAGAAAAATCTCCGATAATAATTTTTTAGCCATTTTAAAATCACCTCGTCCTCATATACGCCTGCAAATGCCCTGCATGCCAAACGATAAACTTTTTGAGGCGGATATCCAAAGCGCAGCATATAATACAGGAAAAAATCATGCAGCTCATAAGGCCCCACCAAATCCTCCGTCTTCTGGGATATTTCGCCCTCCTTCGGCGGCAGAAGCTCCGGGCTCACAGGTGTATCAAGTACGTCAAGCAGAATTTTTTTCAGCGTTTTATCTTTACAGGTGTCCGCATAATAATGCACCAGATGCCGCACCAGCGTTTTGGGCACGGAGGAATTCACGCCGTACATTGACATGTGATCTCCATTATACGTCGCCCAGCCAAGCGCCAGTTCCGACATATCTCCGGTTCCGATCACCATGCCGCCCTCTTTGTTTGCAATATCCATCAGTATCTGGGTACGCTCTCTCGCCTGGGCATTTTCATACGTTACATCATGGCATTTCTCATCCTGCCCGATATCCTCGAAATGCAAACTGACCGCATTTTGGATTGGCACTTCCAGAAAGGTTACGCCTAAACTCTTTATCATATTGACTGCATTTTGATAGGTTCGATCCGTCGTTCCAAACCCAGGCATCGTCACCGCTTTAATCCCTTCACGGGACAGTCCCAAAGCGTCGAATGCACGTACTGTCACAAGCAGCGCCAGTGTAGAATCCAGGCCTCCGGAGATTCCCACTACCGCACACTTGCAATTTGTATGCTCAAGCCGTTTGCAAAGCCCCATGGACTGAATCGTCAAAATCTCGTCACAGCGTTTCTGGCGTTCCTTTTTCTTCCCCGGCACAAACGGCGCAGGGTCAATAAAACGCGTCAGCTCTGTGGTTTCCGGCTTCAGCTGAAACTCCGTTTCTTCATAGCAGTCCGCATCCCCGCAGGTTTCAAAAGCCGTATTGCGCCTGCGCTCCTGCGAAAGCTTCTTTACATCTATTTCCGTATAAATAGTATCGTTTGCAAACCGCGCAGATTCCGCCAGCAACATTCCATTTTCTGCAATCATATTGTGAGCGGAATATACCACATCCTGCGTCGATTCCCCGTTTCCCGCACTGGCATAAATATAGCCGCAAAGAAGCCTTGCCGACTGTCCGCATACGAGTTCTCTTCGATAAGCATCCTTTCCGATTGCCTCGTCGCTTGCAGAAAGATTCACAAGCACCGTTGCGCCGGACAAAGCATGCATCGTACCAGGCGGGTCTGGCGCCCAGAGATCTTCGCAGATTTCTATGGCAATGACAAGCTCCGGCACAGATGCGCAGACAAATAACTGCTTTGTTCCCATCGGCACTATTTCCCCTCCGATTTCAATCTCAACGGTATCCTCCATTCCTCTGGAGAAATGGCGCAGCTCATAAAACTCATTGTAATTGGGCAGATATGTCTTTGGCACAATCCCCAGTACCTCTCCACGGCTGACTACCGCCGCTGCATTGTAAAGCTTGCCCCTGTAACGAACCGGAAGGCCGACAAATACAATAGCGTCCAACTCTTTTGTCGTAGCTGCAATCTTTAAAAGCCCCTCCATCGCTTTATCCAAAAGCAAATCCTGCAAAAACAAATCCCCGCAGCTGTAGCCTGTAATACAAAGCTCCGGGAAAACCAAAATCTTTGCGCCATTTACACTGCATTCTATTATTTTTTTACAAATTTGCTCTGTATTATATATGGTGTCCGCCACTTTTGTATCCGGCGTTATCGCCGCTGTTTTGATATACCCGTCTTTCAATGTCGTATCTCCTTTAACTCCTCAGTGTCAAACTGGTAACTGGTATTGCAGAAATGACATTTCACCTCAATACCATTGCCATCCGCTATCATTTCATCTAAATCTTTCCTGCCAATCGTGGCCAGAGATTTTGATATCCGCTCCTTTGAACAGTTGCAGTGAAAGCTGGCCGGAAGCGTATCTGTCACTTCAAATGGAATGTCGCCGAGCACCTCTTTTAATAGCTGCTCCGGTGTGTCTCCTTTTTCCAGCAGCGCTGTAATGCTCTTTAAATCTGCAATCTGTTTTTCTAATTTTGCAATCGTTTCTTCATCCGTAAACGGCATAAGCTGCAGAATAAACCCGCCCGCCTGTTTTACCGTGTTATTTTTATTCATCAGTACGCCAAGCCCTACCGAAGAAGGAATTTGCTCTGAAGTAACAAAATAATAAGTCAGATCATCTGCAATCTCCCCGGTCTGCAGCGCGATTTGCCCTACATAGGGTTCTTTCATGCCAAGGTCTTTTATGACGCTCATCACGCCGATGCCAATGGCGCCGCCTACGTCTAACTTCCCCTGTGCATTGGGCGGCAGTATCACGTCTGCCACTTCGGGATAGCCTTTGACATGCCCTGCGGAATCTGCGGTTACCGTCAGCGCTTTTGCCGGGCCGCTGCCCTGAATCTGTATGGTCAGAAGATCCTTTTCCCCTTTCATCATAGCGCCCATCATGACGGCGCCGGATAAAAGCCTTCCAAGTGCGGCTGTCATAACCGGACTTGTGTTGTGGCGTATTCTTGCAGTTTCTGTGAGTTCCCTTGACGTGATGGCAAACGCGCGGATTTGTCCGTTTGCCGCCGTTGCCCTTACGATGTAATCTGACATGTTTTGTGCCTCCTTTATTTTTGGTACATTCTCTGGCAATGCAGTATACCCGTTCGCTTTTCTCTCCCGGCGCCTTTTCGCTAAAGGCCTCGTAACAGGCTACCCATTCCAGACCGGATTTTTCTATCAGTTCTTTTATTTTTTTTATCTCATATGCCCGCTGATAGTGTGTTTCTTCGTATTTTTGGTATCTGCCGTCTTTCTCCCGGACAAAAAACGTCAAATCGTATTCATTGATCCGTGTGTACCTGTTATAATCATTTTCCCAGATAAAACTGGCTTCCTCCCGGTTTTCACATATGGTAGCAGTCCCCATTAATTCCCGATATTTATATGGTGTATTCAGGTCAAATACAAAAATACCGCCAGGATCCAGATAATTATTTACAAGAGAAAATACTCTTTGCAAATCCCCTTTTTCTGTTATGTAATTCATGGAATCACAGACGCTGACGACTGCGCGGACTGTGCCGTAAAGTTCAAATTCACGCATGTCCTGATTCAGATACAGGATACTGGAAGCCGGCGTTTCTGCCTGCCTTGCAATTCCGAGCATATCGCCCGAAATATCCACGCCAATCATATCATAACCTGCTCCTGACAGAAGACGGGTCATTTTTCCGGTACCGCAGCCAAGCTCCAGGATCAGGCCGTCTTTCACACCGTACCTGCGCAATATACGGACGAGATATCTGTACCAGTCTTCGTATGGTACGTTATCCATAAACAGGTCATAAACCTCCGCAAATCCGCTGTATGCCTCCATGTTCATCCCTCCCGGAGTTAAATTTGACCACTGTCTTTCTTATTATACGCATTTTCCCTGGATACTACAATCCCATCACCTGTTTTTAATCGTATAAATTTACTTTTGGGGTGGGGGAGGGAATGATGTAGCCGCCGGGGAGAGACTATGGCGGAGAAGACTGCTCCTTTGCCACAGTCTTTCCCCAGCTACGTTATTCCCAGGCTAAAGTAACATCTCAGGCTTTTATATTTTTCAACAGTATTTTAGTTTTCTAAAATTATACAGGTTTTATGAGTTCTAAGATATTAATTTTCTATCTTTTCCAGCTGGAAAACCCACTCACCTACTGATTAAACGCAGCCAGATAAAAAACAAAGTAATAAGCATGACAGCATGGCGGGCTTCCGATACACCAGCCAGGGAGGGGATTTAGCAGAGGAAACTGCATCTTGCCCTTGTAACCAGATTAAGCTTCTCTTAACAGTCACATGCGATCTCAGGAATTGCCGGACACGGATGTCCGGCAAAGCCCTTTTCGCGCCATGGATGGCGCGTCAAAGGGCGGTTCCGTCCGCCTTGATCGCATAATATGTGACTGTTTAGAGAAGCTTAATCCGGTTACACAGGCAAAGGGCAGTTTCCTCTGCCAAATCTCCTCCCTGGCGGATACATCATATAACCTCCCCCATCCTGTCCGTCCTATTAAAAACACCCCGCAGGATACCGTTCCTGCAGGGCATTTCTATCTTTACTTATTTCGTACGAACCTTCTTCTTCGCACTGTATTTTGTATAAACCTTTACTCCGTCCACAGTCTTATAAGCGCGTACCCGTACATAATAGGTCTTTTTGCCCTTCAAACCTTTGACTGTCTTGGAAACTGTCTTACCATTCTTTACAGTAACGCTCTTCTTATCGCAGAATCCCGGATGGGTAGCGCACTGGACTACATAGCCCTCTGCTCCTTTTACTTTCTTCCAGGACACTTTGATCTTCTTTTTCCCTTTCTTTACAGATGAAAGGCTTACCCTGGATGTCTCAAATTCTGCCTTTTCCAGAAGATTCTGTAATTCTTTCTGGTATTTCTGTGCTTCGGCAAGCGCCTCTTTGGCCTCGGCAAGCTTCTTATCTGCTTCAGCCTGAGCATTTTTTAATATCTCTTCTGCTTTCTGTGCGGCTTTCTCCGCCCTGTCTCTGGCTGCGATTGCTTCTGCTGCAGAAAGCGCGGCTGCTTCCTGCGAAGCCTTTGCAAGCGTTGCTGCGGCTGCAGCTGCTTCTTTTGACGCTTCTGCTGACTGGGCATCCGCTTTGGCAGACTGCATAGCTGTTTTTGCTTCTTCCTGGGCCTTTACTGCATCATCTTTTGCCTGTCCGGCCTCTTTCTGGGCATTTACAGCCTCAGTTCTGGCCTTTTCTGCTGCATCCTTTGCACCCAATGCATCTGTTTTTGCAAGATCTGCCGCATCTGCCGCATCCTGAGCGGCTTTTTTTGCATCCTCTGCCTTACTTTGAGCAGTTTTTGCATTCTGCTCTGCCGTCGCCGCAGCCTGGCGGGCGGTATCTGCCGTTTGTGCTGCATTTACAGCTGTCGTCTTTGCATTTTCGGCTTCCGTCTTTGCCGCTTCTGCAGCCTGCTCTGCGAGCTTCGCTTTCTCCATCGCATCTTTTGCGGCTTTCTGGTCTGCATCTGTTGCTTTTTTAGCTGCCTCTGCTTCTTCTTTTGCCGTTTTGGCTGCCGCAGCGGCCTCTTTTGCTTTTTCGTCTGCCGTTTTGGCTGCCGCAGCGGCCTCTTTTGCTTTTTCGTCTGCTGTTTGAGCTGCTTTCGAAGCCTCTGCTGCCTTTTCGCCTGCTGTCTGTGCATCTGCTTTTGCCTGTTCTGCAGCTTTTTTTGCTTCCTTTGCAATTTTATCAATATTTAAAACTGCAATTTTCGCAACTGCCTGCTCTAATTTATCCGCATTGGTTACCTTTGCTTTTTGCTCATCGCTTAATGCATTGTAAGCTGCTTCCGCTTCCGCTACTGCTGCAGCATCCTCTTTTGTCAGAGCTTCTACATCCGGAAGGGCTGCAATCATTGCAATAACTTCCTTTACCTGCGCTTCTTCCATCAGTTCTACAATATAGCTGTCCGCATCATACCATAGAACAACCGAATCTGACTGAGGTGTAATATCCGACGTTCCGTTTCCGAGATCGGAATCATAGCGATTCTTTACCTGTTCTGCGCTCAAAGCTGTGCTGTATACATGGGCTGATGCCATTTTTCCTTTCAGGCGTTTGCCCTCATGGTTCGGATCATAATTCTGTCCGATGCCAAGTGGATATTCAACACTATTTATGGAAATGGCAACCTGCTTGCTTCCCACCTGTGTTCCATTCACATACAGGCGCATAACTGCACCGTCATAGGTTGCCGCCACATGATTCCAGACATTTGTACGGAATCCGGCTTCTGAGCACGGAACCTCCAACACCTGCCAGCTATTCCCATAAATGTAATACTCCAGGCCTCCGTTTGTCAGCTTAATACTCACCTGATTGTCGCCCTTCATAATAAATCCGTTATCCGCATTTAAATTCGAAGGATTGACCCACATTTCCAAAGTGAATCTGCTGCTTCCCGAAAGCGCCGCATTGACACTTCCATCTTCATCTGGTACGGCAAATCCACCTTCAAATGCATATCCCACCGGTGAAGTTGAATCCTTAAAAATCACTGCAGAATCTGTAACCTGAGCATTTTTAGCAGCTTTGCTCTTATCTTTAATATAAGCGCTTGCATCTTTAAATTGCTCAATCTCTTCCTCCGACTTTTGCAAAACCTCTAAGTTTGTTACCAGTTCCTTCTGTGTATCTGTCAGATGTTCATATGCCTCTCTTGCTTTCTGCACATCTGCTTTCTGCCTGTAGGACATCAGAGTCTCTATCCGTTCAATCAACGCTTCTACGTTTTTAGCAGCCTGCTGATTAAATTTCTGTTCATCAAACCCATCTGCATCACGCCACTGCTTGCTTACATCCATCAGATTATCCGTTTCTGCTTTCAGATACGGCACAATCGTATAACTGTAAGAATAATCGCGCCCGTCATTTAACAGCCGATACTGGCTCAGCGCACGCGGACCGCAGCTTGCACCGCCGGTACCTTTGGAAATACAGTCCACATTAAGAATCGTATAATCCGTAATGGGAAGCTGATAAATTGCTTTGGTGTCCTTATAATCACTTGTTTTAAAATGGAGAGCACTTGCTTCCATTGTTTTATCGCTTACTACCAGGATTCCTACCGGATTAGCCGGATCCTCCACCGCAATAAACCGCACCTCTGTCTTGTTGCCAGACGACTGAGGCTTGGCATACGGGAAAAATGAATCGCTGACCGTAGACTCAAACACACCGATACGTCCGCCATATGCACGGTCAATCAGAGTTTCCTGTGGCCCGTTGCCGTACCAGACAATATTTTCATAACCCTTTGGCAGTGTAATTTCTGCACCAAAGCGTACCAGCTCCGGCGCTGAAGCGGACGGATTTAATTTGGAAGCAACCTTAATTTCACCTGTGCCGTAAATCTGATAGGTCAGCAGCTGCTGAGAATCGCCCCCGTTTGGCAGATTTAATTCTACCTTTACTGTGCAGGAAGTTCCATCCTCTGCCATAGACGTCTGTAGTGATGTAACCTCCATTTCGTTGTTGGCATTTTCCCACATACGGTTATTGTTAATACTACTATCCTTCCAGTCATTGTCTACAATACCCCTCCAATAGTTTGGCACCGGCCCGTTTTCCATTACGGTATTTCCATCATAAATATATTTCTCAATCAATCCGGTTGCTTTATTGAAGGACAGTGAAAAATTGCTGCCAGATAATTTCAGCAGGCCATCCTCTTCAGATGCCGTAATTTTCTCCGTATGCTGCGGTTCCGGAATATTTTCCACCCCTGCAGGCACTGCAAACTGTTCATAAGCTATCTCATGCCCTGTTTCAGCCCAAATCGTCTGATTCTTTAATTTTACGGATATATTCAGAAAATATTCTCCGTCTGCCTCTGTTTTTTCCGGCATTTTAAATGGCACTGTCACAGTCACGGTTTCTCCCGGCGCACAGGCTGCATCTGCTAAAATACCGTTGTCAATGACTTTTCCATCCTCCAAAAGCTCATAGGTCACATCATATGCAGACAAGTCTGTCATACTGGACTCGTTATGTATGGAAACCCTATGGCTCTGCATATCAATAGCATCTGCATCAAACCAGATTTTCTGATAAACATATTTTACCTCATAAAGCTCATCCTGAACTGTTCTGTCCGGATTTATAAGACCATTCTGACAGAAATTGTGATCGTTAATCACATCGCCCCAGCATCCGCCGTAAGCATAATACTTGCCCGCCATTTCTCCATTTCCAATACTTGCATAATAATCGTAATATCCTCTTTCTATGTTTCCGGTATTAGCCTTACTGTAATCCATCCACAGTGCAACGCTCTTATCTGTTGCCGGAATCGCATAATCTCCTTCGCCCCGGTCAGCTTTCATCTGCTGTTTTAACTCATCCTGAGTCAGCGCTTTGGAATATATGCGGACATACGCATATTTATTTTTTCCATCGCGCTCACCCATATGATCCGATTCATACCCGATTCCAAGCGGCGAATTGCTTTCCCGGATCGGATCATTGACCGGCTTTAAGGTTCCCTTTACCGTAAGCGGCTCTCCATCACAATATACACGCATTTCACCGCCGTCTATTTCCGCAGCCAGGTGGTGCCATTCATTCATCCAGTCTGACGGAGCCACGAAATTATTCTCAATCCATCCGCCGTTATAGACATAAAATGTAATTGTATTCCCCCACATGGTACGCAAAGCTACCTGATAATCGCTCTTTGCTATAACTGTATTATAAGTAGTAGCTTCTTTCTGATTGATCCACGTTTCTATCGTAAACGAATTGGAGCCGGAAAGCACCTTATTGAGCTTTGCATTTGCCTCAGAGGCAACCTTTGCAGACAGAAGGGAATTTCCATCCAGCGCTTTTTTATTTGGGGATTTTAGATCGTCTATGATTTTCCCATCCAGCGTTGCTGTAAATTTATTGCTGCTCTGATCCGCAAGCACAGTATCCTGATATTTTCCGCCCGGAAATTCCGTTGCAATAGACTGATCCACCCAGTCCCATATAAATCCGCCCAGGATATTGTCTGAACTGCGGAAAGCCTCCCAATACTCATACAGGTTTCCTACCGAATTACCCATTGCATGCGCATACTCACACTGCAGGTACGGCATATGGTTTTTCACCTCGCCCTTGGCATAAACACCGTCAACTCCGGCATACATCTGACTGTCCACATCTGTTCCGCCAGTTCCGCCCAGTCCACAGTAATGAATCGGACGCGTATGGTCAATTGGCTTCATCACTTCTTTAATGGCTTTCTGGATTACCTTGGTCTGATCAGTACTTCCGCTCTCATTTCCAAAAGACCACATCACGATACAAGTACGGTTTTTTTCAATATTCATATGGGTATTCAGACGGTCGCGTACAGCGGTTTCCAGATACCGGCCCATGTCGTCTGAATCAATTCCATGTGATTCCACATTACACTCCGCCATAACAAGCAGGCCGTATTTATCGCAGAGATAATACAGATATTTGTCATTTGGGTAATGGGATGTACGGATGGCATTGATATTATACCGCTTCATCAGCTCAATATCCTTCCTGTATAATTCATGGGATATATACCGGCCATATGTCGGATCCATATCATGCCGGTCTGTTCCCCGGAATTTAAAAGGCTTGCCGTTTATCAGCACTGTTTCGTAATTTTCCGTAATATTTTTATAATTCTCATCGATCACAGTCTTTGTAAATGTAACTTCCCGTACGCCTAGCTGCTGACTGATGCTCTCATAATAAGCCCCGCTGTTTTTATTATAAAGTGTCAAAACCATCGTATAAAGATACGGATCCTCCTCGAACCACAGATGCGGCTTTTCCAACTTCCCGGAAAGCGCAAGTGTTGCTTTTTCGCCAGAGCCCGCTGCGTCAAAGCTCCCACGCAAAGGTGTATCTGCAAATACATCTGTACCATCCGCGTCAAACAGCTTTACATCCACCGCCAGCTCGTCTGCTGGAATATCTGCAACGCTCATATTTTTTAAATCAATCCACAGATTCAGATCTGCATTTTCAAAATTTTCATCCAGATCGGTTTCTACTTTGTAATCCTCCAAATATGCAGAAGGCGTGGAATATACGTATACATCGCGGAAAATACCTGCCAGACGGATAAAATCCTGATCTTCAATAAAACTGCCCTCGCACCAGCGGACTACCTTCACCGCAATCAGATTTTTCTTTCCGTCTTCATTTAAAAACGGAGTAATATCAAATTCTGCCGCATCAAAGCTGTCTTCGCTGTAGCCAACCTCATGGCCATTAACATACAGGTACATAGCGGATTCCACGCCCTGAAATGAAATAAACACCTTGCGGTTTTCGGCCATCCATGTCTCGTCCACATCCAGGCTGTAACGGTAAAAACCTACCGGATTTGTCACAAGCGGCGCTTCGGGAACCTTTGTTCCAGCATTGCCGTATACGCCGCCCCATGGAATTGAAATATTGCTGTAAATCGGGAAATCAAATCCCTGCGTCTGCCAGCTCGCGGGCAATGTTACGGATTTAAAGCCTCCGTAATACGCCGTTTCGTAAGTACCCACCGTATTGTCGCCCTCAAATTTCGGCGCACCTGTCATATCATAATCCATTTTATAAAATTGATCAGCAACGCCCGCCTCTTTTGCCGCATCCATATTTTTGTATACGGCAAGCTGCCAGTCGTTTCCCTCACCGGTAATCAATTTGTAATAATCAGAAAGTCCGGGGTTAAAATCAATCGCACCCGTCTTCGCTTTCTCCACGCTATTATACGGAATCGTCTCAGAAGAATGTGGCTCTAAACGATTGATCTCCACTACGTCCGCCCAGTTGGTACCGCCGCTTGTTATCCCTTTCCATTCGTCACCTGTAAAATACTTCTGCCCCTCTTCCAAATCACTCACTGACGCCTCACAGTCTGGCTGCTTGCCCTCATCCCAGCCAGAACCCGGAATCTCCTCACTTGCAGGATCTACATAGGTAAGTTCACTGAAATCATACCAAAGCTGTACATGGCTGTCGCTTGCAGCAATGCTTTGCGCCATAAATTCTTCCTGTGTGATAGCTTTGTCATACAGGCGGAAATTATAGAAGGTATGGATATTGCGATAATCATCAACTTCTGCATTGTCGAATTCCCCCAGGCCAACTGAAAAACTATGTTCACTCTTATCAATTTCAGAAACATTCGATTTCGTATAGGCTTTATCCTTCACATATAAGCGCAGTTCATCTGCATCGGCATCAAATACCGCGGCAACATGCAGAATATCGTCCAATTCTTCACTGGAAATGGCATCACTTGTAACGTCTTTCCAGCCATTATGGTGAACATAAAATTTAACTAAATATCCGCCACCGGTTCCTTCTGTCCGAAAGCCCACGGAACGATCCCCGTTTCCTGCAAGATAATTAAAACTACCGCTTTTGCCAACCTTCAAGGTTGTTTCAATGGTAAAGCTGTTATCAGAACCGCTTAGAATATCCCCCAGCTTTGTATCCGCATCCTTCATATCCACCGGGAACCATCCTTTTAAAGCAAGCTCCTGTTTATCATCCCTTACCATCCTGATATCCTTTTTGTCTGTAAGCTCCGTAATATCAATATCATATTTATTTTGGCTCTTATCTTTTATATAAACCTGTGCAGATTCATCCCCGATACGCGAAACAAGGGCGCCCAATTTCTCCAGCTTTTGTACCTGAGCTTGCGTAATCAACGCCTTCGCTTCCTCTGACAGGTTCTCATACTCTTCCTTCAGGCCGAGTACCTGTTGTGCTTGATCAGGGCGGGTAACAATCAGCCCTTCTATCTTGTTGATAAGCCTTTCGACTGCAGCCTTATCCAATTTTTCCTGTATGTCCCCGGAATTCTCAGGAATATCTAGAATCTTTTGGGAAGTCGTTTCTGCCGCACCCGAAAGAGTATTGACAAACAGGTTATAAAACGCTGCTGCTGACCAGCTGAAGTTTGATGCATTCAGCCTGGCTCCTGTTTCCGGATTGTAGTTTTCATTGATCGGTTCATTCCCAAGCAAACCATTTGCATTGTCAAACAGGCGGTATGCCGCTTTAATCGCTTCTTCGTCTTTGCCATAATTGTGCATTGCTTCTACAGCGAACATTGCCTGATCCATCCAAACAGGACCTCTCCAGTATTCTGCCGGACTGTATTTGGGGTTATCCCTGGCCGCTGTTGGAAATGGCATCAGCGTATAAAACTGGCTTTCATCCAACATATTGTTAATGACTGCTTCTGCCTGTGCAGGCGTTGCCATACGTGCCCAAAGCGGAATCCACCCTTCGGTTCCCTTGCCGCGATTGACAAGAATCTTTTTCACAGATCCGTCTTCATTGGTCTGTAAATCATAATAGAACCCCGTATTGACATCAAACATATTTTCATTGACATATTTACATACATACTCGGCCTCTTTTTTATATTGTGCGGCCTCATCGGCTTTGCCAAGAATTTCCGCCATGTCCTTAAGATAACATTTTTCTGCATACAGATATGCGTTCAGGTCAACCGATTCCTGGTTCAAGGTATAGCCTATGGTCTGTCCCTGATCATTTTTAACACGGTAAACCTGAACCCCGATATCATCCGGGCCATATCCTTCTTTATCAAAACGCGTCGCATTGTCCATACCGCTTTCCCAGGCCGCTGCCTCCAGAATTTTATCAATATGAAACAACGCTTCCCCATTTTTGTCATACATAATATTGCCGGAGTTATCATACTGGTAGTGATCACGGTGTACCATTGCACCATATTCCGCTATACCATTGTGATCAATGTCCCGGTTTGTATACCACCAATGATGATAAGCTGCCAGCTTCGGGTACATCTCTACAATAAAATCTTTATCACCGGTTTGTTTGTAATAATTGTAAACAGCCCACGCCGATAACGGCGGCTTTGTATCCCGATCGTTTCCAATACCGCTATAACGGAATAAATCGCAAATCGCGCCCGCATCATATGCTCTGTCCGGATCATCCTCTGTGATCTGGAAAGCAAATTGCGCACGCAGTTCCTCTTTAGAAAGTTCCGGGTTAAACTGCGCGGTTGCCACTGCATGCTTCCAGGAATCCCAGGACCAGAAACCCACGTTGCTGTCCCCAAACGGCTGGATTGCGCCATACGGCATAGCGCCTGCTGCGCTACGGTAATTCGCCATCAACGTCATCACGCCTTTTGCCGCTGCATTCTTATATTTTTGCGCCACATTGGCTTCTTTTATTTTTGAAAGATAACCTTCCCACCTCTCAGCATTCAGATTAAAATAAGCCATACCATCCTGCAGCATATTTTCTGCCTTTTTCTGCTCTGCCGCTGCTTCTTCCTGATTGAACGTATAGCTGTGAGTCTGATAAACCGTAATGCTGGCATTTGCATCAACCGTTACATCCAATCTTGATTCGTAAAAATTTTCGTTGACAGAGATTTCTGCCGGCCTGTCAAACCGAATATCGTATCTGACATCGTTTCTAACTGCGGCAGATACGCCGTCCTCTGTTAAATTTATACTGCC
The DNA here is from genome assembly GCA_022794015.1 of Eubacterium sp. Taxonomy (GTDB): domain Bacteria; phylum Bacillota; class Clostridia; order Lachnospirales; family Lachnospiraceae; genus Roseburia_B. Next base: position 18,075 of record JAAWDZ010000047.1, on the reverse strand, counting down.
AATCTTGGTGTTTCCCACTTGTTTCATCTGCAGATTGAGCGGATCTTCTGTTTTGTTTTCCACAGTCGTTTCAATGAAAGCGGTGCGGTCGTCTGCAAAGATCAAATTCATTTGCAATATAAAATCATCCAGCTCATAAATCTGCATCAGTTTACCTGGATAAGACATTGTTGTCAAAACACTTTTTGAAAGATCATATACCGTTCCGTCCTGATTCTCTATTACCCATCTTGCAATGCTGTCGGACAAATTATCAAAACCATACGATCCGTCAAGAACCACCACCGGACCTGCAAAACCTCCAAATTTTCCTGTATCATCGTAGGATGGCAGACGAAACGCAAACCAGGAACCCATATCAGAAAACTTATTTTCAGCCATGTTGAGAATGTTTGTATAGTCTGCACAGGCCTCTTCCCCCGTCGGAATCCCCCATACGCTGAACTCTCTGATCGAACTGCCTGACGATGCTTTCCCCTCTTCTATGGACTGCATACGGATATATCTGCCCTGCCCACTCACCAAAAAAGACTCCGGATCGTGCTGATCATTGTCTGGAACGGGATCATATCGGCCATTGTTATTACGACAGATAGGTTTAAAATTAACATTGTCATCCGATACCTGGATTTCATATTTTTTAGCCCAGGCGCCCGTGTCGCTAAACCTTGATTTCCCTTCCCACAAAATCTCAACTTTGCTAAGATCATATACAGCGCCAAGGTCAACCGTCAGCCACGCATGGTTCATCTGATATGAATTCATTCCTCTCCATTCATTCGCCCATCTGGTTTCTTTGTCCCCGTCAATGGCCAAAGCAGCGCTGTATACCGTTCCATTATCCTCCTGCTCACTGCTCGCAAAAGCACCGACGGGCGTTATCTTCTGCATTCCGTCTGTTTTTGCGGCATACGCCTGATTTGGATGAATGCCTACATAAGATACAAGCATTGCTATCGCCAATAACAGGGATATTATCTTTCTTCCTTTCATCCTGTAAAATGCCTCCTTTTTCCGTTAATGTGCTCTCGGAACCGCTAAATTTTATTCTATGCAGTTTCCAAGATTCCATTTTTTATAAATTCTCCCACTTTTTAAGTAACAAATTGCAATTAACTCCGATTCAGCCCTAAACGTTGATTCTTAGCCTTTGCCTTGCAGCTTTCTGCCATTCATGCCCCATCCACATCCAGACTGTAACGAAAACACCCACTGGATTTGCTACAAGCAGTGCTTCGGGAACGCACCTGTCGTACCATCCTCCTTTCTTGCAATTATGGTAATTTTATCTTATCAGAAAAAGGAACTGACTTTCTTTTATTCCACCTACAAAATTCCTACTTTTTCCTACGTTTTTTCTTAATTTTCAGGTATTCCCGCAAAGTTGTCTTTAAAATGCTCCTGTTTGGGGAAAAATTGTTCAGGAAGAAATTTCCTCCTTCTCTTTGCAAAGAGGAAGCAGCACCGTAAAACGTATTTCCTCCCCACTACACTCTGCCCCGATTGTTCCCTGGTGCAGTTCCACAATCTCTCTGGCAATTGCAAGCCCAAGCCCAAATCCTCCCGCACCTGCAGTTCCCGGCTTATCCAAACGGTAAAACCGTTCAAAAATGTGCTTTAGCTGCTCTGACGAAATATGCTTTCCATAATTCATAAAAACAATTCTAATCCTGTTCTCGACCGTCACCAAAATAGAGATCTCCGTATCACAATAACTGTAATTTATGGCATTTCGTAACAGGTTCTCCATCACACGCCCCATCTTATCCACATCACACTGTACCATCACGTCACTTGGTATATCCAGCCTGCAGGAAAGTTTTTTTGAAACAAGCATCGGCTTAAATTCATAAACCAACTGCTCCATCAGCCAGGCCAGGTTAGCCGTATCATAATTTAATGTAATCTGTGACATATTAAAACGCATGAGTTCAAACAAATCATTGAACAGCATATCCAGCCGCTTTGTATTATTCATCACAATATCCACATAATACCGATATTTATCCGGTGAAATCTGTTTTTCATTCTGTAAAAGTGTCAGATAACCTATTGAAGATGCCAGCGGCGTTTTCAAATCGTGCGCCAGATTAACAACAAAATCATTTTTCCATTGCTTTGTTTCTCTGATGGCATAATCCATTTTCCGGAATTTTTCCTCCAGACGCCATATTGCCTTTTGCGCATCCTCTAAAATCCCCGGAAGCGTTCCTTCCTCCCGTTCCTCTCCGATTTCGGAGATCTCATCCGAAAGACTTGCCAGATAAAAAATCAGTTTCCTGCGCTGCAGCATAGCAATCACAAACAAGGTAAAGACAAAAAGCAGCAGGCCTGTTGTAAAAATCCAATACAGCAACGCCCCATACGGCGGCAAAACATACCCAGACGCAGTTCCCACCAACATACTGTTGGCTCCATCACAAAGGACTGCTGTTTCAGTATCTGCCTGCCCGTCCCAGAAAACCTGGTTTCTGCAAAACCAGACTGCTGCAAGGCAAAAAACAAACGTCAGCGCCAGGAAAACCAACGCAGCCGCCCAAAACTGCAGCGCCAGTTGCCGGGCTATTTTATTCTCAGTCTCATATTCTTTTTTACTCAATTTTATATCCCACTCCCCAAACTGTTTTTATAAACTTTCGTTCTTTCGCCGGTTCTTTTAGCTTTTCCCGCAGGCGTCCAATATGCGCAATCACTGTACTATTATTTTCGTAATATTTCTCGCCCCACACCTTTTCAAAAATCTCATCTGAACGAACGACCTCTCCCCTCCGCTCCATCAGATACCAGAGAATTGAAAATTCAATTCTGGTCAGTGCTATTTCCTTTCCGTCCAAAAAACATCGGTGCGAGGAACGATTAATCAAAAGACCATTCATCTCGTACTCCACGGTTTCCTTTGAAGCAGTCCGAACAGATGCCTGCCAGTTATAATTCTTATAACGGCGAAGCTGAGTCTTTACCCGTATGGTAAGTTCAAACGGGTTAAAAGGCTTTACAATATAATCGTCCGCGCCCATAGTAAGCCCCATTACCTTATCTGTATCTTCCACCTTGGCGGTCAGCATAATAATCGGGAAAAAATAACTTTCCCGAATTTTTTTACAAACCTGAAAGCCGTCAATATCTGGCAGAATAACATCTAAAATTGCCATATCCAGTTTCTGTTCCTCTACACATTTAAGCGCGTCCTTTCCGTTATAACATTTATGCACCATATACCCGTCATTCTCTAAAAATATTTCAATCATATCTGCTACAGACTGTTCATCATCCACAACCAGAATCGTTTCCTTCATATCTCTGTCACCTTCCTCTTGCATATTTCCCGGCCTTTCCGTATAATATTCCTATACATTGTTCTTTTAACAAGGAGAGCTGCCATGCAGGAACATCACAGTTATTATATCACAAAATCAGTTAAAAAACTATATTGCAGACGGCTGATTGCCCCCGCACTTTATCTTATCTTTGCCGTCCTTATGTGGATATCTCCCCAGGTAGAATCATCTGCATCTCCTGTAAAATTGTCCGGGTTACCCGACATGGAACACAGATACCGGCAGGAAAGCCCATATGTATCGGCCACTCTGGAAAACCTGAAATTTACCGGCTACACGAAAAAACGTTTTCACCGCACAATCGGTTATTTTTATTACACGATAAGCCCAGATAAAGAGGAATGTGATATTGTTCTTCTTTCCCCATCCACCTGCGGGCAGGGAATCCCGGAGCTGAAACAGGCAGAAATTTACGGCAAAATCCTACCTTCAGATGCCAGCTATGAAACCTTACTCAAAAGCCTTGCCAAAGACCTCTCCTGGACGGATTCCGGTATTCGTTCTAAAGCAAATTCCTGTTATTTAAGCGAACCGGACTTTCGGTATGGCCCAGGCGTCTTTCTGCTTTTTGTTCTGGCAGCCAGCAGTGCATTTGCTCTGATTTCCACAATGTTTTGTATCCTTTTTATCCTGTACCCTTATCTTGCCCCACCCTGCCGGGCACTGAAGCATTTTGGAAATCCAAAAGAGCTGCTCGCTCTGGCGGAAGAAGAGCTTGCCACCCTGCCGCAGCTTGCCACGGAGGATATGTTTATCACAGAGCATTTTTTCATAGAACTTTCCAGATATGGAACCGCCATCGTTCCAATCCGGGAAATCATCTGGATTTACAAACATTCCACTCTGCACAAGCTATTCTGGTATCATTTTAATATTTCTTATACGCTGCACATAGTGACCCGCAACCATGTACACATCCACTGTCCGAAAAATATCCGGTCGAATATTAACGGAATTATGGATTATCTGGCCGAGGCAAATCATGATATTCTAATTGGATTTTGCGAAGAAAACAAACAGAAGGCGCACGCAGTCCAGAAAAAGACTTTCAGATCGGGATCATAAAAAGGGACTGTCGTTGTAATGAATTGGATATGAACATGGTAAGAATGCAAGAAAATAACCGCCCTGGCCAAAGGAAACGGTTATTTTCTGGTTCTTACTAGAATTTAATTAAATTTCATGATATGTGTTATTAACTGGTTTATTCTTTGTCCAAACTTAATTTTAAAACAGTTCCCGGATCTTCGCAATCAATGTGTTAAAAATCTCGCGAATTTTCGCCCAGAAGCCGCCTTCTGCATGGGAAATCTTATCGTAAATCGACTGCGCCGCATTCAATATTTTATCCAAATCCAAATCCAGTTCGCCGATTTTTTGCATCAGCTTGACAACTTCCTGCATTTCCTCGTCATTTAAAGTAATATCAAACTTCTTGCAGCCTTCTGCTATCGCATCCTGAATGTCTGCCTCATCGGAAAGATCATGCTCTACCACAGCCTGTTTTACATAAGCAATCAGCCCTTCGACCTCGTCCGCATCCGTGCCGGAGGCTTCTAAAGCTCCGGTAACTACCAGCTCATGCAGCGCTGCGTCAATATTCTCTTCATCTATCTGATCTCCGGTCATCTCCGTGTATGCCTTAAACACACCGACCAATGCCGCTGTTCCTGAAATCGGAAACGGCGCCGCCACAATAATATCCGCATTCTGGATACCGGCAGTTGCAAGTGCATTTTTGTACATACCTACCGTACAATAGGAAATATTATTCGTAGAAATGTTAATACCGTTGCCCTCTCCCCGCGCCACGATCACAATCGAAGACAGAGATCTTGACCCAATCTTGCTGCTGTCGATATAAGAACCCAGATACTGATGCTCTTCGGAATTATTTACATATACGACATCATACTCGTCTAACTTACCTGCGTCTACGCCCATAAGCGCAAGCACGGTCGCACGCTGCTCTGATGTCAAATCCTGGCCAAGTGCAAGATACGGCCTGTCGTTCTTTTTCAGCTCTACCTTGTCATCGTTCTTGTCCTCTTCCACAGTTACGACGCCTTCCAGCTCGTCTTCGTCTACTGTGACCGTACCGGAAAAATCTTCATCCTTTTTTTCCGTATCTGCCTCTGGCTTTGCACCATTTTCTGTGTTTGTGCCGGTATTTGTATCTGTACCGGTACTTGTATCTGCGCCTGCTCCGGTTTCAGTATTCCCATCCGTCTTGTCTGGAGACGTCCCGGTTTCCGGAGCTGCAGGTTGGGCTGCATCGGAAGGTGTATTGCCGGAATCTGACTGCTCCGGCGCTTTGGGCGTATCTTCATCCGCTCCACTCTGCGGAGCACCTGATGTCGGAACAGAATCTGCCGCATCATTTTCGTCGCCCGCTGTCGATACATCTGGCGGTATGTCTGTCGCCGCTGCAGGTACCAAAGCCGCAGATCCCAGTACAATTGTACAAACCATTAAAATGCTGATAATACGCATCCATCTCTTCTTCATATTGAAACCTCCTTCGTTTAAACGCCTTCATTTTTGCACAAATGAAACATTTTGTCAAAGGAATTAGCAAAACTTAAGATTTATTTCATAATTCTTTTTGAAATCCATCTGTAAATTTCCTCAAATACCAGATTCCGGTTTGTTTCATTTAAAATCTCATGCCTGGCGCCCGGATACAGGCGCAGCTTCACATCCGAAATTCCCGCTTCTTTGTATTGCCTGTACACCTTTTTTACGCCTTTTCCCATATTTCCGACTGGATCATTGTCCCCGGATACCAAAAGCAGGGGCAGCGACTTTTTAATCCGCCGGATATACTCCGGCTGGCTGTCATAATAAACGGCCTCCATTAACCCATAATAGCCGTTAACAGTAAAATCAAAGCTGCATTTGGAATCCTCATAAAACTTCCGGGCAATTTCCAGATCCCTGGTCAGCCAGTTATCCGCAATCCGCTTTCCTGTAACGTCATATTTGCGGTAAGGTCCCAGAAAAGAAAGAGATTTGACCAGGCGGCTCCTGTAATGCCACCCATACTTTCGTCCCAGAACGCTGCAGATGCACATCCCAAGCTTCATCAAGCCGTCCGGCATATTGCCCGTCCCGACAATAACTGCTCCGTCAAGCCCCTTTGTATACCTTGTGATATATTTACGCAGCAGATAAGAACCCATACTGTGTCCCAGCATAAAATATGGCTTTTCTTTGTTTTCCTTCTGCACCAGCCTGCGCAGCGTATGCATATCCAAAATCAGCGTATCGCTCGGTTTTTCCTCCGAAAAAAATCCATATTCCTTTTCACTTAACACGCTTTCCCCATGCCCCAGATGATCATGTCCGACGACCAGAAATCCCCGATCCGTCAGAAATTCGGCAAATTCCTCATATCTTTCTATATATTCCTGCATCCCATGCGTAATCTGCAAAACCGCCGTCCATTCCCCGGCATCCGGCGTCCACTTTACTGCATGCACCTTCGTTTTTTTGTCTGCAGATAAAAATTCAAAATCGGTCTTTCGCATTTGATCTCTTTTTAGCCCGGTTCCTTTTCTGCCTGAATCAGCAGTAACTGGAAACTACGAACTGTATTTCCTCCTTTCCCATATAGCTGTTGATCTCCGGATAATACAAAATGGATATTGTATCCTGTTCCTCCAGAAATTCAGAAAACTCTTCCGCCCTGCCAAAGTAAACGGCCGGATAACACCCGCCTGCGCTGTCCTTTAGCATGAGCTTTAACACATTCCGATTCTTCCCAACTACCCGTTTTTGCCAGACACGGATATTTTTGTCTGCAAAAACGGGCTTTTCATTTCCTTTTCCAAACGGCTCTAAAATTTTAAGCTCCTGTATCAGCTCTTTTGTCACATATGAAAGAGGCATAGGCACGTCAATGTGTATTTTTCTGATAAAATCCTCCCTGGTCAGGGCCGCATATGCATTGATCCGCTCCATAAACGCCTCTCTGTTTTCTTCTGGCAAGGAAAGTCCCGCCGCCATTGGGTGTCCCCCGAATTTACGGAACAAATCCTGGCATTTGCACAATTCCTCATACATAGAATACGCCTCGATCGAACGTCCGGAGCCTTTGATCCCTTCTTCGGACTTTGTCAGCACAAACACCGGATGATGATACTGCTCCCTGATCCGTCCCGCCACAATTCCTGCAAGGCTCTCATGTAAATTAGCCAGATAAACTACCATCACCTTCTGCTCCTGCAGATGCTGTTCTTCAATTGCCCTTATGGCTGTGTTCAGCCCGTCCTCTGTCATTTTTTTGCGTTCTTCATTTAAATCGGCAAGCTCTGCCGCAAGCACGGCCGCTTCCTCCTCCTTTTCCGCCAGAAGCAGCTTTAACGAACGGACCGCCGTATCCAGTCTTCCGCTGGCATTTAAGCATGGCCCTAAGACAAAGCCCAGATGATAAGCGCTTAAACGTTCCGGCTGTACCTCCTTCTGCCGCATCAGGGCGCGGATGCCTAAATTCTTCGAATGGCGCATCTGCTCTAACCCATGCTTTACAATAATCCTGTTCTCATCCACCAAATCCATAACGTCGCCTACCGTGGCAAAAGCAGCGTTTTCCAAAAACTCCAGCGTTTCCTTTTCTCCAATCCCACACGCTTCATACAGGGCCTGTACTACCTTATACGCCACTACTGCCCCGCAAATACCCGCAAACGGATAATTGCACTCCTGCTGTTTGGGATTTACAATTGCATCTGCCAGACTTCTGCGGTAGGTACGGACGCCATTTTCTTCGATATAAGGAATGTCATGGTGATCCGTCACCAGAACCGTAAGTCCCAGTTCTTTTGCATATGCAATCGCATCCATTGCCGCAATTCCGTTGTCACATGTCAGAATCGTGTCCGCCCCGTCATTTTTCGCCTGCGCAATCAGATTTTCATTCACCCCATAACCATCCTTCATCCGATCCGGAATGGCTGCCGTCACAATGCCCCCTGCCCGCCGAATTCCCTTTAACAGAATGTATGTGGCATGAATTCCGTCAATATCATAATCGCCGATTATCCGGATCAGCTTCTGCTTCTTTATCTTTTCCTGCAATATTTGAACCAAAAGATCCATATCCTTCATCAAATGCGGCGAATAAAGCCCGGACAATTCCGGCTTTAGATACCTTGCAATATCTGCATCCTTTATAATATCACGGTTTCTGATAATCCGCGCCGTCACCTGATCAATTCCGTACTTTTCTCCAATTGCGCCAAAATCGGCCCGCTTTCCCATTACAAACCATTTCTCTTTCCGTTCCATCCTATGACTCTCCTATTTGTATACGACCTCCATTAGCATCAGCCCCTGCGGCGGAGCCGTAAAACCCGCGCACTCCCGGTTCTTTGCCGTAAGGATCTCCGGAATATCATCTGCCCGCTTTTTGCCCTGTCCCACCTCAATTAACGTGCCAGTCATAATACGGACCATATTCTGTAAAAAACCATTCCCCCGGTAAATAATCCGAAGCTCTCCGCAAAGCTTTTCAAACCGGATTTCATATACGCTGCGCACCGCCGATTTTTTCATATGGCTGTTGCCGCAAAACGATGTAAAATCCTTTGTGCCAACCAGATACTCCGACGCTTTTTTCATATTTTCCAGATACAGCTGTTCTGTGTGGTTTAAAGAAAACACATATTTGCGTTCAAACACCTCCGGAACCCGGCCGGTATGAATCCGATACTGATACGTCTTCTCCGATGCCAGAAACCTGCTGTGAAACCGCTCCTCCACTTCCTCCACCGAACAAACCGCAATGTCCTCCGGCAGATATGCACGAAACAGCTCAAATAACTCCTCCTCTCCATACGCATCCCGCAGATGGAAATTTGCAACCTGCCCCTTTGCATGTACGCCCGCATCCGTCCTGCCAGAGCCGATGATATCCACAGGATATCCGAATCTGCGCCTCAGAATGCTTTCCAGTTTTGCCTGTATCGTCGCGTCCGTCGATTTTTGCGCCTGCCATCCTTTGTAGCGTGTTCCGTCATATGCAACTGTTATTTTATAATTATACATCGCTTTCCTCTTTTCTTTTAAAATACCAGTTCCTGCTGCTCCATCACCTCTATCTGAGCCGGCAGAAGCTCCTCTGCCCCACTTCCTCTGGCGTGTTCCGCCTTCAGATACTGCATATTATTCCGCAAATTCGCCGCTATCAATGTCAGTACATAAATATTGTCAAAGCAGTTATAAATTGCTTCTCCGCCCAATCCGGACAGACAGATCAGCTGCGTATTCGTCTTCTTCGCCATATCTGTCAACGGATCCAGTAAATGCGCCGCATTTGTCTGCGCAAACGGGTTGTCCATTAAAAGCACCTTGCCTTCGTTCCGATCTGCAAAAATATCCGTTTCATCTCTGCGCATATAATAAAGCAGCGCAGACAAAATCACAAACGCCGACAGAAAGCCTTCCCCGCCGGAATTTTTCGCCACATCTGTCCAGGTAATCGGACATTCCCGCTGTGCCTCAATTTTATACAGCTTAATCTGTACATTTCCAATTCCGACGACTGCGTCATACAGCCCTTTTGTCGTCACTTTTGTGCCCAGATACTCCTGCAGATTTTTATTTTCCTCCAAAAGGGCAATTCCCTTCGCGGTCATCTCTTCCATATAATCCTGCAGGCGCAGCTCATAAAAATGCTCGTTTTCGGTCCAGTCGGGCAGTTCAATCCGCAGCATTTTAACAGGACGATTCCGTATGGTAATCGTAGAATTGTGATCGATTTTATTCAGGTTCGCATGGACCTCCTTCAGATAATCACCCATCAGCTCTGTAATTTTTGCCTTTTCCTTTTCTACCAGTGAAATATCTACCATCAGCTTGTCCATCAGGCTCCGGTAAGAAGCCAGTGTTGTATTCAGCTGCCAGAGCACCTTGTCTGCATCTGCCGTAAGCTGCAGCATGGATTCCAACGGCTTTCGGTAAAATTCCCCGGCAAATGACTCCTTTCGAATCATTCGGTTTAAGGTACGCTCCAAACCTGCCCTCGCCTCCCGCTGCTGTTCTAAGCATACGTGGTAATCCCGTACCAGAATACCCTTCTGCCTGACCAGCGCATCGCCTGTCAGCGAGGCAAAATCCAAATCCCATTCTATTTCCTGCGTACATTCCAATTCCTCATATTCCGCCAGCGCCGCCAGACTTCCCTCATACGACTGTACTTTTTTTAAAATACATTTTTCTTCCTTTTCGGCTTCCGTTTTCTGATACTCTAAGGTTTTTATGGCATCCGTAAAATCAATTGTCTGAATGTCCTCCGCCGGAATCGGCTCTTTCGTTCCACAACATTCCTTTAATTCGCGAAACTTGTTTTCCTGCTCCTGATTCAGCAGCGCAAACCGGATTTCTTCGTCGTGTATGAGCGTATCCTTTCTGGCAATTTTACACTCCTGCTCCTCTAAAAGCGCTTCCTGATGAGCTTCTTCCTTTCTGTCAAAACAAACATTTTCCCATTCTTCTTTCATAATGTGATATTTCCTGCTGTATTGCTTCAGTTCTTTAAACGCTTTTGCAAATCGTTTTTCCGCTGTCTGCAGGCGGCGTTCCAATTCTTTCTGTTCCAGACTGATATCATTTGTAATCGCTTCATAACGGCTCTCTGCCGCCCGGACATTTTCTGCCGGCAACAATTCACTGTTACCTGTCGCATACTTTCCAAAATATACCAGACGATCTGCGATTTCCTCCGCCCTGCGCTCCAGTTTTGCCAGGCCGTTTTTTACGGTGAGCAGCCTTTCCTCAAGCTTTGCAATCCGATCCTTTTTCAGCTTCTGCTGATGGATAACGCGATCTTTCTCTTTTTTATTTTTGGCCAGCAGACGGCTGTTTTCCCGATATCTGTCATAGGCTTCGCAAAGCTGCGCAAAATCCTTTTCACAGCGCTCCTGCCGTACAACGTCCTGTTCCAGTTTCATTACCAGGTTCCCGCACCTCTTTAAAAGCTTTTCCTGCTGCCCCAGCTCTTCTCTCTGCCGAATCAGATTTTGATCTGCCGCAAGTATCTCCTGCTTTTGTCTGCGGATATCTTCTTTTGTGGCTTCATAGGATGCTTCTGTCACCTTCTGCTGCTTTAACTGCTCCTGCATCCCAATATATTCCGTATACTCCCGCTTTTTCAGCTCCGATACCTTCTGCTGTTTATTTATCTGGCTCTCCTTTTCCAAAAGCAGCTTTTTTAACTCTTCTTCGTTTAATAAATGATCATTGAACCACACATAAAAATTCAGTTCCGAAAGCGTTCTTACAGCAGGCTTTTCCCCGTCCGCTCCAGACGATACACATTCTGTGGCGAATGTCAGCGAATCTTTCACCGATATTTCCTCCAGTCTCTCCCGCAAGATAATCGGTACCGGAAAAGACATATAAACCCGTTTTGGAAATTTCGCCAGCCGTTTCAGCTCCTGTGCAGACAAAATCAAAGAATAGGGCAGAAACGGATTTTGGGTGACAAGTTCTCTGTTTTTTTCCTCCGGATATCCGTTCTTTTTCAGCCATTCCATCCCGTATACAAAGTGGACGCCCGCCTCCCCTAACATACTAAGAAATTCTTCCGGCAGCTTTAGCACCTGTCCTTCCTTCATCCTGCGGTATTCCTGTTCCAGTTCCAAAAGCTTCTGCTCCTGTAACTGCCTCGCCAGATCCGTATCGGAAATCCTGCGGGCGACTGCGGCAAAAATCTTATCTGTATCAAACAGCTCCTCTGGCAAAAGGTCAAAATATTTTAATATCACGCGCCTTGCGTCCAGTTCCTTATCATACGCCGTAAGCCGCGCCCCCATCGCTTCCATTCCTGCTTCCAGACGGATTTTCTCTGCCGCCAGATCCTCTGACATACGCTGCAGCGCCTTTACCTGCTGTCTGTGCTGTTCCATCTCTTTTTTCGCTTTTGTTTTTTCCTGCTCCAGGTGATACCGCTGTTTTTCATATTCTGCTTGTCGGATCTGCAATACGCCTGCTTCGTATTCACCTAATATATTACGGTGCCAGTTTTCCTTATATTCCCGGTTAAAGCGCTCCTCCACATCGTCAAAGGCACTGATTTTGGCATGCAGTCCCCCGGCCCCTTCCGAAAGCTTCCTCTCTGTCTTTCTAAGCTCTTCCAGCTGCAAAAGCTCCTCGCTCTGCTCGTTTTGCATACTTAAAATCTGTTCGCCACACGCCTCTTTTTCTGTTTCCTTTTCCTTTGCCTGCATAGCATAATAGGAATATAGACGCCCTCCCAGCTGTTTCCTTTCCGGCTCCAGATCTTCCTCTTTTTCCAGACACAGAACTAATCGCTGCTGTTCTGTTTCACGCTCTGCCAAACACTCTGTCACATCCTCCTGCCGTTTCGCGCAAAGCAAAATATGAAGTTTCTTTAAAATCGCATCCCGGCTCTGTATCAGATCGTCACGTTCCATCCGAAGCATCTGAAGATTACGGCTGCTAAACGATTTCTTTTCACTGATCGCATGAATTTCCCCGGAAAGCCTTTGGTATTCCAGAGCTAAAATCTGCTGCGCAAACGCTTCGATTTGCTGTGCTGCCTCCTTTGCCTTCTGCTGCCCGTTACAAAGACATTCCTTTATCTGGCGGATAAAATCTGCAATCTGATTCTGTTTGGCGCTGACTTCACTTTCCGCCTTCTGACAGCAAAGCACATCCTCGCGCACACTTTCTGCCTCCTGTTCAAATGCCGTAATCGTATCCCGGCGTTTGATTTTGGATTGGTTGTCCCTGTACTGTGCGGTGTACTTTTCCATAATGTCCTGAAATTCTTTCATGCGGTTTTTCTCTTTGTTCAGCTTATTTTCCACAGCCTCCAAAAACCACTTTTCCACAAGCCCCTTCTCGTCTTTGCAGTCCGAAAACAAATCCGAAAGGCCGGATTCCTTTACATTCACCTTTTTTATAATTGTTTCCCATTCCTTATAGTGAATCTGGTATTCCGAAAGCTTGTCAAAATACTGTCTTGACTGCGCCGGGTTTAACATATCATAATAAAAAAATGACATGCCCCGTTCCCGTTTCCAACCCTCAAACATCTGTTTGCACTCGGCAAAGCCTTTTAACATCACAGCTTTTTTGGTCTTCTCCACAACTGGAAAATGTGCAATGTCAAGCAGGCACTGATGTTTATATTCCGCAATAAAATTTACCATTTCAAGCTCGTCCGGCCGGACCTCCGAAAGCTCCTGGTTCTTTCGCACCATCATGCCGACAAGCACATAGCCAGCTTCTCCATCCAGCTTCCATTCCACCAGAATAAAGGTCGGCTTGCTGCCTGTAAAATAGGACGCAAACGGACGGTCCTTCACATTCTGGTAACGCCTGTGCACAAACGGCGCCATCATCATCTGTACCAGCACGGACTTACCTCCGCCGTTGCGCAGAGAAAGCAGCGTACTTTTTCCGCCCAAATAAAAAGTTTCGTCACTGATACGGATTGTACTGTTGTTGTAATTTAAATTAATCAGGCGTATTGCATTGATTTTACTCATCCCGTCCCTCCAGCACACGTTTGATTCTCTTGAAATGATTCTGGTTCAAAAGATTCCAGTCCATAAAATTATCCAGCTTTTTCGTCGTTTTGATCATCTCATCCGCTTCCACATATTCCACCAGTCCCTGCTTTTGCAGAAAATTCAAAATATGATATAAAAAGCCCTCCTTTGTCGTCTTCATCCGCGTGCCCCGTTCATCGGATTTTAACGCTTCATATGCCTCCGCCATATTGGAAAACGCAATGCCAACCCGTTCCTGCTCTTTTTCCCCGACGCGCTCAAGCCCCTCCTTCAACCGCTCGGAAATGCAGTTCTGCAGCTCGCCAGCCCGCATATAATCCCTCGTCTTGCTTGTCGCGCCCTGCCCGTCGTAAAATTCCACCAACAATGTCAGAATTACAAACTGGGAAAGATAATAATCCTTATCCGTCCCGGTCGATTTGCAAAGCTGCTGCTTAAGCTGTGCCTTTGAAAATCCCAGAAATGTATTATCTTCCTTCGGAATCAGATAAATCACATTTCCATAACGTTCAATATCACACTCCGCAAGCTCTCCCTGTGATTTGACCAGATTCTGAATCTGTTCATTCTGGGCATAGGCGCGGTACAGCGGCTCCCTGTCCTCTTCACTCAGTTCATGATTTTTCAGCAGATAATAAAAAATCTCCTGCCCCGTGCGGATATCTTCCATTTCGTATGCCATCCGTCAATCCTCCCGCCTGATGCTAATCTGTACATTTGAGCAGCGAATACACTTCTTTACACCCTCCTCTTCGTACTCAAATGTAATCACCTTTCCGTCCTCAATCCGATAAACCGTAATCTCCCGCATCCCAAGCCCCATCGTTTCATCCAAAGAAAGCAGCATTTCGTTCAGCGCAAATCCCCCCGTCCCTTCGCTGATATACTCGCGCCGCTCTTTTTTAAGCTCCCGCAAATCCATTTCCCGGTTCCGCAAAAGCTCTACCATAATTTCCTTAAAAATCTGCACATCCGGTATCAGCAGGGAAAGCTCATGGGGCTTCTTTATAAGCATATCGCGAATTTCCTCCAGAGTAACCCTGCCATGCTCTGCTTCTGCCGCCTTCTGCAAAAGACAGCTGAAACTTCTTTCGTATTTTGCCAGCTTTTCCTGCTGCCGCCGTTCCTCTTCCTTCATCCATGCTTCATCACCGAAATCCAGCTGCTCCGCTTCCTCTTCCATAGCTTTTCTGCGGATAGGACGCTGTAATTCCATGGATTTTTTTAAATTATAAATTTTGTCCGGCCCGTTTAAAAACAGCGGCCGAAGAAAAACTTCCAGACGGTCGAGCGTCTCCGGTTTATCCAGTATCTTTTCATAAAGCTCGCTTCGGATGGAAAACCTGCGGATATAAGACATCTGCGACAGCAGCTCCAGCTCATGCGTATACAGTGATTTCAGGTCGAAATGACTGCTCAAAATTCTCTGGTATTCATCAATCGTGCGGTTTAAATACTGCTCAATTACATTTAAATTCTCCAGCTTTTCCTCTTCCTTTGGATCGAGCTTTCCCACATTTAAGTCCATCTCTTCCAGCTCTTTTACCCGTTTTTTGACCAAATCCCGATAATTTAAAAATTTTTGTTTTGTATTGCTGATCGTCTCTAAATTTCCCTCTAACACCGCTTCATATTCCGCCACCGAATAACTCAGCGCATTTCTGCGGACTTTTCCCATTGCTTCTTTGATTTTCTGTATCTGAATGCGCAGAAGATTAAATATGTTTTTGATATCATCCACTGCTTTATCGTAACTTTGCTTTTCCAGGTGCATACGGAAAATCATTTCATGTACGCTAAAGCGCATATTATCCTCAATTTCCATTGTAGACAAAATCAGATTGTAGCCGTCCTCTGTTAAATAATAAGAAGTTCTGCGCACCTCAGAATTCACATAGACAATCCTGTTTGCCACGTAGCTGACATGCATGGCCAAATATTCCTGCGTTTCGAAATCATATCCGTCAAAATACATGGCTTTACCCTCGTTGGAAAGAATCACATTCAGAATATAATCCCCCAGTGTCCTGCAATCCTCGTAGCCCATATTTTTCTTCAGATAAAGTACATTTAAGCTGTCCAGATATGCCCCAATATCATCTGTAGTACAGAACTCATCCTTCAAAGACTGCTCCATTATATACAGCAGCAGGGCAAAAATCACATTTACCTGCTCGTCCAGCTTTAAAAAACCATACTGCTTCCAGATGGCTTTCTGACTGCTGTTTACCAATAACAGGGCATAGCGGCCAACGTGCTTCATACGCTTTGGAAACTGTTTTAAAAATTCATATTGCATGGGCTCCTCCGTACATATCCCAAATATTTAAAATTTCCTGCGGAATGTATTTTCCCGCCTTAAGAATTTCTTTCATCTTCGCTTTCATTTCCCCGGAAAAATATTGATAAAACTGTCCGAAGATGTTCTGATTCTGCTTCTTGCTCATTTCCGGAAGAAAATCTGTGCCGTACGTCCCGGCCTTTTGGAGCATCGCTTCATAGGCTCCAACAAACGGTACAATCTCATGCTCTGCACAAAACAATTCATACAATCGTTCATAAATTCCAATTCCCTCATAATCCAAATCTCCAAAATATAAAATTCGGTTTCCCGGATCATTGATATGCGGCTCCACACAAAAACGAAAATCAGAAAAGGATCGTAAAATCCCTTTTCCCGCGCCATAAATCACAGTCCCAATCTCTTCCCCGAACATCTTTTTTGCGCCCCTGAGCAGATATTTCCTCATACTGTAAAACGTGTCTTTATTTTCCAATATCAGTACCGTCTGCGGGCTTTGCCTGACGGCGGAATAATATGCCAGAGGTTCTGTGGTCGTATAGACAAAAAGCTGCTCCCACGAAACACCGCAATGGGCCAGAATCTTTTTTCCCTGTTCCCGCTGCAGAAATTTTTCCCGTCCCCAAATCTGAAAACTCCGTTCATTTAAGGACACCGGTTCCGGATTTTTCTGCTGCTGGTTTTTAAAATACTGGCTTAACAGCCAGACCCATTTTCTTTCCTTTTGATAAACGTCTAAGTGATTCAGATAGTAATCTGTCCGGATAGACGGCGACAGCTTATACTGCAGCTCTTCGACCTGGGCCGTATAATCAGGTTCTGGCTCTATGAGCCAGTATCTGGTGTGTAGAGCAGGTGTTTTGCCATTTAAGGGAGAATTTTTGACAGGTTTTATTTGACATGCTTCGATTTTATTGCGGATATAGCAGTATTGCTCCGAATAATCGGAAGCTTTGCTTTCCCGAATCAAATCGTCAATGGAAATGCGCTTCATATTTTGCCTTTCTCTTTGTATGTTCCACCGTAACCGTTCACAGACGCACCACTGTCATCTCATGATGTACTGCTTCCAAAAATATTTCAAATACGTCCTTTGTACGCAGCCGCAAACTGGAAGTATTGATACAGGGATGACAGCCAAAGTATTCTCCCTTCAGCACATCCTCATCCACCAGCAGCCTTACCCGGTTCTGCGTATCGTTCATCAGTCCCAAAACACTGACAGAGCCCGGCGTAATCTTTAAGAATTCTTCCATAAACGACGCGTCTGCAAAAGACAGCCTTGCACTGCCAATCTGGGCAGAAAGATCTTTTGTATGGAATGTTTTTTCACCTGGAATCATCAGAAGATAAAACTGTGTTTTCTGACGGTTGCACAAAAAAAGATTTTTACAGGTAGCGGCATTTAAAGCCTTATCAATTTCCTGACACGCTTCCATGGTCATAGCGGCGGCATGATCCAGCCGGCTGTATTCTATGCCCAGTTCATCCAGCAAATCGTAGACTTTCATTTCTTTTTCCAGGCGTCCTTCACCCGTCTTGGGACGGCCTTTGTGCAGTATAAATTCCATTTTGTTTCCTCTCCCGCAAACCGTGTTCTTAATATTTTTTCATCACTCATGATAGCAGAAACGGACTGCCTTATCAACCTAATTTGAAAGATCGCGTCATTTCACTTTTGAAAGCGGCGGGCTGAACGCGAAATATCCGCCATGTAATCCGGCTGTAAATAAAACATCCTGCAAAAAATTTCTGGTTCTTTCCAAAGTTAGTTGCTTTTGCGTTTTAATTCGAGCCGTAACAGCTTCGCTTTCAGCAGTTCAAAGCTGTTGCGGCCATACATGATGCGTTTCACTACTTTCAGCTTATTGACGCTCCCCTCCGCAAGTCCATT
>JAAWDZ010000046.1 GCA_022794015.1 Eubacterium sp. | reverse complement strand
CGTAAAGGCGCATGGAACAGTAAATTGTAAACCATGCGCCTTTTTTACGCTCAAAAGGAGGAACATGAGCGACAACATTCAGACCAACACCACAGGGCGATTAACGCCCTGTTTACAACAGAAGATTGACAGGACAAGGTATTCTTTAGATTTTTACCAACTGGCAGGTCAGTAATAATCTAAATTTACTTGAGGTATTTTTTTTGTCAATCTCTTGACCTATTTAAAGTATACAGGAAGCTTTCTGTTTGATGTGCTATGAAATCGCTGTTTTAAGTTACGGTGTGATGTGATAAATGAGTGTGAGATGTGCCTGTAATGCGTTATATGGCTCATAGAGGTGTTTTAAGGATGTGGATGTAGAGTTTGTGGATTCTATTGGAAAATGGGCATAACGCCTACTTCAGGCATTATAATAAGCCCGCAGCTGAAGGGAAATCGACTAAAAAAACCTATCAGTTATGGACTTATGGTAATGTACGATATTCATTTATGGGTATTCCTTATTTTGTGCCAAACTCTTTTATGTGGCTACTTCACAATCACTACACAATTCTATCTGTTTGAGCAAGACTGCTATTATCTGCCGCTAAAACACGGTTAACACGGTTTCTCCAATGACTCTATCACCAGCAGCACCCCATTCTCCAACCGGATTTCTGCTACATCCTCCACAATTTCATTGCTAATCCCAAGTGAACTGTAACGGTGCATCGTATCATCCTTCAGCGGATACTTCATTCCTGTGAGCGTTACACCTGTCACCTCTGATGTAACGGCCAGTAATGAAACAAAATCCCCGTACTGCTCCCGTTTCGACAAAAGCAGATTCTCCCTTATCATACGAACCCTGTTCTGCGGATCTACCAGAAACATACTGACATGTTCTGTAAGTCCAATCCCCAAAAGCCCTATATTTCCGAGCATATGGTCAATTCGGCTGCCCGTTCCGCCCAAGATATGAATTTCATCGCAGCCTGCTGCAATTGCCAGACGAATCGCAGCTTCTGTATCTGTATCATCCTTTTCGGGAATCAGCCGTACCCACTCAATTCCTTCCTGCGCCTGAAAATATCGAAGCGTCTTCTCATGAACCGAATCAAAGTCTCCGATAATCCGATCCGGATAATATCCAGTCTCATAAAAGAAATGCATGCCGGAGTCTGCAGCTATCATCAGATCAAATGCGTTTTCTTTTATATAATTTTGGCCAAATTCCTTATCTGTGCTGCCTCCGGTTACAATCAGCCCGCGCTTCATATTGGCTCCTGCCCTGCCAGATGCTGCAGGAAGCTTTCTACATTGCACCTGATATCGCCTCCGAAAATCGCACTCCCGGCTACAATGATATTGGCCCCGGCATCTATAATCTGATCGACATTTTCCAGTGTAACGCCGCCGTCTGCTTCAATGTCGGTTTTAAGTCCTCTTCTGTCTAACAGGCCACGCAGACTGCGGATTTTATCAATTGTATAAGGAATAAGTTTCTGCCCGCCAAATCCCGGATTTACAGACATCACAAGTATCATGTCCACTTCATTTAAAACACATTCCAGCGCGCCGATTGGTGTAGCCGGATTGATGGCAACTCCGGCCAGGATACCTTTTTCCTTGATTTTCTGGATGGTTCGATCTAAATGAATACATGCTTCCGTATGTACAGTCAGCAAATCCGCACCTGCGTCTACAAACGCATCAATATAGCGTTCCGGCTCCGTAATCATTAGATGCACATCAAAAATCCGATCGCTGACCGGACGTATTGAGCGGACAACCGGAAGCCCAACGGAAATACTGGGTACAAATACGCCGTCCATAACATCTATATGCACATACTGTGCGCCTGCTTCATCAATCAGAGCAACCTGGCTTCCCAGATTTGCAAAATCGGCTGACAACAACGATGGTGATAAACATTTCATAACTTCCTGCCCTCATATTTTCTCATTTCTTTTAGTTCCTGATATAAACTCGTGTAAGTTTCATAACGCTGCCGATGGATTTGTCCTTTCTCCACTGCCTGACGGATGCCGCAGTCCGGTTCGTTCATATGGCTGCAGCTCCGAAAGCGGCAATATGGCTCGAATGGCAGAAATTCGTGATACTGCTTCCATAAATCGTCTGCCGTAAACTGCGGTAAATCCAAAGATCCAAATCCCGGCGTATCCATAATATAAGTATCTTTTGACACATGAATGAGCATTGAGTACCTTGTCGTATGTTTTCCACGGCCAATCTTTTTGCTGACATCCCCGGTTTCCATCTCTATTTCCTGCTGCAGCAGGTTAATCAAAGAAGATTTGCCCGCACCGGAAGGCCCCGCCACAGCGCTTGTCTTCTCCTGCAGAAGCTTTGAAAGCTTTTCTATGCCCTCTTCTTTTTTTGCACTTGTAAAAATCACAGGTGCGCCGCAGTCCCGGTAAATACCCGCCATACGGTCTAAGTCTTCCTGCGGCAGCAAATCTGCTTTATTCAGGCAGATCACTGCCGGGATCTCCCAGAACCGCATCACAACAAGCATTCGGTCCAGGAGATTAAAATTCGGATCCGGCTCTGTCACTGCAAAAATCAGAATCGCCTGATCGATATTAGATACCGCCGGCCGAATCAGCTCATTTTTCCTCGGATAAATTTCTATGAGGCTGCCTTCTTTGTCTTTTTCGTGTAAAATCTCAATTTCTACTGTATCTCCGACCAATGGCTTTATATTCCGGTTACGGAAAATACCTTTTGCCTTACATGCATAAATTCCGGATTCTACTGTGTGTACATAGTAGAATCCGGCAATCCCTTTGATAATTTTCCCCTTCATAATCCGTCCCGATTACTGTTTTGTAAATATAACATCCTGCGACTGGTTGCTTGATGTACCGTCCTTTAGATACCAGGTAATCTTAATCGTTCCGCTGTCACAGTTCTCAATATCCGACGCCGTTATGGTAATCGGGAATCGCTTCGTATCTGGCCAGCTCTGAATCTGCTGCCCGTCCGATCCGACCAGCGTAATATCTGCGGATGCCACATCATCCTCACGTCCCGGCGGAAGTGAAATGGTTGCCTTGCAGAAATAATAGGATTTGTTGCTGCCTGCACTGACTACAATCGTAATATTCGTCCCTTTGTCTACATATTTGCCGGACGCGATACTCTGTTCCATAACATTTCCAGCTGCCACAGTATCACTGTATGCCGTCGAAACGCTGGATACAGAAAGCCCCGCCTGTGTCAGCTCATTTGTCGCCTGCTCCTGCGGTTTGTTGTAAACATCCGGTACTACGACTGCTTCTTTGCCCTGGCTGACCATAATCGTCACGGTATCTCCTTTTTTTGCAGGCTCGCCCGCTTTTGGATCCTGGGAAATAACCTTACCGGACGCTACGGTATCGCTGTATGCATAATCACGGGCTGGATGAAAACCCGCATCTGTAATCATATTCATGGCTGCGTCGCTGTCATATCCTTCTACATTCGGTACGCCCACTTCAGCCGCTCCGGTACTGACGTATACATAGACGGTTGTATTGACATCTACCAAAGTACCTTCCTCAATATCCTGACGTACAATCTGCCCTTTTTCATATTCATCAGAAGCTTCCGTGCCTGCTTCCCGAATACCAAGCTTTAATTCATACAGCTCGCTTTTCGCCTCTGCAACCGTTTTGCCAATTACACGAATCATGGTAACCTGCTCGGCTTCTTCTTTTTCCGTATTGATCAGTGTGTGCTCCGTCCGCTCTGTTTCCGGTTCTTTTTCAGGAGTTCCGCCGAAAATGCCAAAAATATTGCCCACAAAATAGACAACCAGACATACAATGATAACAGCAGCAATAATACCGCCGATTGTCACTGCTTTTTCCAGCCTCGGATTTAAAAATCCTTCCTCCTCGTCCTCTTCTTCGTCTTCGATGTCTTCCTCTTCTTCCGGAATTTCCTCCCGCTGTGTTGTCCGCGCGTGTTTGATCTCATTCACCTCTCGGTCGCCAATTATCCGGGTCTTGTTCTGGCTGCTGTCTGCTATTTTTACAAAATCGGTGTTGGGGCGGACAAGCACCTGTTTTAAATCCACCAAAAGATCACTGATATTGGCATACCTGCGATCCGGGCTCTTCTGGGTACATTTTAAAATAATTTTCTCAAAGCTGACAGGGAGTTCAGGTGCATAAGTACTCGGCACTATCATTTCTTCCTGTAAATGCTGTATTGCAATGGATACGGTTGTTTCTCCGTCGAACGGCACACGTCCTGTCACCATTTCATACATGACAATTCCCAGAGAATAAATATCGCTCTTGTCATCTACAAAACCATTTCTCGCCTGCTCCGGCGACGCATAATGTACCGATCCCATCACATCTGCACTGATCGTGTTATTGGAAACAGCTCTGGCAATCCCAAAATCCGTCACCTTAGCCTTTCCTTCTGTGGAAATCAGAATATTCTGCGGCTTAATATCCCTGTGGATAATATTCTTTGCATGAGCCGCTTCAATCCCCCGGCCGACCTGAATTGCAATGCTGACAGCCTCTTTGTAGGTAAGCTGTCCTTTTTTTTCAATATAGGTTTTTAAGGTTACGCCCTCGACATACTCCATAACAATATAATGCATGCCTGCCTCACTGCCGACATCATAAATATTGACGATATTCGGGTGCTCAAGCCCTGCTGCAGACTGTGCTTCCGTGCGAAACTTGACTACAAAATTCACATCTTCGCTGAATTCCTGTTTTAACACTTTAATAGCCACGAAACGCCCTAAAATATGATCTCTTGCTTTGTATACGTCTGACATGCCGCCAGCGCCGATTTTTCCCATAATTTCATAGCGCTCTGCTACAAACATCCCTATTGTTAACATATTTCCCTCCATTTCGGACGATTGCCTGTTACTGCTTACACTCCATCAAAAAGCGGGTCGATAACAACTACAGTTATATTATCCCTGCCGCCATTCTGGTTGGCGGCAAGGACTAACCGCTCTGCTTTCTCAGCGGTATCTCTCTGTCCTTTTACAATTCTGCGTATATCTTCATCTTCTACCATATTCGTCAGTCCGTCTGAACACAAAAGTATTTCATCTCCAAAGCCTATATCTGTTTCAAAAAAGTCTATTTGAATCTCTTCCATAACGCCTACTGCCCGTGTAATGATATTTTTATTCGGATGCAGTCTGGCAGCCTCTCTGTCGAGTTCTCCCCGCCGGATCATTTCCTCTACATAGGAATGATCTCTGGTAATCTGCCGCATCTGCTCATTCACAATGTATAACCTGCTGTCCCCGACATTCGCAGCATACAGTCTGTTCCCGGAAATAACGGCTGTCACAACCGTTGTCCCCATTCCCCACATGGAAGTATCCTGCGCGGCTTTTTTAATCAGCTCTTCATTTGCCTTTTTGACTGCTTCCTCTATGATATCGGCCGGCCGGCTTTTGGCAGAAGCCTCTGCTACTCTGACGATTGTTTCCACAGTGTACCTGGATGCGTATTCACCGGCATTGTGGCCCCCCATACCATCTGCCACAATAAAAAGATTGGGCAGATTCCCTACCGGCAGCTCTGAGGTATAACAATAATCCTGATTCATTTTCCGGCACATCCCAATGTCTGTGATCGAAAAAGTTTTCATGTAATGCACCGCCTCTCCATATACCTTTTCCTTCATAATCTGCTTTCAATTTCCTTAACGCATTGAATATTTTAGCATAACATATGGAAAAGGACAAGTCATAATATTGCTTAAAGCCCCGTAACAGATGCGGCAAAACTGTTACTCTGACCTGGTACAGCCAAAAATAAGCAGCTCTATATCTTCGTCCGACAGCGGCTCTCCATGCTTTAGCCCTTTTTGCAATATTGCCTGATAAACTGCTTTTCTTTCACATTCCGGCACACTCTGTCTGATACGCTCCCGCACACCGCCCAACTGCATCGCCAGCTCCCCTAACAGTTCCGACATAACAGATCGCATCTGTTCTTTTAAATACTGCGTCACAACCGGACTTTGTCCGCCGCTTGAAAATGCGGCCACTACTTCGTTTTCCTTTAAATAAGCCGGAAAAATAAAGCTGCAGTCCTCTGTCTGATCCACTGCGTTTACCGGAATGTGTTTTTTTTTGCAAATCATACTGATCCTGTGATTTTGCTCTTTATCGTCTGTTGCCGCTATCACCAGCCTCCTTCCCTCTACATCCTCCGGCGCAAAGCGCCTTTCCTGGAATTCTATGTCCTCTGCCGCTTTCAGCTCCGGCAAAATCCGGGCGGCTACAACTGTAATCCTTGCTCCGAAGTCCTTAAGCACTTTTACCTTATGCAGCGCAATCCGCCCGCCCCCGACTATCAGGCAGTCCTCGTCATTCAATTCGATAAACATCGGAAAGTACGACATTTTAATCCCCCTTTTATCTTTGATGTACTCGCAGCATCCGGCACAAAGAGATTCCGGGAGTACATTTTGGAAATAAAACTATTCTTTATTATAACACGTAACCGTTCAGACAGCCACTATCATCCTATATCCCTCTGCAGAATAATTTACGTTACTTTTCACACTCCGCTGTCTGGTGAGGTATTTTTGCACATTTTGTGCGGAAATTCCGAGTTTTTCAGCGCGAAATCGCATCTTTTTGCGATTTCTGTGCATCGCGAAGCATGTTACTGGTTACAGAATAAACAGTAACTAATTTACACTTGAAATCTCATTCAAACCGCACTATGATAATAAAGATCATTTTTCACAAAAAAGCACAGGAGGCACATTATGGAGAAAAATCTGACAACCGGCAATGTATTCAAAACCGTCCTTTCTTTTTCACTGCCTTATCTGCTGTCCTATTTTTTGCAGACACTTTATGGCATGGCGGATTTATTTATTATCGGACAATTTAACGGCGTGGAAAGTACAACGGCTGTTTCCATCGGTAGCCAGGCAATGCACATGCTTACCGTTATGATTGTCGGTTTGGCTATGGGTTCTACCATTTTGATTGGCCGCGCAGTCGGCGGCGGGAAACGCAGGGAGGCTTCCCGTGCAATCGGGAATACCGTTACCCTGTTTTTGTTACTGTCAGTGATTCTTACTGTCATACTGCTGCTTGCCGTAAAACCGATGATATCCGTTCTCTCAACGCCCGCAGAAGCAGTGCGTGAAACGGTTTCCTATCTCACTATATGCTTCGTCGGAATCCCGTTTATCACAGCTTATAATATTATAAGCTCCGTTTTCCGCGGTATGGGAGATTCTAAAAGCCCCATGTATTTTATTGCAGTTGCATGCACAGTAAATATTATCCTTGATTTTCTGTTTATCGGGATTATGGGACTTGGTGCAGTGGGAGCTGCGCTTGGGACAACACTGTCACAGACTTTCAGCGTAATAATCTCTTTGACTGTCATTTTAAAACAAAAGACAGGAATTTCAATTTCTGCAGAAGATTTGAAACCAGATAAAAAGACAATGGCAGAATTGTTAAAGATTGGCGTTCCTGTAGCATTACAGGATGGATTTATTCAAATTTCTTTTATTGTGATTACCATTTTTGCAAACAGGCGCGGGTTAAACGACGCTGCAGCTGTCGGGATCGTGGAAAAACTAATCGGGATTTTATTCCTCGTCCCCTCTTCCATGCTGTCAACTGTATCGGCGCTAGGCGCCCAGAATATCGGAGCAGGAAAACACGACAGGGCAATTCTTGTTTTACGTTATGCTTCTGCCATTGCAATATGCTGGGGAATTGCTGCTGTTCTGGTAATGGTAGTTTTGGCAGAACCGTTTATTGGGCTGTTTACCAAAAATAGCAGCGTTATCCTGCTTGGCAGCCAGTATATGCGCGGATACGTCTGGGATTGTTTTCTTGCGGGAATCCACTTTTGCTTCAGCGGATATTTCTGCGCCTATGGTATGTCCAAAATATCGTTTCTGCACAACTTTTTGTCCATCCTGTGCGCCCGCATACCACTTGCATATTTTGCTTCCAATTATTTTCCAGATACACTGTTTCCGATGGGACTTGCCACCACTGCAGGCTCTCTGCTCTCTGTTCTTATCTGCATCAGTGTTTTTATCTGGTTTCAAAAACACCGAAAGACGACTGTTGCCCGTTTATATAACTGACTGTAAGAATGGCAGTTCCCAAAACAACCAGAACCACTCCCGTTGCACAGTTTATTCCGATTCCTCCACACCTGCGTTTAACGCTTCTTCCCATTCCGCTTCTTTAAAGCCGACCAGAACCGTCTCATCCGTTACCAGAATCGGGCGCTTGACCAGCATACCGTCGGATGCCAGAAGCTGATACTGCTCCTCCTCATTCATCGTAGGCAGCTTGTCCTTTAAGCACATTTCCTTATAGAGATTGCCGCTGGTATTGAAAAAGCGCTTTAACGGCAGACCGCTCCTTTTATGCCACTCTTTAATCTCCGATACAGAAGGATTTTCCTCCCGAATAGGACGCTCTTCATAAGAGATTTCCTTTGTATCCAGCCATTTTTTTGCCTTTTTACAGGTACTGCATTTCGCATATTCTATCAATTGCATTGCTTTCTCCTTTCTACACCCACGGTGTATCCCACTGGTATTTTTCCATTACAACACGTCCGTCCGAAAACTCCACTCCCTCTGCCTTCAAAAGCTCCACCTGTCGGTTTGCCCCGCCGAATGCAAACGCCGCGGAAACATTTCCGTCTTTTGTCACGACCCGGTAACAGGGAATGTGCTCCTCGTCGGGATTTACATGGAGCGCATAGCCTACCACCCTGGCCCATCTGCGGTTTCCGGCCAGAGAAGCCACCTGTCCATAGGTAGCAACCCGGCCTTTGGGAATCTGTTTTACCACATCGTATATTTTTTCAAACGTATTTTTTTCATCCGCTTTATCCATGGGGTTTTGCTCCTTTCCATGCTTTTCACATACCAACAATTATCTTCTCTTCAAGTTCCATAAAATAAAAATCCGCCTTGTAACCTTCTTCCAAAGACAGCCGTCCTGCAATTTCCGTCATTCTCGAATCCATCCGATGATAAACCCTCTGGCAGATCCAGGGCAGCCCCTCCACATATTCCCTTTGCCGCTCATCCAGCAATTCCAGCAGTTTCTGATATCGCCTGACGTCTTCTCTTTCCAGCACTCCGAAATCACAGGACATATAAGCCGGCTTCCATTTGTTTTCCAGACATTTTACGGATAAGAGCGTTCTGAGATCCCTGTCCTGTCCTGCCGTATAAATGATTTTCTTCCAGCGGATCTGTTTTGCATCCTCCCCCGGAATTACCACGCGCCGAAAACTGGTTTTTCCGAATTTTGTGCGTTCTTCCACAAAAACGGCCTTCCCCTGTACCGTATTGATTCCCGGCTCATGCAAAAGCAAAATCTGCTGCTCTTTCAAACGATCCCATACTGTCTGCCGCACTTTTTCTACCGGTACAGCAAAGTGAAGCTCCTTTAAAATCTGATTTACCGTATATCCCTTATCTGCCAGATGACGTATGGCTCCGCCGCCCGCCATATCAAAAACAAAATCCGAAAGCGCTTTCTTAAAATACTCATTTTTCGCCATGCTCTTCCCTCATATACAAAAGCTCCTTTTTATGTATCAGATAGTATGTCACGCCAACCGCGTCCGCCAGAAACCATCCAATCGGAATCGACCACCAGATCCCGGTTACGCCAAATGCCGGCATCGCCGAAAGCAGATAAGAAAGTCCTACACGGGTTCCCAATGATACTACCGTCAGCACAACAGACATGCCCGGCCTGCCCAGTGCGCGGTATAATCCGTACAGTAGAAACAGACAGCCAATCCCGCAGTAAAACACGCCTTCTATCCGCAGATAGCGGACGCCCTCCCGGATCATTTCCGTCTCCGAAGTATCAATGAAAAGTTCCATCAAAGGATAGGCCAACAGGCACACCGCAAGAGATATGACAACACAGAAAAAGCCGGCCGAAAGCACCGCCCCTTTCAGCCCCTGACGAATACGCGCCTCGTCTTTTGCGCCATAGTTTTGGGCTATAAACGTAGAAAATGCATTTCCGAAATCCTGTACGGGATTATAGGCAAACGCATCAATTTTAACTGCTGCCGCAAAAGCTGCCATCACTGCAGAGCCAAAACTGTTGACCAGGCCCTGCACCATGAGAATCCCAAGATTCATCACCGACTGCTGAACGCAGGTAAGTACAGAAAACCCGGCAATCTCCCTGACACATGCAAACCGTATCCGAAAGCATTTATGAAGCGGCCGAAGCTCTTTACAGCGCAGCAAAGTATAGACCGCAATTCCGATTCCGGAAATATACTGGGAAAGGACAGTTGCACCCGCGGCTCCCGCGACACCCCAATTAAGTCCCAATACAAACCAGAGATCAAGACCAATATTCAATATAGCTGAAACAGCCAAAAATAAAAGCGGCACAAGCGAATTTCCAATTGCCCTCAAAAAAGATGCAAAATAATTATATAGGAAGGTAGCTGCAATTCCGCCGAAAATTACTGTCAGATAACTGCGCATCAATCCCCATACCTCTTTTGGTACGCGGAGAAATACGCAAATCCCATCCAGACAAAGATATGCGGCCACATTCAATACAAGCGCCAATACGGCAATCAGTGCAAAAGAAGCCCCTGCGCTTTCTTTCAACCCTTTAAAATCCCGCTGTCCGAAACGGATGGAAAAAACAGCGCCGCTTCCCATACAAAGTCCAAGCAGAATAGATGTCAAAAAAGTCATCAGTGTAAAAGACGAGCCAACCGCTGCCAAAGCATTGCTTCCCAAACATTTCCCGACAATCAGGGTATCTGCTATGTTGTAGCACTGCTGCAGCAGATTCCCCAAAATCATCGGTATGGCAAACAAAAACATAGAGCGCATGACCGGCCCTTTTGTTAAATCCCGGTTCATTTTCTTTCCTCTTATATCAGACTTCTGGTGTACAATCACACCATAGCGCAAATTCGCCTCTGATTATTTCCCCACAAACGCCCTCAAATCTTCCAGCTGCTGTACACCGGACACACGCTTTACAAACACGCCCTGATCCATAAGCACCATCGTCGGAATACTCATCACCTGATACTTAAGCGCAAGCGCCGCCTCTTCGTCCACATTCACTTTGCCGACCTTAATCTTTCCGTCCATCTCTTCTGCCAACGCATCTAAGATGGGCGCCTGCATCTTGCACGGACCGCACCAGTCCGCCCAGAAATCCAAAAGCACCGGTTCCTTACACGCCAGTACCTCCTGTTCAAAATTATCGTTTGTCACCTTTACAATTTCCATGTTAACGTCTCCTTTCTCTAATTCCTGCCAAATTCTTCTAAAACCAGTCCGGGATTTCGATCTAAGGTCATCCCCACGCTCCATTCGTTGACAAATATCAGCAGAGGATTTCCCTTTAAATCCTGAATTTTTTTCATATCGGATGTCCCGGTCAGACGCTCGATATCGGTTTCGCATTCTGCAATCCAACGAATATATTCATGCGGCATATTTTCCAGTCGGATTTCCACATTATATTCGTTTAAAAGACGGTATTTTAAAACATCAAACTGCAGAACGCCTACTACACCTACTATGATTTCCTCCATACCCATTCCATATTCCTGGAAAATCTGAATCGCGCCCTCCTGTGCAATTTGTGTAATACCTTTGACAAACTGCTTGCGCTTCATCGTATCCAGCTGGCGCACCCTGGCAAAATGCTCCGGTGCGAACGTCGGAATGCCTTCAAACTGAAACGGCTTTGCTGCCGTCGTAATCGTATCTCCAATCGAAAAAATGCCTGGATCAAATACGCCGATAATATCCCCTGCATACGCCTCTTCGATCATTACGCGCTCCTGCGCCATCATCTGCTGCGGCTGCGAAAGCTTCATTTTTTTGTTGCCGCCCTGCACGTGCGTCACTTCCATGCCTGCCGTATACCGACCGGAACAAATACGCATAAATGCAATACGATCCCTGTGGTTTTTGTTCATATTTGCCTGTATTTTAAAAACAAATGCGGAAAAATCTTCATCAAAAGGATCCTTTTTGCCCTGATCGGACATTCTGGGAAGCGGTGAAAACGTCATCTGCAGAAAATGCTTTAAAAATGTTTCTACGCCAAAATTAGTCAGAGCCGATCCGAAGAATACCGGTGAAAGCTCTCCTTTTGATACCAGATCCATATCAAATTCCGCACTGGCGCCATCCAAAAGTTCAATTTCTTCCATCAGCTTCCCGAAATTTTCTTCACCGATTTCTGCCGGAAGCGACGCGTCGTCTGCGGATATCACCTTTTCCTCGCCTTCTTTGGTTCCCTTTTGCGTATCGCTGTAGAGCATAACCTCTTTTTTATTTCGATCATAGACACCTTGAAAATTCTTGCCAGATCCAATCGGCCAATTCACAGGGCAGGTAGCAATGCCAAGCTCTTTTTCAATTTCATCCAGCAAATCAAACGTATCGTTTGCATCCCGGTCCATTTTATTGATAAAAGTAAAAATCGGAATATGACGCATAACACAGACCTTAAAAAGCTTCCTGGTCTGCGCCTCCACACCTTTGGAACCGTCGATCACCATAACCGCCGAATCCGCCGCCATTAACGTCCGGTACGTATCCTCTGAAAAATCCTGATGCCCAGGCGTATCTAAAATATTGATACAATACCTGTCATAATGGAACTGCAGTACCGAAGAAGTAACGGAAATACCCCTCTCCTTTTCAATCTCCATCCAGTCAGACACGGCATGCCGCGCCGTCGCTTTCCCCTTCACCGAACCCGCCAGGTTAATAGCGCCTCCATAAAGCAGAAACTTTTCCGTCAGCGTCGTCTTTCCGGCGTCCGGGTGGGAAATAATCGCAAAAGTACGTCTTTTTTCAATTTCATTTCTAAAATCAGCCAAAACAAATCCTCCCATTCAAGCGTCATGTTCAAATCGTCAAAAATACCGGACTGCACCTCTTCTTAAAACGCACAGTCCTGCCTCTTCTTTTTTAAAATTGTAAACCCGTCACCCTTCCCCTAACGGCGCATCGGCCTCTATTCCACAACCACAGCCATCCCTCTCTGTTCCTCATGCCGCCGCTCTGTCAGATCCCTTGGATAACCAATGCATCCATGGTTGTGCCAGGGATCGTTAAAATAATACATATCTTCGTCATATCCCACCAATAACATGCAATGCTCATTGGAAATCCAGGAAAACACCGTTCCGTCCGCAAGCAGCCAATCCGGTCCAAAGACAGTTTCTTTTAAATCAATGCTCGCCCAAAAGATCACCGGAATATCCCTGTCAATATATCGCGCAAGCATCTTTTCTACTGGCATCCCCGAAATATCCTTCGCTCTTTTTTCCATTTTAAAATTCGCAAACACCCGGTTCAGCGCGTCTGCAATCACCGGCGCATAACAGCCAAACGAATCACTGTCATATGGACTTCCCGCAAAACATTGAAAGGGGTTCGGCCCATAGAGCCGCCCCTCTCGTTTTTGCATTGGTTCTTTTTCCAGATAATTTTCAATAAATTCATCCACCGAAAGAAACATACCCATATAATGCAGCAGCATGACTGCCGAAACGCTTTCGCAGCCGGTTGGATAATCCTTTGTCTGGTCGATATAAGGTACCCGGATTATTTTTTTCATACTTCTGCCTCACTGCTGTTTTTCAGCTTTAATACATACAACGCTCCGATCAGAAGCGCTGCCGAACAGCCCAGGGCTATGATCCAGTTTTTGCAAAAACCTGCGATAATATATCCAATCGCACAAATTACTGCTACAACGATTGCATACTGCATCTGCGTCTGCACATGGTTGATATGGTTACTCTGCGCACCTGCAGACGACATAATCGTCGTATCGGAAATCGGAGAAATGTGATCGCCGCACACTGCACCTGCCAGAACAGCCGAAACAGCAATAATCATCATCTCATCGTCATGCCCTGCATACATGGATACCACAATCGGGACCAGAATAGAAAATGTCCCCCAGGACGTTCCAGTCGAAAATCCCAAAAACAGCGCGATACCAAACATAATGGCTGGAATTACAATGCTTGCTTTCATATTCGCCCCGACTGCGCCGTTTACAAATTCTGCAATTCCCAGATTGTCTCCCATTCCCTTTAACGTCCATGCAAATGTCAGAATCAAAATAGCAGGCATCATCAGTTTGGCGCCCTCTGCCAGCGCTCCCATAAAGTTGTGGAACGAAATGACTTTGCGCGGAAGATAGAGGATTCCCATAAATATTACCGTTACGAGCGTACCAAATATGAGGCTCATTTCCGCATCACAATTTGCAAACGCATCCACGACATTTACCGCCCCGCCCTGGAAACCGGTATAAATCATGCCAAATATCGCGGATACAATCAAAACTGCAATCGGAAGCACCAGATCCACGACTTTTCCGTTGGGATTGACTTTGTTCTCCGACTCTGCCATAGTTTCAAATTCTTCTCTGCCAGATGTAAATAAATCGCCCTTCGCCGCATTTGTCTCATGCTTTTTCATCAGTCCGAAATCGAATTTCCAGGCAATAATAAGAAAGACCATCAGAATGGTAAGCAGCGCATACAGATTGTACGGAATCGTCCGCAAAAACAACTGAAATCCCGTCAGAGAACTGTCCTCCGGTACATAAGAATTCACTGCCGCCGCCCAGCTTGAAATCGGAGCGATAATACAAATCGGAGCCGCCGTCGCATCAATAATATAGGCCAGCTTTGCCCTCGAAACCTTGTACTTGTCCGTTACCGGACGCATCACGGAACCAACCGTTAAACAGTTAAAATAATCGTCCACAAAAATCAGTATGCCAAGCCCCATTGTTGCAAACAGCGAAGCCCTTTTGCTTTTGATTTTCTGACTGGCCCAGTTGCCATAAGCCGCCGAACCGCCGGACTGCGACATCAATACAATAATCATGCCCAGCAAAACATCGAAAATAATAATATTCAGATTCATATTGCCCGTCATTGTAGTAAAGAGTGTCTCAAATGTCCCCCAGGGTGCAAATCCCGCTGTAAACAGCGCTCCCAAAAGAACTCCGCAGAACAGTGAAATATACACCTCCTTCGTGATAAATGCCAGCAAAATTGCTACGACTGGCGGAACCAGTGACCACCATGTTCCATACATAAAAACTCCCCCTTTTCTTAGGTATTTTAAATTTTTATCTAAAGCATACTTACGCCGCGGCAGTCTGCCGCAAGCCCAAATATACTAAGGACCGTAGCCGCAATATCGCAGAATCCTTCTCTCGTCCCAAAATCTACCCCGGCAGGAACCGTTTCCCCAACCATTAAAAACGGCGTATATTCCCTGGAATGATCGGTTGACGCGGTACCCGGATCACATCCGTGATCCGCCGTAATCATCAGTACATCTTCCTTTCGCATCCGGCGCAAAAATCTCGGAATCTGCGTATCAAAAAAGGTAAGTGCCTTTGCATAGCCGTCCACATCATTTCTATGCCCATATAGCATATCATAATCTACCAGATTAGTAAAACATAATCCTTCAAAATCTTTCTCCATGAATTCCAGAGTCCGGTCTATCCCCTCTTCATTGCCCGCCGTACGCACGGCGTCCGTAATCCCCCGGCCTGCAAAAATGTCCGCGATCTTACCTACGGAAATCACATCATATCCTTCGGCCAAAAGCTGATCTAACATCGTAACTTTCGGCGGCTCTATTGAAAAATCATGCCTGGCAGAGGTACGTTTGAATTTTTTTGCAGAGCCGGTAAACGGCCTGGCGATTACACGCCCTACGCCATGCTCCCCGCTAAGCAGCTCTCTTGCGATTTTGCAATATTCATAGAGCTGATCTACCGATACAATTTTCTCATGTGCCGCTATCTGAAATACAGAATCCGCAGACGTGTATACAATCAAATCTCCTGTTTCCAGATGTTTTTCCCCGTAATCTTCAATTACCTTTGTTCCGGAATACGGCCGGTTGCAAAGCACGCCCCGCCCGGTTCTTTTTTTAAATTCTTCTATAATTCCCTTTGGAAAGCCATGCGGATATACTGGCAGAGGCGCATCTGACACCACTCCTGCAATCTCCCAGTGACCAATCGTCGTATCCTTTCCCTTTGACAATTCCTTCATACGGGCAAAAGAACCCAGAGGAGCCGCCTCCTTTTCTCCAATACTGACCCCCTCTATATTGAAAAATCCCAGTTTACGCAGATTCGGCATAAAAAAATATCTGCTTTTCGAAACCGTACGCAGCGTATTGCTTCCCGCATCTCCATACTCTGCCGCATCCGGCATTTCGCCAATTCCAACACTGTCTAATACAATCAGAAACACCCGCTTCATCGCACATCCCTTTCCTTCCATTTCAGTTTTGTCCCCACAATACGTTTCACTGATTCATCAATTCGTTCCTCTGATAACGTGCCGTTTTGCACCGCTTCTAAAATCCCTGCGTAAGCCGCTTTAAAATCCTCCGGCATCAAAATCAAATCTGCCCCTGCTTCAACAGCCAGAACGGCAGCTTTTGCAGAAGAATACTGTTGTACAATCGCTCCCATATTCATGGCGTCTGTAATTACAATCCCGTCATATCCCATTTTTTCCCGCAATAGCTCCTGCATGACAGTATGCGAAAGTGAAGCGGGAATATCCTCTCCGGTGATCTGAGGCAGGGAAATATGCCCTATCATAAGAAACGACGCTCCTTCAGCAATTGCCCGCTGAAAAGGAATCAGCTCACACGCTTCTATTTCTTCCAGCGTCTTATCGGAATAAGCGTATCCTGCATGGGTATCTCCGGCTGTCATACCATGCCCCGGAAAATGCTTATATACTGCAAAAACACCTTTTTCCTCCAGGCCCTTTGCTACGGCTGCCGCCATGTCCGATACCAACCCCACATCACTTCCGAACGAACGCTCCTTTACAACGCTGTTTTCCTGATTAGACAGCACATCTGCAACCGGAGCAAAATCCACGTTAAACCCCAGATCAAACAGATATTCCCCCATCGTATTTCCAATTTCCGACGCCCTTACGATATCCTGTGACTGTCCAACCTCCGCCATGCTTTCAATCGCTGCAATCCCAAAATTATCATTGCCGCTCACACGTGCAACCTTTCCCCCTTCTTCGTCCACGCAAAGAAACGCAGGCAGGCCAATTCGCTCCATACTGTATTCTTGCACATTGCCAAGCATCTCTTTTACCTGCTCCGGCGACTGTAAGTTATGTTCCAGGTAGATAAAACCGCCTGCCGGAATACGGCCGATTGCTTCCTTTGTTGCGTCTGCTGCTTTTGTAACGACACTCACTCCGTCTACCATAGCCTCCGGCAGCACCACAAACAGCTGCGCTGCCTTTTCCTCTAACGTCATCTGCGCTAAAATGGATTCTGTCTTTGTATCGGCAGTCTGGCCTTCTGCCGCCATCTTTTCTTCCGTTTCCTCCTCGTTTTGTTTCTCTTCTATATCCACCGGAATATATTCCGTATCTTCCGGCTCTTCTTCTGTTTTGCTGTTTGAATCCTCTTCCTTTTGTTCTGGAGCAAACGTATATTTTTCCTGTCCCGCTCCGCTGTCTGGCCGAATCGCACAGCCGCTGCATACCGCCAGCGATAACGCCAGAAAAAATATCAGTCTTTTTTTGTTTTTCATTCAGCAAACACCTCGCAATTCCTTTTTATTGACATAGACACAAACTGTTACCAAACCTGCTACATATGCATATGGTACAGCTTTTCATAAACGCCTCCCTGTTTCAAAAGCTGCTCGTGGCTTCCTTCCTCTTCGATTCCACGCTCTGAAAGCACCAGAATCCGCTTTGCATTCTGAATGGTTGTCAGCCTGTGCGCAATGACGAACGTGGTACGGTTTTTCGCCAGTTTTTCTAACGATTCCTGCACAACCTTTTCACTTTCATTGTCAAGAGCGCTCGTCGCCTCGTCAAAAATCAGAATCGGAGGGTTTTTCAGAAATACCCTTGCAATGGAAAGCCGCTGCTTCTGTCCGCCGGACAGTTTAATTCCGCGCTGGCCGATATCGGTTTCATATCCGTTTGGCAGCGATAAGATAAACTCATGCGCATTGGCATTTTTCGCCGCCGCAATTACTTCCTCTCTCGTCGCATCCGGCTTTCCATATCGGATGTTGTCGAGCACGGTTCCCACAAACAGATAAACATCCTGCTGTACGATTCCAATGTGATCCCGCAGGCTTTTGAGCTTTAGCATACGGATATCTCTTCCGTCTATCAAAACCGCTCCGCCCGTTACGTCATAAAACCGCGGGATCAGGCTGCAGAGCGTACTTTTGCCCGCACCGGATGAACCCACAAGCGCTACATATTCGCCTGCATCCACATGCAGGTTTACGTGGCTGAGCACCTTCTTGCTGTCTTCCTCATAACGGAAGGACACGTTCTGAAAATCAATTGCACCGCTCACCTCAGACAGTTCTTTGGCATTTTCATCATCTGCAATATCCGGCTCAATCGCCATAATCTCCAAAAAACGCTCAAACCCGGTATACCCGTTCTGAAACTGCTCTGTAAAATCTATTAACGTCTTAATCGGTTCTGTCAGCACATTGATATACAAAAGAAAGGTAATCAAATCCGTCACATCTATTTTTCCCATGGAAATAAAAATTGCTCCCGCTACCAAAACCACCACGGTAATCAGCAGAGAAAATGAGCTTAAACCCGCATGGTAGCCGCCCATATATAAATAGCTGTTTTTTTTGGCCTCTAAGAAACCACTGTTGTTGTCTTTGAACTTTTCCTGTTCCATCTCCTCATTAGCAAACGATTTCACCACCCGGATACCGGAAAGATTGTCCTCGATCCGGCTGTTAATATCCGATATCTTCTCCCGGTTTCTGCGGAACGCCCGCTTCATCCTGCCGTTGAAAAAATATGCATACAGAAACATCACCGGAACAAGAGCAAAGGCAAACACCGTAAGAAGCGGACTGATGCACAGCATGATTACAAACGCACCTAGAATTTTTATCAGTGAAATCACGACATTCTCCGGCCCATGATGCATCAGCTCTGTAATGTCAAATAAATCCGTCGTAATCCGGGACATTAACGCCCCCACCTTTTGATTGTCATAAAAAGCAAATGACAGCTTCTGATAATGCCCGAAAATCTCTGACCGCATGTTATATTCAATTTTAGCCCCCATCACATGCCCGTAATTGGTTATAAAAAAATTACAGTAACAGGAAACCGCCACCAAAGCCACCATCAAAGCGCCGAGCCAAAGCGTCTGCTCTAACACCTGCGTTTTATCCAGATAGATAATACTCGACGTAATATAGCGCGCGATCAACGGAATAGCCAGCGCGATGACCGACGCTAATATTGCAAAAAACATATCCGCAATAAATACCCTGCGGTATGGCCTGTAATAGGACAGCATTTTTTTCAGATTCTTACACATAAATCCGCTTCCCTTTCTTTTTAAACTATGGTAACCTTATTATTGCCGCATGGCATTTAGGAAATGCCCATAATATTTTTATAAAACACGAATTGGAGGTTCACACAATGGATACTATGAAAACTTACTATGAAAAACTGGCCGCCACCGTTATTTCTAATTTAAACAAACGACAGATCGAAGGGCTCTACTGCTCCACTTCCCAGGATGCCGTAAAGCAGGCACTCTCTCTTCTGCCCCCAAACGCCGTTGTCGGTTTCGGCGGTTCTGTCACACTTGCACAATCCGGTATGTTAGACGCGCTGAAGGCCGAGCCTTCCATAAAACTGCTGGATCGTGAAGCCGCAAAAACAGTCGAAGAAAAAGAAGAAATTTTCCGCAGCCATTTTCACGCCGACACTTATTTCATGAGCAGCAACGCCATCACCACAGACGGAGAGCTCGTAAATATCGACGGCAGCGGCAACCGCGTCGCCGCGCTTATCTTCGGTCCCAAAGAGGTCATTATCCTGGCCGGAATGAACAAAATCGTCCCTTCCACAGAAGAAGCCGTCAGACGCGTCCGAAATGCCGCAACACCGCCAAACTGTATTCGCTTAAGCAAGCAGACGCCCTGTGCCGCTGCCGGCGTCTGTAAAGACTGCCTTGTGCCGGACTGTATCTGTAACCAGATTGTTGTAACCAGACGAAGCGGGAAAAAAGGTCGCATAAAAGTCCTGTTAATTGGCGAAACCTTAGGATTTTAACGTATGTCTGTCACATCCTTTCCGGCGCCGAAAATCCCAGCACATCTATACAGGCTTCCAGTACGCCCTTCGTCAGCTCCAGCAGGCAGATATACCCTGCCTGCGCTGTTTCATCCTCCTCTGCCAAAATCTTTGTTTCATGATAGAAATGATTCAGCGCATTGGCAAGTCCGTAGATATAAGCGCAAACCCTATGCGGCGCCGCCTCTAAAAACGCAGCCTCCATTGCCGCAGAAAATCCGGTCAGCTCCAGCATCAACGCCTTCTCGCTCGCTGTTTGGGCGGGAAGTATCTTTGCTTCCTTTGTATCTTTCCCAAGCGCCTGATATTTTGCCAGTATTGATTTAATCCGCACAATCGTATACAAAATATAAGGGCCGGTATTCCCTTCAAACGAAGTAAACCTGTCAATGTCAAAAATATAGTCCTTTGACGCCTGATTGGACAAATCCCCATATTTCACTGCGGACAGCGCCACAATTTTTGCCGTTTCCCTGGCCTCATTTTCATCCATGGTATGATTATCCGCAATCTTTTGGTACATCTCCTCATTGATTTCAGACAGCAGATGCTCCAGGCGCATAATTCCGCCTTCCCTTGTTTTAAAAGGCTTGCCGTCCTTCCCATTCATAGTGCCAAATCCAAGGAACCTCAGCTTTGTACTTTCCTCAACAAGATGCGTCTTTTGGGCACAGCGAAACACCTGTGTAAAATAAAGCTCCTGGCGTTTATCTACGATATAAATAATTTCATCCGGATGATACTCCTCCATTCGATTGACAATTGTCGCCAAATCGGTCGTATTGTAAAGAGACGCTCCGTCCGATTTTAAAATCATGCACGGCGGAATTTCTTTGGTATCCGTTTCTTCTTTGACATCCACGACCAGCGCCCCCTCGCTGATATACGCATAGCCGTCATCCTTCATTTTCTGTACCATATCGGGAATATAGGGCTGTGCGTCGGATTCTCCTTTCCAGAGATCAAAAGAAACGTTTAAATTCTCATAATTGCGTTTTAAATCCGTTACAGATACATTTAAAATATGCGAAAGTAGCGCCTGATATCCCTTCCTGCCGTGCTGCAGTTCATAGGTTGCCTGCATGGCCGCCTCTTTGTACACAGCATCGTCTTTGGATTTTGCACTTGCCGTAGGGTAAATTTCTTCCAGTTCAGATATGGTAAACGGCGCCTCTGCGGGGTATTCTCCTTCATAACCTTCATCAAAATACACAAGCTGCGGCTTTCTTTCTTTTAATTCTGTAATTATCAGACCCATCTGCAGGCCCCAGTCACCCAGATGCACATCTCCTATCATAGTATGTCCCATAAAGCGGCCGATCCGCTTGATGCTTTCTCCAATGATGGCAGAGCGCAGATGCCCGACATGCAGAGGCTTTGCCACATTCGGGCCGCCGTAATCCAACATAATCAACCTGGGGTTTTCTGCTTTTTCACAACCAAAACGCTCCTGATCCTGTTTCATTTCCTGCAGATAGCCTGCCAGATATACCGGATCCAGTTTTAAGTTTAAAAAACCAGGCTTTACCGATTCTGCCGCCAGAAACATCTCGTTGTCAGACAGCTTTTTTGCAATCTCATCCGCAATCAGAAACGGCGCTTTTTTATATTCCTTTGCAGCAGCCATAGCTCCGTTACACTGGTATTCGCATAAATCAGGGCGGTT
This sequence comes from Eubacterium sp., assembly GCA_022794015.1. Lineage (GTDB taxonomy): Bacteria > Bacillota > Clostridia > Lachnospirales > Lachnospiraceae > Roseburia_B. Next base: position 589 of record JAAWDZ010000046.1, on the reverse strand, counting down.
GGACAGAGTTACTTTTCCGTATTTCTCATGATAGCCGCACGAAGTAAATGCTTTTGTTACTTCTGCTGTAATTAAATCTAAAATCTTCTTCATCTGAATACTCCTTTAAAAACAAGAATTTTTAAAACAAACTGTATTTATTTTATACATGTTTCCTGAAAATGTCAAACTGTCCTTTGCGCCCTATTTGTGAAATACACGTCATAACGTAACAGGGCAGCTTGTCTGAATTATTGCGAAATAACAGATACAAAACTCCATAAAAACGATTGCTGTATGTATATATTTTAAGGAAAACGTTACTGTTCACGGCCTGGGAGGCCGCTCACAGTAACGGTTCGGGGCGATATCTAAAGTTTTGCTTCGCAAAAATCGCCCCGAACTTGTATCATATTCTCACATCATATTCTCACGGAACACGCAGTAAATGCGCGTTCCTGACCCATGAACCAATGTCAGTTAGTTAAGCATTAGGTTGGATTCAGCTATAAGGGTCTAACCTAAATTTTTATAAAAATTACCAAAAGTGGTTGACAAAAATACGAAAATGTGCGGCCGCGCTCACTATGGATGATTTTTAGAGGTAGTG
>JAAWDZ010000045.1 GCA_022794015.1 Eubacterium sp. | reverse complement strand
CTCACTACCTCTAAAAATCATCCATAGTGAGCGCGGCCGCACATTTTCGTATTTTTGTCAACCACTTTTGGTAATTTTTATAAAAATTTAGGTTAGACCCTTATAGCTGAATCCAACCTAATGCTTAACTAACTGACATTGTTTCACGGGGCAGGAACGCGCACTGGCTGCGCGTTCCGTGAGAACATGATGCAGAAATGAGGGGCGGTAAGTCCTGGGCTGAACTGTTACCGTAAAATGTTATATTCTCACATCAAGGCTTGCGTATTTTGCAACCCTGCTGTACAATAGTAAAAGATTATTTTTCACTAAAGGGGTAAAAATGAGATGGATACTTGCATCCGCTTCACCGCGGAGAAAGGAATTACTGGAAAAAATCGGACTTACATTTGAAATTGCCACAGCCTGCGGCGAGGAGACGGTAAGTTCATCTGAACCGACCGAAGCGGTTACCCAGCTGTCACGGCAGAAAGCGTTTGAGGTTGCAAACCGGCTTTGGGCCAGACAGGAAGACGGGGCAGACGAAGTTCCACTGATTGTAATCGGAGCGGATACAATGGTAGCATATCAGGGAGAAATTCTCGGCAAGCCAAAAGACGAAGCAGACGCTTTCCGGATGCTTTCCATGCTACAGGGCAGATGCCATAAGGTATATACCGGAGTTACCCTTGTACTCTGCCGGAAAGGTTTATTTGAATCCCACAGTTTTTATGAAGAAACAGGAGTAGTAATGCACCCTATGGACGATGCGGAGCTGCGCTGGTATATCGGGACAAAGGAACCGTTTGACAAGGCAGGTGCATATGGGATACAGGGCAAATGCGCCATTTTCATCAAAGAAATCTGCGGCGATTACGACAATGTAGTAGGACTTCCGGTGGCCAGGCTCTATCAGGAGCTGAAAAAACTTGGTATATCTGTTTTACATGATTCGGATGGAATAAAATAAAAAAGAGGAGATTAAGATGGAAACGTATGATGATGAGTGTCTGGAAGTTTTTTTAAGAAAGCAAAAACAGCTGTTTCGTGAAACGGTAGCTTCAAGCCTGGAAGAGGCAGAGGCGTTTTTGGAGGACTGCATGGCAGTGGTTTGTAAGAATCTGGAGGAAGTAAAGGAGTATTTTGAAGAATCCGGTATGGATATTTCCGGCATGGGAGATTTGGAAATCGAAGAGGCCAGTGAAGTATTTGCATTGTCAGGAGGAAGATATCTGGTTGTAGTAGGGTAATATGAGAATTGGAGCACATATGGACAGAAACAGAAAAAAAATACTGGCCGGAGCGCTTGCTGCAGTCTGTCTGTTTGGCGGCTGCAGCGTTGGCGGACGGAAAGTTGTTATCACAGGCGGTTTGGGCAGTCAGGATGTGTTTAAAATAGGCGGCAATACCTGCAAATTGACAGAAGCAAAGGTTTATCTTGCCAATTGCCAGAATATATATGGAAAGAGCTATGGCGTTGATTTATGGGAACAGGGCTTTCAGATTAAAAAACTGAAACGATATATCAAGTCTGTTACGCTTTCTAAGATGACAAAGGTAGCCTGTATGGAACTTTTGGCAAAGGAGCGAAATATATCTCTGACGCCGGAAGAACAAAAAAGCATTAAGATCGCGGCTTCAGAGTATTATCTGTCGCTGAATGAAGCGGAGCAAAGTTATACGGGAGCTTCGGAGTCGGATATTGTTTCCATGTATGAGGATTATGCTCTTGCAAATAAAGTATATCAGTCGTTGACGGCAGGCGTGGATGAAGAGGTCAGCGATGACGAAGCCAGGATTATGGAGGCCATGCAGATATATGTGACAAGCCAGGCGGAAGCCGACGGAGCTGCTGCAAAGCTTGCGGCGGGAGAAGATTTTGCTGCAGTTGCAAGCAATTACAACCAAAAGCCTGCCATTGAGATTACCTTTGGCAGAGGAGAGCTGCCTTCTGAAGTAGAACAGGTGGCATTTGAACTGGATAATGATGAGATTTCGCCGTGCATTGCTGTGGAAGATGGCTTTTATTTTATCAAATGCATCAATAAATTTAACGAAGAACTGACGGATGCCAACAAATCCAAAATTGTGGAGGCCAGAGAGAAGGCTGCGTTCGACGATGTTTACGAGGAGTTTGTGAAGGGGCTATCTTCTGCGCTGAATGAAGAAGTATGGAACGAGATTACGCTGGTTACAGATGGAAGTATAGTTACGGACGCTTTTTTTACGACTGTAGAAGAGGCAATCAATTAACAGACAGCATATAGTAAAGAAAAAGGATTCCGGGCGAATAATGGAAATCTATATTGTAAAATCAGGCGATACGGTATACCGGATAGCCCAGGCATACGGCCTTGGGACAGAGGAAATCATCTATGTAAACCAGTTGGAGGAACCATATACATTAGCAGTTGGCCAGGCGCTTTTACTGCTTTTGGAGGATAAGGAGCAGGAGAAACCTGTGGTCAGGATAAACGGATATGCCTATCCGTTTATCAGTGACTGGGTACTGCGTCAGACGCTTCCTTTTCTGACGGAGCTGTCGGTATTTTCTTATGGGTTTACTGTGGAGGGAAATCTGATTCCGCCGGCCTTAGACGATACGTTTCTGATTGAACAGGCACATGCCTTTGGAGCGCTTCCCATTCTGACGCTGACGCCCTTTGGGCCGGACGGACAGTTCAACAACCATCTGATTCACGCGGTGGTACAGTCGCAGGAGGTATCCGCTGTTTTGATTGGAGAGCTTGTCGATACAGTCAGTCAGAAGGGATATGCAGGGGTGGATATTGATTTTGAATACATACTGGCGGAGGATCGGGATGCATTTACAGCTTTTGTCCGGCAGACGGCGGACGCTATGAGAGCTATAGGAAGACAGACCTCCGTTGCCTTAGCGCCCAAGCAGTCAGCCGATCAGAAGGGGCTTTTATACGAGGGCAAGGACTATGAGGGGTTAGGCCAGGCGGCCGACTATGTGCTGCTTATGACTTACGAATGGGGCTATACGTACGGTCCGCCGATGGCGGTAGCGCCGATCCCTCAGGTCAGGAAAGTCGTAGATTATGCTCTGACAGAAATTCCCAGAGAGAAAATCCGTCTGGGCATACCAAATTACGGATACGACTGGCCGCTGCCATTTGTGAGGGGAGAGACAAAGGCGAGAACGCTCGGAAATGTAGAAGCGGTCCGTCTTGCGGTAGAAAAGGGAGCGGAGGTATTATATGATGAAGATGCCATGGCGCCGTATTTTTTTTATGAAGAATCCGGCATCCGCCATGAGGTGTGGTTTGAAGACGTCAGGAGTATGCAGGCAAAATTCGATTTGATCCGGGAATATGGATTAAACGGAGCAGGGTACTGGCAGATTATGCGGCTGTTTCGGGCAAACTGGAAGCTTTTGGCAGGACAGTTTACCATAGCCAAGACAGAGAGAAAGGTTGATATGTGATGAAGGAAAGGACAACCCGTTTTTTGATAACCAGTGTGATATGCTTAAGCACTCTTGGCGTTATTATTTTTATATGGCTGGGATATGTCATGGGCGGAAAAAGTGAAGTGGCAATTGATAAGATGAGCGAGACTTTTATGTCTGAAATGAACGCTCAGCTGCAGAAAAAATTTGAGGCGCTGATAGATTTGCATTTATCACAGTTAGACGGAGTTGTCCTGCGTGTCCAGGAAGAAGGACTGACAAGACAGGAGGATATCCGGGAAGAGCTTGCGCTTTCTGCTATGGTCCGGGATTTTACTTTTCTGGGACTTTACCGGAAAGACGGCGCTTATGACGTCATTTATGGAAATGATATTGAAGTAAACGATCAAGATGAATTTAAGGATATGATAGGAGAATCGGACGTCCGGGTGAGCAGCGCTTATGATGCAGACGGCGGGAAGATTATTTTGCTGGCAGTAAGCGCCGCATATCCGATGCGGCAGGGAGGAATCAGTGATACTCTGGTTGTAGGGGTATCTATGAATTCTATGGAAAAAGCTCTTTCGCTTGATGAGGAGAATTCCCTCTTAATGTCCCATATCATCAGTCGGGATGGAACTTTTATCATACGAAGCGGCGGGGCGTTCCGGGAGAGTTATTTTGAGCGGATTCAGGAGATTTTTGAGGAGCACAACGGAAAAACACCCATACAGTATCAAAAGGAGCTAAATGATGCAATGGCAGCCGACAAGGTTTACACAGCCTGTGTGATGGCGGATGGAAAGCATCAGTATATTTATTGCGCCCGTATGAATCATTCAAGGTGGTATCTGCTTTCGGTTATGCCATACGGTACGCTGGATGAAACGATTCTGGAGCTGGGCAGGCAACGCCTGCAGATGATGCTGTTGGCGTGCGGCATTATACTTGTGGGAATTTTTATCGTTTTTATCCTGTATTTTCGGATGTCTCAGATACAGCTGGCAGAGCTTAGTCAGGCGAAAAACGAGGCGGATCGCGCGAATATGGCAAAAAGTGAATTTCTTTCCAGCATGAGTCATGATATCCGCACACCGATGAACGGAATTGTGGGGATGACAGCCATTGCGCAGGCAAATATCCACGATTCGGACCGTGTGACGGACTGTCTGGCCAAGATTTCGATGTCGAGCAGGCATCTGCTGGGCCTGATTAATGATGTGTTAGATATGTCCAAGATAGAGAGCGGTAAGATGACTTTAAATCTGTATCAGGTTTCATTGCGAGAAATTATGGACGGAATTGTCAATATTGCGCAGCCGCAGTTGAAGGCGAAGGATCAGGATTTTAATATATTTATCCAGAATATACAGACCGAAGAGGTTTTGTGCGACAGTGTACGCATGAATCAGGTTCTGTTAAACCTGTTGTCAAATGCTGTCAAATTTACACCGGAAAAAGGAAAGGTCAGTCTGTATTTAGAGCAGGAAGATTCTCCGCTTGGCGAAGGTTATGTGAGATGCCATTTCCGTGTAAAGGATACCGGAATTGGAATGACACCGGAATTTCAGAAAGATATTTTTGATAAGTTTACAAGAGAAGAAAAATCCATGGTGCATAAAACCGAGGGAAGCGGTCTTGGGATGGCGATTACAAAAGCAATCATAGATGCGATGCATGGAACGATAGAGTTAACAAGCACACCTGGCAAGGGTACGCAGTTTCATGTTACTGTAGATCTGGAGAAGGCGATGGTACCGGAAGAAGACATGCTTCTTCCGGCATGGAGGATGCTTGTGGTGGATGACGATGAAGAGTTGTGCGTCAGCGCCGTATCTTCCTTAAAAGAAATCGGAGTCGATGCGGACTGGGCCTTAAATGGGGAAGAAGCAGTACGTATGGCAGAAAAACATCACAATGCGGGAAATGGATACCAGATTGTGCTGCTGGACTGGAAGATGCCGGGTATGAATGGCTTGCAGACAGCGATAAAGCTTCGCGAGCAGCTTGAGGAAAATGTACCGATTCTGATTATATCTGCTTATGACTGGGGAGATATTGAGGAGGAAGCAAAGGAAGCAGGCGTAAATGGTTTTATTGCAAAGCCGCTGTTCAAATCCAATCTTTTCCTGGGGTTAAGCCCCTATATGACAGAAACAGAAACAGACAAACAGTCGGAGGAACCAGAAGAATCGGAATTTTCCGGGCGTCGAATCCTGCTTGCGGAGGATAATGATCTGAATTATGAGATTGCAAACGAAATTCTTAAGGGAGTGGGATTTGAGGTCGACTGGGCAGAAAACGGACAGATTTGCGTGGAGAAATTTGAACAGTCGGATCCGGGCTATTATGATGTTATTTTAATGGATATCCGGATGCCCGTTTTAAACGGCTATGACGCGGCAAAGGCAATTCGCGCCCTGCATCGGGCGGATGTGCGTCTGCCGATTATTGCCATGACGGCAGATGCATTTTCCGAAGACGTGCAGCATTGTATGGAATGTGGGATGGATGAGCATATTGCAAAGCCGATAGATATTGGACATTTGCTTCAGATTTTGTCTAATTATCTTGTTTAGACAATCATTTTTTAAGAAAATATTAATTGCTTTTATTTACTTGACGGTATCAGACAGGAGACATAAAATGGAATAAATGAAAGAAAAAGGAGTGATTCAGTTATGAAAGCAACAAGAAAACGAATTATGGGATTATTTGTCTGTACGGCATTGCTGGTGCTTTGTCTGCCTGTATATGTCTTTGCAGCGTCTCCGGCAAGGGTAGCAGGTATGAAAGCGGGAGCTGCAACTCAAAGCAGCGTCAATATTTCCTGGGAAACACAGGAAGGAGTTTCGGGCTATCAGATTTACCGCTCCGCCATTTATGACGGCAAGTATAAAAAGGTTTTGGATGTCAATCCCCAGCTGAACGCATTTTGCAATAGGAATCTTGCTGCCGGACAGGAGTATTACTATAAGGTACGGGCATTTACTTACACAGATGGTAAAGTTGTCCGTGGAAAATTTTCTAAAATTTTAAGAACCCGTACCAAAATGCCGCGCGCCAGTAAATCAGTGGTGCGCACCAGGGCAAACATCAGAAAGCATGCAGGCACCGGCCATCCGGTTGTCGCTACGGTCAATGCCAATACTCCCGTAAAAATCATCTGTGCAGCCCAGGACAAATCCGGCGATGCATGGAGCTACATATCATGTAAGGTAAATGGACGTACGGTAAAAGGCTATATTTATAACAATCTGCTTCGCAGCGGACAGCAGTCAGTTGTGACACAGATTGGCAAAGTAACTGCTTCACGCCTGAATGTTCGTGCCAGTGCGGGAAATACGGGAAAAATTATCGGTACTTTAAAGAGAGGACAAAAGGTGACGCTTTTGGGACAGGAGAAAGCGCCGGACGGTTCTGTCTGGTATCTGGTACAGTTTACACAGAACGGACGTACGGTAAAAGGATATGTTTCCGCACGGTATATTAAGCTGGTCTAGCGTAGTGTTTCATTCAGTTTCAGATAAATAACGAGGCGATGCAGTGATATCTTTTCAAAGCCAGCGCAGCAGATGAAAATTCAGAAAAAATAAATTTCAAATCAGGAGATGGACAACTATGAGAAAAAGTGGAATATTGATGCACATTTCGTCTCTTCCGTCTGAGTACGGTATAGGGACAATGGGTAGAGAAGCAAAGAGATTTGTAAATTTTCTGGCAGAAGCGGGGCAGGCATACTGGCAAATTCTGCCGATTTGCCCAACCAGCTATGGAGATTCCCCTTACCAGTCTTTTTCCAGCTTTGCGGGAAATCCTTATTTTATTGATTTAAAGATGCTGTGCAAAGACGGACTTCTGACAGAAACGGAATGTGATTCTTATTTTTGGGGGGAGAAAAATACGGAGGTGGATTTTGGGGTTTTATATAAAAACCGCTATGAGCTGCTTCACCAGGCATATGTGCGTTTTGGTTCATCTAAGCCAAAGGCGTTTGAGATGTTCTGCAAAAAAGAGCAGAAATGGTTAGATGATTACGCTCTGTTTATGGCATTGAAGGATGCAAATGAAGGCGCGGCATGGCATGAATGGAAGCATGAGTGGAAATTCCGTGAAAAAGAAGCTATGGAAGCGGCAAAAGCAGAATATGCTGATGAAATTGAATTTTATAAAATGCTTCAGTATCTGTTTTTCAAACAATGGCGGGCGCTTAAGGCATATGCGAACAGGAAAGGAATTTCTATTATCGGGGATGTTCCGATTTATGTGGCTGGCGACAGCGCAGACGTATGGGCAAACGGAGAGCAGTTTTATCTGGATGAGGAGTTAAATCCGATTGAAGTGGCAGGCTGCCCGCCAGACGCGTTTTCCGAGGACGGTCAGCTGTGGGGCAATCCGCTGTTTCGGTGGGATGTGATGAAGGCGGACGGCTACCGTTGGTGGACGAACCGTATTCGGGCAATGTCAGGACTTTATGATGTGGTGAGAATTGATCATTTCCGAGGGTTTGATTCTTATTATGCGATTCCGGCGCAGGATACGACAGCAAAGAACGGAACCTGGAAAGAAGGCCCCGGTATGGATTTATTTAAAACAGTGGAGCAAAAGATCGGCAAGCTGGATATTATTGTAGAAGATCTGGGATTTTTAACGCCTTCGGTAATAAAGATGGTACAGGATTCCGGTTTCCCTGGGATGAAGGTACTGCAGTTTGCATTTGATACGAGAGAAGAGAGCGATTATCTGCCGCACAATTACGGCAGTCACAGTGTGGTCTATACAGGGACGCACGACAATGATACGATTATGGGATGGATGCAGACGGCGCCAAAGGACAGTGTAAAATTTGCAAAGAAGTATTTTAACCTTACGCGCAGGGAAGGCTATAACTGGGGTATGATGCGCGGCGCATGGGCGAGCGTAAGTGAAATCGCGATTGTGCCGATGCAGGACATCTTAGGGCTTGGCAACGAAGCACGGATGAATACGCCTTCTACACTGGGATGCAACTGGAAGTGGCGGATGAAGCCGAAGCAGGTGACAAAAAAGCTGGCGCAAAAGGTGCGTAAGTATGTGAAGATGTATGGAAGAGATTCAAAGAATTAAGGTGAAATTTTTGTAAATATCTGCCAAAGGGCATTGCTGCGGAACAGTTGTAATTCCGTTGCAATGCCCTTTGTGCCATTCGGCAGATTAAGGAAATTAAGGAAATATTAAAGAAAATGCACAAAAAACTTGACATTATTAATGGATTTTTGTATAATTGTTAAAGATTTATGAAGAACGATAGGGTTAGTGATGGATAACACTAGAGTTCTTTTTTTTAGGAGGCTTTCGTATGACAAAGTATATAACGAAACGATTAATTCTTGCAATTGTGACGATTTGGGCGGTTGCTACATTGACGTTTTTCCTGATGAATCTGGTTCCGGGCGGGCCGTTTCTTTCAGAGAAGGCGATAAGTCCTCAGGCCACAGCGGCGTTAGAGGCAAAATATGGGCTGGACAAGCCCATGGGACAGCGGTATCTGACGTATATGTCGGATGCTTTGCACGGAGACTTTGGAGACAGCTTAAAGCAGAGAGGACGTACTGTGGCAGGTATTATTTCTTCGAAATTCCCGGTATCTGCCAGGCTTGGCGGCATTTCTGTACTGGTAGCGCTGTGTATCGGAATACCGCTTGGCTGTATTGCAGCTTTAAACCGGGGCAAGTTCTGGGACAGTCTGATTAGCGTGGTTTCCACCTGCGGCATTGCGGTGCCGAGTTTTGTAATCTGTACACTTCTGATGTTTTTCTTCGGTGTGAATTTAAAGCTGCTTCCGACAATGGGAATCGGCACCTGGAAGCATTATATTATGCCGGTGACTGCGTTGGCTTTTTATCCTACGGCTTATATTATGCGTCTGATGCGTTCGTCCATGCTCGACGTTCTGGGGCAGGACTATATGCGTACGGCGAAGGCGAAGGGCGTATCGGGCTTCTGGATTTTATTTAAACATGCGTTGAGGAATGCCATTCTTCCGGTTGTTACTTATGTTGGGCCGATGTTAGCCTACACGGTGACAGGAAGCTTCGTAGTGGAGAAGATCTTTGTAATACCCGGCTTGGGCGGGGAGTTTATCGGAGCTATCAGCGGACGTGATTATACGCTGATAATGGGAACTACCATTTTCCTGGCAACATTAATTATTATTATGAATGTTGTCGTAGATATTGTGTATAAACTGGTAGATCCGCGTATCAAATTGAAATAAGGAGCAAAGAGCAGATGATGAAACCAAATCCATTGAGTTTTCAGTTAAAATTAAATCCGGAAGATTTTCTTCCGGCTTCAGAAGAGGAAAAGCAGAGTCAGGTTATTATGCGCGAGAGCGTTGGGTTCTGGAAAGACGGTATGCGCCGCCTGGTGAAGAATAAGATAGCGATGGTCAGTATTGTGGTCATTGTAATTATTATGATTTTTTCGTTTATTGTCCCGGCATTTTATCCATACTCCTACAAGGAGCAGATGAAAGGTGCGAACCACTTGGCTCCGATGGAATATTCGGCCGACGAACAGGCCCGGATAGAAGCGGGAGAACATGTATTTCCCCATATTTTCGGGACGGACCGGATGGGACGCGATTACGCTATCCGTGTTATGATGGGAAGCCGTATTTCACTTATGGTAGGTTTGATTGCAACCTGCATCATTCTGGTTATTGGATCTGTTTACGGCTCTGTAGCAGCCTTTTTCGGCGGCTGGGTTGATTTGGTTATGATGCGTTTGGTGGATATTATTTATACGATACCGGACATTCTCTTGATTGTGCTTTTATCGTTTGCATTAGACGATCCGTTGGAGCATTTAAAGAGTATGCCGGGTTTTGGATGGGTCGGCATAGTGGGCAAGAATCTAATCAGTATATTCATCGTGTTCGCACTTCTTTACTGGGTTGGTATGGCACGTATGGTAAGAAGCCAGATACTGACGTTAAAGGAGAATGAATACGTAACGGCAGCGCGTGCGCTGGGTGTTGGTAACGGTAAGATTATCCGTAAGCACCTTCTGACGAATTGTATTGGTACACTGATTGTAACCACTACGTTACAGATCCCTTCTTCTATTTTTACAGAAAGTTTCTTAAGCTTTCTGGGTATGGGTGTTGCGGTGCCTCTGCCGTCGCTTGGGAGCCTTGCAAACGACGCATTAAACGGTATCAATACATATCCCTACCTGCTTTTTATTCCGGCAGCGTTGATAAGCCTTATTATCTTAAGCTTTAACCTGCTTGGAGATGGCTTAAGGGATGCGTTTGATCCGAAATTAAAACATTAGGAAAGGCGGTTTTGGGATGTCAGAATATTTGGTTGATATAAATAATGAACGGCTTTCTTTTTTCACTCCAGCAGGAGAAGTAAAAGCATTAAACGACGTATCGATCCATCTGAAAGCCGGAGAGGTACTTGGAATTGTAGGAGAAAGCGGTTCCGGTAAATCTGTAACGGCTTACAGTTTAATGGGCCTTACAGCGCATCCAGGCAAGCTGGTCGGCGGAAGTCTTTACTTTAACGGACATCAGATTGAGCAGATGTCAGATAAAGAAATGCGCGCGATCCGGGGAAATGAGATTTCGATTATTTTTCAGGATCCGATGACAAGCTTAAACCCTGTTTATACGGTGGGAAATCAGATTATGGAGGCGATTTTACTCCATACGGATAAGAATAAGGCACAGGCGAAGGAGCGTGCCAGGGAACTTTTAGAACTGGTTGGCATCAACGAGCCGGATAAGCGCTTAAAGCAGTATCCGCATGAGCTTTCCGGCGGTATGCGTCAGAGGGTGATGATTGCGATTGCGCTGGCCTGCGAGCCGAAGCTTTTGATTGCGGACGAGCCGACGACAGCGCTTGACGTAACGATTCAGGCGCAGATTCTGGATTTGATGATTGAGTTAAAGAATAAGCTTGGCATGGCGATTATTATGATTACGCATGACCTTGGCGTTGTGGCAAGCATGTGCGAGCGGATTGCCGTGATGTATGCGGGACGGATTGTAGAATACGGTACAACAGACGATATTTTCTATAATCCGAAGCATCAGTACACGAGTGGCCTGATTCGTTCCATTCCAAGGTTAGACAGCAAGAAGCATGAACGGCTGGTACCGATTGAAGGTACGCCAGTTGATTTGTTAAACCCGCCTGCGGGCTGTCCGTTTGCACCCAGATGCGATGCATGTATGAAAATCTGCTTGAGGGAAATGCCTCCGGTGACAAATTTCGGGGAGGTTCATTATACCCAGTGCTGGCTGAACCAGAAAGAGGAAATGGAGAAAGGAGCCGCAAATGAGTGAGAAATTAGTACAGGTAGAGCATTTACAGCAGTATTTTCCTGCCGGCGGTTTTGGAAAGAACAAAAAATATGTTCAGGCGGTGGACGACGTTTCCTTTTTCATCTACAAAGGGGAAACGCTTGGTTTGGTTGGGGAATCCGGCTGCGGCAAAACGACGACCGGGCGTACCCTGCTCCGTTTATACGAGCCGACCGGAGGACGTTTTATATATGACAATGAAGTGATCTTTGATGTGGAAAAGAAGCAGTTCGCAGATATGCTGCCGTACCGCAAGAAGATGCAGATTGTATTTCAGGATCCGTATGCAAGTCTGGATCCGCGTATGACAATCGGGGATATTGTAGGCGAAGCCATTGATGTTCACAAGATGGCGGCGAACAAGAAGGAACGTTATGACATTATTATTGAAATGCTGCGGCGCGTGGGCTTAAACTCGGAGCATGCTAACCGTTATCCGCATGAATTTTCCGGCGGTCAGAGACAGCGTGTGGGAATTGCAAGGGCGCTTGCGGTCCGGCCGGAATTTATTATCTGCGACGAGCCCATTTCCGCTCTGGACGTGTCCATTCAGGCGCAGGTCATCAATATGTTTGAGGATTTACAGCAGGAAATGGGACTGACATACCTGTTTATTGCCCATGACCTTTCTGCCGTGAAGCATATTTCCAACCGGATTGGCGTGATGTATTTAGGCAGGATGGTAGAGCTTGCAGACAGTTATGAGCTGATTACACGGCCGCTGCATCCTTACACGAAGAGCCTGATTTCTGCGATTCCGATTGCAGATCCAAAGGCAGCGAGGGCCAGTAAGCGTATTATCCTGGAGGGAGACGTGCCAAGTCCCTTAAATCCGCCGTCGGGATGCCGTTTTCGGACCAGATGTCCATATGCGGATAAGACGTGTGCCGAAACAGCGCCAGAGTGGCGTGAACTCGAAAAGGGGCATTACGCAGCTTGTCATCATATCGACAAGTGCAATTAAATTTGTAAAATCAGAAAGGATAAATAACTGCGGTAAAACCGTATTATTTATATAAAATTTTTTACAGGAGGAATATTTTATGAAAAAGAAGGCATTGGCACTTTTTCTGACTGCTGCAATGGCATTTAGCTTAGCAGCCTGCGGCGGTAATGCAGCAAACAATGCTCAGTCATCTGCGGATGGCAGTAATGATAATGCATCTGCGACACAGACAAACACAGACGGAAAAATTCTTTCCGTACAGGTTGGACCTGATCCGGAGACTATTGATCCTGCACTTAACAGCGCGGTAGACGGCGGCAACATGATTTTGCATACGTTTGAGGGCCTTCTGACGCTGGATCAGGAGAATCAGCTGGCAGAAGGACAGGCCGAGTCCTGGGAGACGAGCGAGGACGGGCTTACCTGGACGTTTCATTTACGGGACGGATTAAAATGGTCTGACGGAACAGATTTAACAGCCAATGATTTTGTATACAGCTGGAAACGGGTATGTGACCCGGAGGTGGCGGCTCCTTATGCAGAAACTGTGCTCGGCATGGTGGAGGGATATGCAGATGCCGTCGGTGGCGAACTGGACGCTCTGAAGGTAGAAGCTACAGACGATAAAACGCTTGTGGTTACCCTGTCCAACCCATGTCCGTATTTTGGCAGCCTTGCAGCGTTTGCGACCCTTTCTCCGGTTCAGCAGGCGACAATTGATGCAAACGGCGACGCATGGGCCATTGAAGCAGATACGTATATTTCCAACGGGCCGTTTTATATTTCCGACTGGGTGCCGGGCTCCCATATTTTAATGAGTAAAAATCCGAATTACTGGAATGCGGATGCAATTAAATTAGATGGAATCAAATGGAATCTGATTGAGGATCCGAACGCGTCCTACAGTGCTTATCAGACTGAAGAGGTTATGATGATTAAGGACGTTCCGACGGAAGAGATTCCTTCCTTAAAGGACAGTGATGAATTTTATATAGATCCGATCCTTGGTACCTATTATTTAAGCATCAATACACAGAAGGAGCCGTTTGACGATGTCAATGTCCGCAAAGCATTGAGCCTTGCGATTGACCGGGAGTACGTTGCCAATACTCTGATGCAGGGTACTTATTCCCCAGCTTATAACTTTATGGGGCCGGGCTGGCAGGATACGGATGGCAGCGAGTTTATAAACAATGCAAACGGCGGACAGCCTTATATCAGTGCCGATCACGAAGCAAATGTAGAAGAGGCCAAAAGGCTGCTTGCTGACGCCGGTTATCCGGACGGGCAGGGATTGCCTTCGTTTACGTATTCCACAAATGATGCCAGCTATCACAAAGTAGTTGCCGAGTATTTACAGCAGGCATGGGCGGAAATCGGCGTGGACTGCCAGGTAGAAATCGTAGAATGGGCAAGCTTTACACCGATGCGTCGCAACGGCGATTATGATTCTTCCAGAAACGGCTGGGTAGGTGATTACAGCGATGCTTCCAATATGCTGGATCTTCTGTATTCCAGCAACGGCAACAACGACGGTAAGTTTAAGAATTCCGATTATGACGCGGCGATAAATCTTTCCAGGACAACCTTAGATCCAAAGGAACGTTCCGAAGCGCTTCATCAGGCAGAGGATATCCTGCTTGAAAATATGGCATGCATTCCGCTTGCTTATTACAATGACTTCTGGTTGCAGAGAAAAGAAATTACAGGCTCCTGGCACGGTACAAACGGGTACTGGTATTTTATGTATGCTGATATCGGCGACGGAACGGGTGCTGCAGATGATGCGGCTCCGGAAGAAAATGCATCTGAGAGCATTGAAGAGGATACGACAGAGTAATTGAAAAACAGAATATTTGATTTACAGGGATTGTCAGGAAATAGATAGTCCTATACAGTGGCAGGTGTGATCTATACGGATCACACCTGCCACTGAAATTTATCCATAA
Organism: Eubacterium sp.; assembly: GCA_022794015.1. GTDB lineage: Bacteria > Bacillota > Clostridia > Lachnospirales > Lachnospiraceae > Roseburia_B. The sequence continues at coordinate 11,786 of JAAWDZ010000045.1, read as the reverse complement.
AAAAGAGAAAAGATGGCTGACAATAACCAGCTTTTTTCCGTTCCACGTAATAATGGAACTATGCTAAATCTTGCAAAAAATCTGCATATGTTATAATGCTAATAGGCAAAAAGCAGAAATTATAGTGGTAAAGCGCCCACTGGCCTATTTGTTGTCCTTATGGTTACTATCAAGCCATTTGATGATGTAGTGGCAGACACTTTTTATTCAGAATCCAATATAAGGGTGTTGGAAGAACGTGCTACAAACATTGAATCGGGAAAGTCCGTTCCTAAAGAACATGAACTGATTGAGGTATAACTTATGGGCGTGTTATGGGAAGATGAAGCATGGCAGGAGCAGGACAAGAAAACGTTGATTTTTAAGTTTTTAAATTATAATATCTTAAGGAAATCCTGCAGGATACCTCCATTCCATTCGGTATCTTAAGGAAACCTTAAAGAGTTGCCGCCTTTTATGTTCATAAAAAATCCGCTACAATAATCCCATGATATATCATAAACAAATGGAGGAAGCTATGTATCGTATATTAATATGTGATGATGAAAAAGATATTGTATCCGCTCTGCGTATTTACCTGGTCAGTGACGGTTATGAGGTTGTAGAAGCGTATAATGGTCAGGAAGCGCTGGCCATGATAAAGGAAAAGGAAATCCACCTGGTATTGATGGATATTATGATGCCTGTTATGGATGGTATTTCAGCTATGGTAAAAATCCGGGAAATCAGCAACGTTCCGGTCATTTTACTCACTGCCAAAAGCGAGGATATGGACAAAGTGCTTGGTCTTACCGTAGGTGCAGACGACTATGTTACCAAGCCCTTTAATCCGGTAGAACTGCAGGCAAGGGTAAAATCCCAACTGAGGCGCTATATGAAACTGGGCGGCGGAACCATCAAAGAAGATGTGCTTTCGATCGGCGGAATTGAGCTGGATGACAAAGCCAAAGAGGTTACCCTGGATGGAGAAGTCGTTTCCTTAACCCGCACCGAATATGATATCCTAAAGCTCTTACTGAATCACAAGGGACAGGTCTTTTCTCCCGCGCAGATTTACCAGCAGGTCTGGAAGGACGTAGCATTTGGCACAGAAAATACGGTAGCGGTACATATCAGGCATCTCCGTGAAAAGTTGGAATATGACCCCGCCAATCCCCGTTACTTAAAAGTAGTATGGGGCAGGGGTTATAAAATGGAGGATGATAACGGATGACACAGTTTTTGTATAAAAGATGGACAAAGATATGCGCGGCGATTCTTTGCATACTCAGCTTTAATGTTATGGCAGGTTCTTTTTTTGTTATGCTGGCAGAAGATGCCGCGAATATTTACAATCGGAGTGAAGCAGATATTTGGGAAGAGGCGAAGGAGCGCATCTGCAATAAATATTCCGTTAAAGCGGCGGTCAATTTCAAGGATGACTTTGGCATAGAGCTTTTTGGAGACACAAATTTCCGTTATGGGGTGATACAGGCAGAGAGCTTAGACGGACTGAATCTCAACAATAAAAGTATTTACGAGGTATGCAATTTCGACAAGAAGGTAACGGAGGATATGCTGTATATCCATACCTACAGCCTGGGGGATTCCACGGATTTTCGTGTAGGGAAAAACCTGTTTGACTCTTATTCTGTCTACAATGAAAGCGAATGGCGGACAGATAAAAAAACCATTGAGAATGTTTTTTACGCACGGGATACCGACAGCTTTTTTTGCGAAGCAGGCGGCGCCATATATCCGATCACGCCGTATGTGGAATGTGATTTTAATCTGCAGGAACGGGTGGCAGTGTACGCGCCAAATGGAGAATCCATTTATTTCTGGGATATTGCGGCGGACAATTTAGCGCAGGCTTCTGATTCGGATATGACAGATGAAATAGAGGGTGACAATCAGGCAAAAATTAATCTGAATGGGCAGATTTGGTACCTTTTCGATATTTTAATCATGACACAGAAGGATATTGCCGAGCTGGGAAGCATGGTATCTGATGATGTAAACGAGGAAAATTTCGAGGAATTTTTTGTACAGGACGGATATGTCGTCACGAATGTTTATGATTTGAGCAATACAGAGCCTTATTATATTTTGTCTTATGTTAATGAACCGTTGGATACGGAAAGGAATTTTTTTTACCAGAATGTGTTTAGCAAACTGGCAAATTGGCAGAAGCAGGATTTCTTTGTCCAGGCAAAATATCTGATTCAGTTATTTTACTCCCTTCGGTATGCTGCATTTGGATTACTTTTGGTTTCCGGAATTTTGTTTCTGCTTTCCCTTGGCTTTTTGCTTGCAGCGGCAGGTCATAAGGGTTCCAAAGAGATTGCGGGAGGATGGCTGGAAAAAGTACCCTGTGATATTTTCCTGATTGGTACGGCAGTGATTTATGTTGTTCTGCTTAGTACGGCAGATTATTGCATCCGTTACATGGATATCCATATTGCGATATGGTATGGAACAGTTGCGGGGCTTGTGTCGGAGATATTGGCGCTGCTGTGCTGTATGGACGTCGCTATACGGTTTAAGCTTGGAAAATGGTGGAAAAATAGCGTTTGCTGGCGTGTCTGTGCAAAAGCCCTGTGCCTGATTCGTATTATCACAGAAAAACTGCACCGTGCGTTTCCGCTGATTTGGAAAGCCTGGATTGTGATGCTGATTCTGGCTTTTCTGGAGTTCGTCGGTTTGAACGCTACAACGTACCAAGTGAATGTGCAGATATTTCTATGGTTTTTGGAAAAGCTGGTATTGTACGGATTTCTTACCCTGTGCCTGCTGCAGATGAAAAAATTACAGCAGGGGGGCGAAAAGCTTGCGGCGGGGGATATGGAAAGCCGGCTGGATACACGGCATATGTTCTGGGATTTAAAGAAACATGGCGACAATTTAAATAATATCAGAGAGGGCATCCGCTGCGCCGTTGCCGAGCAGCTTAAGAGCGAACGCTTTCAGACCGAGCTGATTACAAACGTAAGCCATGACATTAAGACACCTTTAACTTCGATCATCAACTATGTGGATCTACTGGAAAAAGAGGAGGCCGATAATCCTGCCGTACAGGAATACCTGGATGTTTTAAGCCGTCAGTCTAAGCGTCTGAAAAAACTGATTGAGGATTTGATGGAAGCCTCAAAGGCTTCTACCGGAAGCCTTGCTGTTGCATGGGAGGACTGCGACGCACAGGTCATGCTTACGCAGACCATCGGAGAATTTGAGGAAAAATTAAAAGCAAATCAGATTGAGCTGATTGTCCAAAGCAATACTAAGGAAGCTGTGATTTCCGCTGATCCCAGGCATCTGTGGCGGATTTTTGACAATCTGATGAACAATATCTGCAAATATGCACAGCCTTCTACCAGAGCCTATGTTAACATTGAAAAAAAGGAGCAGAGCGAACAGATAATTTTTCGAAATATTTCAAAATACGCGTTAAATATTGACAGTGAAGAGCTGATGAAGCGGTTTGTGAGGGGAGACAGCTCGCGAAATACGGAAGGAAACGGACTGGGGCTTTCCATTGCAAAGAGCTTAACCGAGCTGATGCAGGGAGAGTTTGAGCTGGTGGTAGACGGAGATTTGTTTAAAGTGATTCTCACTTTTCCAGTGTTAGAGTAAAATTCTGGAAATAGCAGCATAACAACAGATTATACCCCATATAAGCCTCCGGAATAACCTTGACACATGGCAGAAAAAGTATAATAATGGTAACAGTTTCAGGTGGTCACTATCCCACGAGGCTTTAGAGCCGCAAATCTACTGAAAAGACAAGAATATATCGGAGGTTAAAGGTATGGAAATCAGATTTGAAAAAAGAGAGCAGCTGAAAGAAAAACCGGATCAGAAGAATCTGGGATTTGGAAAATACATGACGGACTATATGTTTGTTATGGACTGGACGACAGAAGAGGGCTGGAAGGACGCCAGAATCGTACCCTATGAACCGCTCACTTTAGATCCGGCCTGTGTGACGCTGCACTATGCGCAGGAAACTTTTGAAGGGATGAAAGCCTATCGTACAAAAGAGGGCAAAATCCAGCTGTTTCGTCCGGAAATGAACGCGAAGCGTATGATTGTATCCAACGAACGTCTGTGTATGCCGGCATTCCCGGTGGATATGTTTGTACAAGCAGTAAAAGAGCTGGTAAAAACAGAGCGCGACTGGGTTCCGTCAGAGCCGGGAACCTCACTATATATCCGTCCGTTTATGTTTGCAACGGAGAACGCGCTCGGCGTGCATATGGCGACCAGTTACAAATTTATGGTGATCTGCTGCCCGGTAGGCGCTTATTATGCGGAAGGAATCAATCCGGTTAAAATTTTGGTGGAGGATGAACTGGTTCGCGCGGTGCAGGGCGGTACCGGCTTTACCAAATGCGGCGGCAATTATGCAGGATCTATTCTGGGACAGGTGAAAGCGGAGAAAATGGGTTGTACGCAGGTACTCTGGCTGGACGGCGTACACCGCAAATATGTTGAAGAAGTAGGTACGATGAATATTATGTTCAAAATCGGCGGCGAGATTTATACTGCGCCGATTGAAGGCACCGTACTGGCAGGAATTACCAGAGATTCTATTCTCCATATCTTAAAAGACTGGGGATATACGGTTAATGAGACGCATCTTGCCATTGACGATTTGATGAAAGCAGGACACGACGGCAGCCTTGAAGAGGCTTTTGGTACGGGTACGGCAGCCGTTGTTTCGCCGGTTGGGGAGCTTGTGTACCGTGAAGACTCCGTAAAGGTGAATGATTTTAAAATTGGAAAACTGACGCAGAAATTGTATGATTACCTTACTGGGATTCAGTGGGGAGATGTAGAAGATAAATATGGATGGACGGTAGATATAGATGCATAATTCAGAGTCTGCAAAAATGATAAATGTACAGAGTTCAATCATAAGGCTGGACGGCGTACATTCTATGGGCGTAATTGGCGATCCGGGATGTGAAGGACTTGGCACATATAATATGAAGGTCTATGCAGGTGCGCTGGAGGAGAGCTGTAAGGATGATATCACGCTGATTGTGGGTGATCTGGTTCCGGCGGGCACAAAGCACTATTATAGGCTTATTCGGGAAATGACAGAAACGCTGGCTGGAAATGACGTTTATTCGCTGCGGGGCAACCATGACACAGGTGATTACACAGAATATTTCGGACAGAGGAATTATGCTCTTTTGGCGGAAAATTTTACGGTAATCGTACTGGACAATGCCACGCGCAGTTTTGAAGAGGAAGGTCTTGCACTGTTATCAGAAGTACTTGCCATGGATGAAGTACAGCAGGTTATCATTGCATTTCACATCCCGGTTCCGAATCGTTTTATTTTAAATTGTGTTTCAGAAGAAGAATTTGCACGTCTGCGCAAAGCTTACTCCCCATGGAAAAATAAGGTAAAATACCTGCTTTGCGGTCATGTTCATTCGCGTTTTGAGGACATTGTAGACGGAATACCTCTGATTTGTACCGGTGGGGGAGGAGCAATGATAGAGGATGTGTCAAAAGAGATTCGGGCATGTGACGTAGAACATCATATGATTCATTTTTATGAAAAAGACGGTATTTTGAATTATAGAATTGCGAATCTTTCCGAATCGTGTTATGGACGAGAGCGTGAAGATGCGGTACTTGGACAAAAGCTTTTGGAAGCGGTACAGGGAGAACTGATGGCACATTTTAAATATCTGATGTTTGCAGAACGTGCAAAACGAAGGGGATTTCATAAGATTGCCAGCCTTTTTCGGGCACTTGCTGCTTCAGAGTATTACCATGCCAGGAATTTTTATGCTATCCTGGAGGCTCCGGCGCCTTTCCTGGAATCGGTGGAAGATTATGTGCCGGGAGAGGAGTTCGAATATAAGCATCTGTATAAAATGCTTACTTCCTATGCCAGAGAGCATCAGCATCCACTGTCTGCACAGGCTTATGCAGGGGCGGCTATGGCGGAAAAAGAACATGCAGAGCTTTTAAAGCAGGCTTCAGAAGTGGAATCATTTGCACAAAATACCATTTATGTCTGTCCGATTTGCGGGCATGTTATGACAGAAGAATCCGTTTTGGAACGCTGTCCGGTATGCGGCGGCCCCCAAAAACAGTACGAAGTATTTGAAGAAGAACATAGCTTAGAGGTATAAAGCAAAATAAATTTGAACAAAAAAGCATTAACGTACAAAGTTAATGCTTTTTTTGTTATGCATAATCTTCCTTCAAACAGAAATAATAACCTTATACAAAAAATAAGCAGGAGAGATGTACGCAATGTCAGTAAAAGAAAAATACGATATCGGACAACAAAGCCTTACTTTCCCCAGGGATGTCTATCTCATTTCCAGCGCATCTGTAGTTGGAAAAAAGGAAGGCGAAGGGCCGCTTGGCAAAGCATTTGATATGATATGCGAGGATGACAAATTCGGTGAGGATACCTGGGAAATGGCAGAAAGCACACTGCAGAAGGAAGCGCTGTCGCTTGCTATGGGAAAAGCAGACATTACGCCAGAGGATATCCGCTATCTGTTTGCAGGTGATCTGCTGGGCCAGAATATTGCAACCTCTTTTGGCCTGATGGACTATGAAATTCCATTGTTTGGCCTGTATGGCGCCTGTTCTACGGCAGGAGAGTCCTTATCCTTAGCGGCCATGTGCGTAGGCGCAGGATATGCCAGAACCGTGGCAGCGCTTACGTCCAGCCATTTTGCCAGTGCGGAGAAGCAGTTTCGCTTTCCCCTGGAGTATGCCAATCAAAGACCCGTATCAGCTACCTGGACTGTTACCGGAAGCGGAGCCTTTCTATTGTCCGGCAAAAAGGGAAAAGTGCGAATTACCGGAATTACCACTGGTAAAATCGTAGATATGGGTATTAAAGATTCCATGAATATGGGGGCGGCAATGGCGCCTGCAGCGGCAGATGTCATTGAACAGAATTTAGACGACTTTAAACGGAAACCATTGGATTATGATAAAATTATTACCGGAGATCTGGGGTATATCGGGCAGGAAATTTTAATTAACCTGCTAAAACAGAAAAAAATCGATATTTCAAATGTACACGAGGACTGCGGTATTTTGATTTATGACAAGGAAAAGCAGGGTACAGGTTCCGGTGGTTCAGGATGCGGGTGTTCGGCAGTTACATTAAGCGCCCATTATCTGCCCATGTTAGAAGAGGGCAGTCTGAAACGGATACTGTTTGTGCCGACCGGAGCGTTGTTGTCCACTGTAAGCTTTAACGAGGGCCAGAGCGTGCCTGGGATTGCACATGCAGTTGTTTTAGAGCATGTAGAAAAGGAGGCCGTATGATGGATTATTTCAATGCATTCTGGGTCGGGGGCCTTATCTGTGCTCTGACTCAGATTTTAATGGAAAAAACAAAAATGCTGCCCGGCAGGATCATGGTACTTTTGGTATGCGCAGGGGCAGTCCTGGGAGCTGTCGGTATTTACCAGCCTTTGATTGATTATGCCGGCGCAGGTGCGTCCGTACCGCTCCTTGGCTTTGGCAACACGCTTTGGAAGGGCGTAAAAGAGGCAGTGGAAGAAAATGGGCTGCTTGGCATTTTTATGGGCGGATTGAAAGCCAGCGCTGTGGGAATCTGTGCCGCTTTAGTATTCGGCTATATTGCAAGTCTTATATTTGAACCCAAAATGAAATCTTAAGGAATAGAAATGTAAAAACTGCACAGACTATCTTTGGATTCCGATCATGGAATCTCACACGAGAAGAAAAAGGAGGCATCATTTCAAGATGAGAAATCTAAAAAAACTTCTGCTGTGCACGATTATGAGTATGGCTTTGCTGTCACTGACTGCCTGCGGTAACCGAAATAATACCGCAAATAACAATAATAATAAGGATCAGAACACAGAGTCTGGCAATGCCAACAATAATTCCAATTCGTCCGGGAACTCTGACAACAATAACAGAGATACCGAAGATATGGAAGACGCGGTAGAAAATACCGGAGATGCGATTGTAGACGGCGTAGAAGACATTGGAAATGACCTTGAGGATGCTGCAGAGGATGCAGTTGGAAACGACGAAAATAACGGAAATAATTCCAATCAGGATGCATCTGACAGCGGAACAGACAATGCAAATGGAAATACGTCAAACGGCACAAATTCCACCGGGAACAGTTCGGATGGAAACAACTCCAATGGAAATAAGTCTGATGGAAACAATTCCACCAAAAACAAGTCCAATGGTAACAGTTCTGTCAAAAACAAAACCACAGCAAGGTAACGTACTACAGAAAATGGAAATGGTTTCGGCCATTTCCATTTTCTGATTTTCGGATCATATAAAATATAAACTCCTGATTTTCGCAACTTTCTTGCAGGATATAAAAAAATATTGTAAAATTCTTTTCAGATAATAAAATCCATCAGGAATTTGCCCTGTGGAATAAAAAGGAGCGGCAGTTTATGACAAAAGAACAGTACGAACAGTGGTCAGAGCCTTATCGGAAAAACAAACTGGGACAAAATATTTTAATCATGGCTGACAAATTTATTACCGCACTGGTATTTGTGTCCTATCCGGTTTTTTTATTTTATTCTTTATGGAATCAATCTACAGATGAATTTATAAAAGTTTTCCTTATACCGGCCGCGGCCTTTTTTGCGGTATCTGTTTTTCGGAAAAGCTATTCTGCGTCAAGGCCGTATGAAATATGGGACATAGAGCCTCTGCTGAAAAAGGATACCAGAGGAAAATCATTCCCCAGCCGTCATGTTTTCTCTGTTTTCATCCTTGGGATGGCGTATTTCCATACGATAAAAGTTCTTGGGATTACTCTGTTTTTCTCAGGCGCACTCCTGGCCTTTATCCGGGTTATTGGCGGCGTACATTTTCCCAAAGATGTTGTGGCAGGGGCGTTTTTTGGCATTTTATCCGGACTTTTATTTTGGATTCTGTAAAAAAGAGACGGCATAGTGGATGCCGCCTCTAAAAAAATATTATTCATCAATTGAGTAATTTGGAGCTTCTTTTGTAATATGGATATCGTGCGGATGGCTTTCTTTTAAAGAGGCTGCAGAAATCTTGACAAACTGTGCCCTGTCATGCAGTTCGGTAATATTGGGGCAGCCGCAGTAGCCCATACCAGAACGGATGCCGCCGATCAGCTGGAAAATAGTATCTTCTACGCTTCCCTTGTATGCCACGCGTCCTTCTACGCCTTCCGGTACCAGTTTCTTGGAATCCTCCTGAAAATAACGATCCTTGCTGCCGTTTTCCATGGCTGCAATAGAACCCATGCCGCGGTATACCTTGTATTTTCTTCCCTGATACAGTTCAAATGTTCCCGGCGCTTCGTCGCATCCGGCAAACATACTGCCCATCATGCAGACATCTGCCCCGGCTGCCAGGGCCTTTGTCATGTCACCCGAATATTTGATGCCGCCGTCTGCAATAATCGGAATATCCGATTCTTTTGCTGCTTCGTAACATTCCATAATCGCTGTCATCTGTGGAACGCCTATCCCTGCAACCACACGTGTAGTACAAATAGAACCAGGTCCGATTCCGACTTTTACCGCGTTTGCCCCGGCTTCGATTAAAGCCCTGGTAGCCGCTCCGGTTGCAATATTGCCGGCGATAACCTGTAAATCCGGATATTTCTCTTTCACATGCCGTACGGCCTCAATGATATTTTTAGAATGGCCATGCGCGGAATCTAATACGACAACGTCTACATGCGCCTTAATCAGCTCGTCAATCCGTTCCATCATATTGTGCGTAATGCCAACGCCTGCGCCGCAGAGAAGCCTTCCTAACGCATCCTTTGCCGAAAGCGGATAGCGAATCTGCTTTTCAATATCTTTAATGGTAATCAGGCCCTTTAAATTGTAATTACTGTCTACCAAAGGAAGCTTTTCCTTCCGGGCCTTTGCAAGAATCTGCTTGGCTTCCTCCAATGAAATGCCAGTTGGAGCTGTAATCAGATTTTCCGATGTCATAGAACTGCGGATCTCTTTGGAAAAATCCGTTTCAAATTTCAAATCGCGGTTTGTAATAATCCCGACTAACTTCCTGCTTCCTTTTTCTACAATCGGCACGCCGGAAATACGGAACTTCTGCATCAAATCTTCCGCATCCTGCAGCGTATGCTCTGGAGTCAGCGAAAAAGGATCGGTAATAACGCCATTTTCGGAACGCTTTACTTTATCAACTTCATCCGCCTGCTCTTCGATTGACATATTCTTGTGGATAATACCGATGCCGCCCTGCCTGGCCATTGCAATCGCCATTCTGTGTTCTGTAACCGTGTCCATGCTGGCGCTCATCATAGGGATATTCAGTGTAATTGTGTTTGTCAGGCGTGTTGTCAGATCAATCATATTTGGTGTCACTTCGGAATACTGCGGAACAAGTAATACATCATCAAACGTAATTCCTTCGCCGATTATTTTACCCATCTTAGGCTCCTCCTTTTCTTAAGAAAAAATGTATAAATTATAAACAAGGTATTAATTTTTAAATTCTAACAAAAATTTTGGACTGTGTCAATTGAAAATTCAGAAAACCAGCTCTGACGAGTAAAGTTTTTTTATAGTTATCTAAGCCAGAATTTTTATTCTTTTTTCAGTCGCCCTTCGCTCTCTTTAAAAAAATGCAATAGTTTCCCGGCCTGTCTGCATATTCCACTGTTCTGTTGTCGCTTTTATTCCTCTCTTCACCCCCTTTCAGCCGTCACCATTCAAATCTGATCTGAAACTTCTCTTCTGTCATGTATTCTTTCAGACACTCCTGCTTCCAGGCATCCAGCAGCCTCCGGTGCTTCTCTTTTTTGCCGCTTCCTTTTTTCGTTTTCTTGATAAAGACCTCCTCTCTTTCCGGGGCTTGCAAAAATAGTTTTTTGTTCAATTCTATTATCTCGCATTTCCCTGAAAAATGGGAGGTTTTTATTATAAATTTTTTTACTCGTCAGAGCTGGCTGAATGGGTTATAGGATTGACAGGTATTTTGCTGTACCAAAGCTGTGCAGGATAAGGAATGCGGGATGGGGTGCGGGCATTGCATGGAGCAGGAAGAGCGGGCGGAAAAGATCGTGCTGGAAAACCAGATCACACAGATGCAGAGTTTTATGGCGGAGATGGAACATCTGTATGACGGAATCCGCTCGGTCAAACATGATATGAAGAACCATACGGCGGTTTTGCAGAATCAATCTTTACGCCCTATTCTGCAGAGGCGCATAATGCTTTGCCTCTGCGGTCTGCCCGGAAACGATGGGACGGGAGGTTAGAATGAAACTTTTTTAAGGTCCGGTTCGTATTATTATCAGATGGCCAGTTCCCTCAATTTATGGCGGAGAGGGCAATGGATTAAAATTGATAACATATGTAGAAAGGCTGGTAATATGGATATTCAAGAAATTTTGCCGCAAATCAATAATGCTGTAAATTTATCAAGTAACGGCATCAAATGCAGAGATGAATTTGAAAAACTTTTACAACAGGTGAATGAGGATACAGATATTGCGGAAATGAAGAAATTTCTGGACGAAAAATTTAACATAAATACGGTTGTTGTAGATTTCAGTTGTGAAAAAACAAATACAGAGGCAGAAATGTATGACACCGCAACGCTGGAGAAATATGATATGCACGGCGGGAGAAATGTGATTATCTCAAAGAAAACTTTATTAAGGATGAAAAAGGATGGTGTCTTTAGATGGAAAGTGTATAAGTCAATTGAAGATATACCGTGGACAAGTAAATTGACGGGAGGCGAGGTAAAAGGCAATGGAGTATTTATCCATGAAGATGGAACGGGAGGTTACTATT
>JAAWDZ010000044.1 GCA_022794015.1 Eubacterium sp. | reverse complement strand
GCCGAAAGCCGCAGCCTCAATGCTGGTGACACTATTTGGGATATTAACACTGGTCAGATTTCTACAATCATGGAATGCAGAAGCTCCAATACTGGTGACGCTATTTGGGATATTAACGCCGGTCAGTTTACTACAACCATAAAATGTCCCCATTTCTATACTGGTGACACCATCCGGGATATTAACACTGGTCAGCCGACTACAACCATGGAATGTTCCATATCCTATACTAGTGACACTATTCGGGATGCTGATACTGGCCAGACTGTTGCAGTCAACAAATGCATTATTTCCGATTTCAGTTATGCCATTTTGTATATCTATATATTTGATTTCCTTTCGACAAGAGTACCATGGTGAATCAATACTGTCATCATAATCACTCATCTCACCCGTTCCACTAATAATCAATGTGTCATCTTCTAATCTCCATGTCGCATTCAGCCCACAAGTTCCTGAAGTAGGTACGTCATCTGCAAGTACCGTAGGCTCTGCTGTAATATCTGTGAATTCGGACGATTCACGAGTAGCATCCCACTGTATCTTATCATTAGTATTCGTCTTTTGCGTATCTTTAGTTTCCTCTGTATTTGTATTGCTGCTTTCTAATGCATCAACATTTACCACTGGCGATAATATCATGCAAAGCACCAGTATTATTGAAAGTATTCGTTTTATCAATTTTATTCCTCCTCTTTTTGATAAATTGCAAAAGTCGCCCAACTACTCCTGCTCCCTACATAAGCCAATTATAGATGGACTTTTAATGCTGCTTTATTCTTTCTTCAGCGTAAACCAAATCACGCCATGCTATTTGATTTTTATTTTTACATTTGCCTTCTTGCCACTCCCATCCGTAGCCATTGCAGTGATTTTGACGGTTTTGCCTTCGCCAGCCTTTTTGGCTGTTACTTTACCTTTGCTAGTTACAGTGGCATATTTCTTGTTACTACTCGTCCATTGTAAAGTTTTGTTTGCACCTTTTGATGCTGTCACTTTGGCTTTGAGATTGATGGATTTGCCGACCTTCAGGCTCTGAGTCTTTTGGCCGGAAATAGTAATCCTCTTTACGGCACCTTTCATGCCCTTGATTTTGTAGGATGCTTTCTTTCCACTTCCGTCGTTGGCTGTTGCAGTGATTGTAACGGTTTTGCCTGCACTGGCTTTCTTAATATTCACAACGCCCTTATTATTGACTGTGGCATATTTTGTATTACTAGATTTCCAAGTGATAGATTTATTTGTCGCATTAGGAGGTGTTACAGTGGCTTCCAACGTGATTTTCTTGCCGGTGGCTATTTTGTGGGAGAGGCCGGAGATTGATATTTTTTCCACTTTGACACTCGTATCTGTCTGGTTGCCGGAATTGCCCGGGTTCGGCTGGTTTGTTCCGGAATTACTTGTGTTGCCTCCGGGGGTGTTGGTGTTCGTGTTGCCGGGGTCTGGGTCATCAGGAATCGGCTCATTCGATTTCTCCAGAATCTTGATATACCAATTTCCATACGCTGTTTTTTCTACCCCATCTTCTGTAACATAGGTCATACATCCTTGGTAAGTATTACCGGTAGATGAGTAAGCATCATAAGCCCATTGCGACATGACGCTTTTAGGAAAAGTGAGCTCGCCTTTTTCTAAATCATACGTCAAGTCTTCAGTTGCGCAGGAAACCCAGCTCAGCCAACTGCCGAATGTCGGCTGTATATTCTCAGAACAGGTAAACTGAACTTTTTTGATTTCTTTAATTCCGTCTATGCCCTTAAACTGGAATGTCAGGTTTTGCCTGCCGTCAAAATCATAGGAAATCGGGATAAGCCCATCATCATTTTTCCGTTGTGCCGTAATGCTAATAAGCAGCGAAGGTTCACATGACAAACTTTCTCCCGTCTTCATGTTATTGGGAAATGCTGTTGTCTCTGATATATCCACCAAAATTTCCCATCCATCGGCCAGATTTTCTACTTCGTAATCATAATCAAAATCAGTGGCAGAAGTGGAATAATAATCGGTTTCGTGGTATTTGATAGTTACATCTGCCACCTTGCTTTTGTCTGGAGCCAGCACGGTAAATTTATCTTCACCCTCATCACTCTTGAACGCCCGTATGTAACGGTTACCCTCTCCATAGCTGTCCTCATACACGGTTCCGGTATCATCCAAAATTGCGTAAGCTCGCCGGAATCCGGCTGAACCCCCAATATAGGGTGTAAATTGCCCCGCCTCGTTCATGATTGAGGAACTACCCCATGTAGTAAGCTGGGTATAGCCATTCCTGCCGCGCCAAGATGTAATTGTTCCAATCCCATCCAGCTTTAGTCTGTTTTTAATATTTCCACCTTCATCATATACGACCATATCTGCAATGCCACCCATAATCTCGCTATGTTGACTCGTATCATACTCTAAAGATAATCCACTAATAGGTTTTCCAGCTTTTGTTTTAGCATACAAATCGCAATAGGATGCCAAATCACTAAGATAATGCCCACCTCCAATTCCTGCACCCCCTGGAGTATTGTATTCAAAAAGAACATCCAGATCCGAGCCGTCTACTGTCCCTTCTATTTTTTCAGGGGACTGCAGTGTGCCGAGTGTCTGCGAAGCAGTGGCACAGAAGTGGCTTCCATCTACTGCCAGCAAGCGAGGCATATAATTAGGTTGGTTTGCAACTATCCCATTTACTGTAAAAATCCTTCTCGCACCATTATCCTTCACGGTGATTTCATAAAGGTCTTTTTCTGTATGGCCGTCTTTTAGCTTTCTTGGTTCTGCTTCTTTGCGAACAATCCATTGTGATAGGTCATTAGTAGTTGTTTTTTCCTCTGCGCCTTTGGCATATGCTGTTGAACTTGTCACCAACATAGTCAAGCTCATTGCAGCTGCCATACAGCGTTTCCATAATTTTGTTTTTCTCATCAACATTTCTCCCTTCTTTTTCTAAGATTTAGCTTATACAAGCTGGTTATCTGGTTTGCACAAAAAAGTGGCTTCGCAACCACTGAATATAAGATGTAACACTTTGTTTAGAGTGTTACTTCTAAACAATCCCTCATGCCATTGATATACCATAAAAATGCCGTTTATTGCAATATTGTGTACAAATTTTCTCCATTTTAATATAACTACCTCTTGAATATGGCCGATTCTGATGTTAAAATTGTATCAATATAAACAAAGTGTTACATCGGCCTCCTCGTGTGGCGATACGCTATAATCAGCCGTATCTTACGACAAGGGGGCATTATTTATTATGGCAGCGACAGAACCAATCAGGGATAAGGAACAACTAAAGGAACTTGCAGATTATTTTTTGCGTAAAGGGCAGCTCCGTAATTATGCACTGGTTATTATGGGGACATATACGGTACTTCGGATTAGTGATTTACTCCGGCTCAAATGGTCGGATGTATATGACGAAGAAAGGCAAGCGTTCCGGACGCATATTACTATAGTAGAAAAGAAAACCAAAAAGGAACGAACCATTGCCCTGAACCAGCAAGTACTTGGAGTTCTCCAGCAATGTTACCTTCATCGCCGGGGAGATTATATCTTCGCTAATAATCGTAAAGAGCCAAAAGCTATCAGCCGGGTACAGGCATGGCGAATTATCCATGCTGCAGTAGTGGAGCTGGGGATTATAGGCAAGATTGCCTGTCATTCTTTGAGGAAAACTTGGGGCTATCATGCTGTAAAAAATGGCAGCGTATCACTGGCAGTGATTGTAGATATTTATAATCATAGCAGCTATGAGATTACGAAACGTTATCTCGGCATTACGCAGGACGAACGGGATGAGGCATATTTGGGAGTAGAATTGTTCTAGCTGGGATAGCTTAGAAGATTCATATAGCCAAACTGAATATTGCCTTATTATAAGAGCGCAAACGCTACGCTCTGTTTTGTGATGGAAAAATATGAGTATTCCTAACAAGTGTTACTGAAAAATAGGGTTATGCACGGAACGTGAATTGTCATTGGTAAGTGTTACTGAAAGCTGGGATTATAAGCAAAACGTGGATTTTTCTACCATCGCGCACACGATGATGAATGGTGGGGGAACACATCGGGCATATAGTGTTACTCAAACTCAGGAATATGCCAAAAAATGCACGATGCGTGAATTGTTTTAGATATTACATATACTATGGCTTATAAGGAAGTATTCCTCTTGTTGCAAAAACGTCCCAGCTAATGTTAATGGCTGCAATAAGACTAACAACTGGCCCCTCAACTATAGTAGCAGTTAGACTTCCACTAGATACACGGATTGTTTAGAAAAATCAGACTATCTTTCGGCCCTACCTAGCAACGCAGCGTAGGGCGTTACCGTCGCCACGGTAACCGAAAAGCGATGGGTTGATACCAACGGAGCCGAAGCGCAAAGCGTATGTGGTTGTCGAATTGGTTGCCGTGCGTGACCAGTAGATGCCCCACGAAGAGTCATCCGACAGAGAGCCAGTAGAATAATAATAGCGACCAGATATAACGAAGCTCAACGGCGCTTTTTGCAATTTTGTATTGCTAGCACTATCGTCTTTAATATAGTACCTATCTACAAGTTTCTTATAATCTCCACTACTTCCTCCACTCGGTAGAGTCCAGCCTTTAGGACAGACAGAACCGGAGGCGTTGCCGGAGGTAGTAGATTCGTTGGTGGTGCCAGCTGTGGCTGCGCGCCAGTTGTTTATATTATCGAGCAACTCTTGGTGTGCGTAATACAAAAGACAATTCACGTATCGTGCATTTTTTGGCGTATTCCTGAGTTTGAGTAACACCATATCGTCGATATGTTCTTCCATAATTCATAATAGTGTGCGTGGTAATAGTAAAAATCCACGTTTTGCTTATAATTCCAAGTTTCAGTAACACTCGGCAATGATAATTTACGTTCCGTGCATAACCCTGCATATTCTTGCACTTGAGTAACACTATGGCAGTAACAAGTAGCACTGACAATAAGATAAAAACGATAAAGGCATGCTGTTTTCTGTAAAACGCAACTTTATGCGTACGGGCAAGTATGGTGACGTTGATGGCGCTATAAGTAGTCGAACTAGCGATTCTATTATCTGGAATAGGACAAGTGGTGGCGACGACTTTAGTTATCATCTCGGTGTATATAGATCCGGAGTTAGCTCACAGGAATCATACTTTCGTGGCTACGGTTTCGCCATACGCTGTACTATACATGTAGAGTGAGGGGGGAAATAAGAACTAACCTCCGGCAACGCCTCCGGTTCTGTCTGTCCTAAAGGCTGGACTCTACCGAGTGGAGGAGATAGTGGAGACTTTGCGAAACTTACAGATAGATATGGAATTATAAGCGACAGGGCTGGTAGTACGAAATTACGCAACGTACCGTTGGGTTTTATAATATCTGGCTACTACTATTACTCTGCCGGTTCTTTGTCGTATACCACTTCGTATGGTGGTTACTGGTCCCGTACGGCGAATTCTTCATCGAACGCCTACGAGCTTTACTTTACTTCCAGTGTCGTCGGCCCGTCGCGCAATACCGTTCGTGGCAGTGGTCTCACCCTACGCTGCGTTGCTAGGTAGGAAGAAAGCCATTCTTATTTTATTATCTACAAATATTTTCATAATCTTGCAAATCATGGAAGATTGCAAGGACGTGCGCTTCGTTACCAATAGTTTTGTATAACATAAAATACTTATGTTTCTTGAAATGAATCGTCCGATACTTTAAGGCTCGTAATCGAGGATGCTCGCACAATTTAAGGCTCCCGGCTACCTGAGAAAGCTTTGATATAGTTTCTTCCATATCATCCATAACGTTAATTGCAGCCTGCTCACTTTTTAAATCGTTCAGTAAATAATGGATGATTTTCCTAAAATGCTCCTGGGCCTCAGCAGACAGAATAACTTCATATTCCATATTCTCGCCTCAATTCTGCGAGAAACTCTTTGGCGTTTTTACATTCACCATTAGCAATTTGCTGTTCTGAGAGCTCTGCACTTTTTATAATATCATCTTCGCTGAGCGCTGGAAATGGGCACTCTGTTTTACGTTGCCGAAAGAGCTTCGTAGTAAAATCCTGTATCTTTAATAAATCAGTTTCTGGCAATACTTCAAGCATAGAAATTGTATTTTCCAAAGTACTCATCCTAACATTCCTCCTTCCAAAAACATGAAATCGTTGTAATCATACTCTACATTATTATAACATCTTACAATGAAAATATAAACTGGTTTTTGTAAAACTTGCGTCCACAGCCATGGTTACGGTCTTCACTACCTACCTAGCAACGCAGCGTAGGGCTTGACCGTCACCACGAAGGTAAAGGTAGTGCGACCCAGCAATGCCGTCGGAATCAAAGCGCAAACCACTTGCACTCGTCGAAGTTGCCCACGAGCTAGACCAGTAGTAACCGTAAGTAGTAGTACTCGTCAGGGAGCCGGAACGGTAACTGTAGAGGCCAGATATTACGAAGCTTAACGGTATACTACGGAGTTTCATGCTACCATCCGTGTTATCCCTAATCCCATACCTAGCTAGTAATTTTTCATAATTCCTATCGCTGCTTCCTCCACTCGGTAGAGTCCAGCCTTTAGGACAGACAGAACCGGAGGCGTTGCCGGAGGTTAGTTCTTATTTCCCCCCTCACTCTACACGTATAGTACAGCGTATGGCGAAGCCGTTGCCACGAGTGCCACTATAATAGAAATTCGGCTGCACATAGTAGGGCTCAATCGTGAGATTATATACGGAAGAGCCAGTGTGTGTACGTGACCACCAGAAGCTATTTGTGGTACGATTATTTGGATAGCCATCGTCGTAAACGTAGCGCCCCGTACGCATAAAGTTGAGAGGCTGATATTATTTTACTTATGGCGATGGTTTCTACATTTAGCTTATTATAAGCGTCGCATTTTTCTTAGAAAATAGTGTTACTCGTGTGCAGGAAGATACGCAGCATGCGAACGATTGATATTATTGTACATATTATATTAACATTTAGGTTGCTAGCTCATCATAGGCCAGTAACCTAAATGTAGGTATCGGCTAATTTTGATGGGATTATTCCTGCGCATAATCCCATCTGCTCTTGATTTTTACGCCATGGGCCGTTAGGCAACGGCGTACAGTCTGTGGGCATACACTAAATCGTTTGGCAATTTTCTCAATCGTATTATTATTTTTATACATAGAAATCACCTCATCGACATTCAATTTAGCTTGAGCTTTACTCTTAGTAACTTCCACTCCTTGCTGTCTTAATAGTTTGACGATAGTGGTTTTACTAACTTTGAACATTTCTCCTATTTCGCGAGTCATCTTTCCGGCTTGATATAAAGAAACTATTTCCTGCAACTCATCCTTGCTAAACTCCCTACGAACTTGTGTCAGATGCATGACTGCCAATTCTCCAAATTCATCAATTCGTTTATTGTCGGTTGTAGGATTTTCTGATAGAATATGTTCGCGAGGACAATCTGAAAGCTGAGTTTTGAACTTAAGCACGGTTTGATATTTTTTGGAGTCAAGCCCTGATAGTTCCATTCAAAAAACCATCTGCAATTATTTTAAAATCAATTGCGGATGGTTTTTCCATTTCCAGGACTATACAATAAATTTTACATTATCCGACACATTCAAATACAAAAACAGACAGGTCACTTCTGTCCGCTTTTTATCTCTTTCGTATACCGGACGCATTATATTCAGGCAAACTTTCCTGCCTGATGTAATACTGTCCATATACCGTACCTTTACTTGCGTATAAAAATTTCGGAAAGATTCCCAAAAATCTCCCCTGCCACATCCGGCCGATTCATCGTATAAATATGCACATGATTGACACCATTTGCAATCAAATCAATAATCTGCTCCGTTGCGCAGGCAATCCCTGCCTGGCGCATCGCAGCCGGCTCGTCTGCAAATCGTTCTACAATTGCCTGAAACCGCGCCGGCAGCATATTGCCGGAAAGTGCAATAATTCTTTTTATCTGTACTGCATTTGTCACCGGCATAATTCCCGCGACAACAGGTACGGTTATATTCTTTTGCAGCAGCTTATACATAAAATTATAGTAAATATTGTTGTCAAAGAACATTTGCGTCGTCAGAAAATCGCAGCCCGCATCCACTTTTTCTTTTAAATATACCAAATCCTCCCGAATGGATCCTGATTCCGGATGACCTTCCGGATAACAGGCTCCGCCAATGCAGAAATCCCCCATGCTCTTAATATCATAAATCAATTCACTGGCATATCTATACTGTTCCGGAAGCGGAAAATCCGTTTCACTCGGTATATCTCCGCGTAGCGCCAGGATATTATCTATTTTGGATTCCTTTAACTGTCTGATTACGTCATGTACCTTTTCCCTGGTAGAAGAAACACATGTCAGATGTGCAAGTGCAGGAATATGATTCGTATTCTGGATTTCATCTGCAATATTTACCGTGTATTCGCTGGTGCCACCGGATGCTCCATAGGTAATGCTCATATAGGACGGCTTTAACTGTGCCATCTCTTTTACAACTTCCTTTACATTTCCTAACTGACTTCCTGTTTTCGGTGGAAACAATTCACAGGACAGCCCGATTTTCTCCTTCTGAAGTATATCTGATATCTTCACTTCCCCGACTCCTTATAAAAACAGACGGACAATCATGTCCGCCTTATGCCAACATATTACAAATCCTTTTTTTCGAGAGCTTGTCTGTCTTCTTTGCGAATTTTGCTCATCGTACGCAGACCAAATACAATAAACCCGATTCCAAGCAGAAGAAATGCAGCCGCAATCACAAGCAACAATACATATTCGGATCCTGTATTCATATCTCTGTCTTTGAAAAGCTGATACGCTGTATACAGAAAATAGATTCCTGCCATAGAATAAATAGCGCTTCGCCCTCGTGTCCTCATTCTGTCATTCATAAAATACCTCTTTTATAAAATGGAATTACCATGGCCTCCGGATGGAACCCATGGTATTCCAAATATACATTTATGCTATTATTTACGAACCAAATATTTCCTCATATCAATAGAACATGCAACAAGGATAATGAGACCTTTGATAACATACTGCCAGCTCTGGTTAATGGATAAGAACTGCAGTGCAACGAAGATGATACGTAACAGGAATACACCGATAACAACACCGCTGATCTTACCAGTACCACCTACGAAGGATACACCACCGATAACGCAGGCAGCGATAGCATCACACTCGTAGTTCAAACCTGTCTGTGCCGTATTGGAACCGATACGTGCTGACTCAATAAATCCGGTCAGTCCGTACATAGCGCCTGCTAATGTATGTACTAAAATAGTAGTAGCCATAACGTTAACACCAGATACGTTTGCAGCTTCCGGATTGGAACCAACTGCGAACATATTCTTACCGAACGTTGTCTTATTCCATACAAACCACATAAAGATTACAATGATAATTGCATACCATACATAGTTTGGAATCGGTACGCCTTTAATTCCTATAAAGCTTCCAGTTACGAAGTTCTTAAAGGAGTTATCCAAACCGGAAAGCGGCTGTCCGTTGTTGCCGTTGATCATGATATACATAAGCAGTATACCATATACGATCAGCTGCGTTGCCAATGTTACGATGAATGGATGCAGACTGAACTTTGCAACGAAGAAACCATTCACTAAACCTACAATAGCGCCTACCAGAAGGATAAGTAAAATAACTACCGGAATCGGGAATACCGGCCAATCCGGGAACATCTTGGTAGCATAATCTACGGACTGCAGTAAGGATGCGGAAATACATGCCGTCAAACCAACAACACGCCCCGCAGAAAGGTCTGTACCTGTCAGTACAATACATCCGGCGATACCAACCGCAATCGGGATATTCGCTGCGGACAGGGAAATAATATTCATAATTGAACCGATTGTTAAAAACTTGCTGTTCTGCGTATATGTATAAATACATGCAATAACAAGCAGAATATATAACGCGTTGTTAAGCAGCGTTTCTTTCCAATATGTCTTTTTGTCTTTTGCGTCCAGCTCCTGATAAGCTGCACGGCGACTCTTTATATTATCAACGAACTTCATTTTACAGCCTCCTTTTATACGTATTTCGCAGCGTAAGTCATAATCTCTTCCTGCGTTGTGTTCTTAGCGTCTACTTCACCGGCAAGGCGTCCGCCCGACATAACAAGAATACGGTCACAGATACCTAATAACTCCGGCATCTCGGAAGATACTACAATAACTACCTTGCCCTTGTTTGCCAAATCCAGGATCAACTGGTAAATCTCATATTTCGCACCAACGTCAATACCACGGGTCGGCTCATCAAGAAGCAGAACCTCCGGCTCGGTCAAAAGCCACCTTCCCAGAATAACCTTCTGCTGGTTACCACCGGAGAGTGAACGAATTTTTGTCTCCTGGGTCGGAGTTTTCGTATGCATAGCGTCAATTGACCACTGCGTATCCTCTTTCATACTCTTCTCGCTCAAATACAAATGATGTTTCATATGCTTCTTCAAGCTGGAAATAACCGTATTCTCACGGATATGCAGGATACCAAAAATACCGGTTGCACGCCGTTCCTCGGTCAGCAGGGCAAATCCATTCCTAATAGACTCCCTTGCATTGCGGTTCTTTACTTCCCTGCCGTGCAGCTTAATCGTGCCGGCATGTCTGGTAGCAATACCGAAGATATTCTCTAACGTTTCCGTACGGCCGCTGCCGTCCAGTCCCGCAAGACCAACAATCTCACCTTTGCGTACTTTAAAGGAAACATCCTTTAACAAGGAATACTGTGCTGTAAGGCCTTCTACTTCCAATGCAACTTCCCCCGGCTTGTTGGTTTTCGGCGGGAACTGATTGGTCAGCTCACGTCCAACCATCAGACGGATAATCTCATCCATCGTCAAATCCTTCGCCGGCTTCGTCGCAACGTACTGGCCGTCTCGCATGATCGTAACGTCATCGGAAATACGTAAAATCTCCGCCATCTTATGTGAAATATAAATAATTCCGCATCCACGATCACGCAGCATATTTATAATCTTAAATAAATGTTCTACCTCTTCCTCTGTCAGGGAGGAAGTTGGTTCGTCAAATACAATTATTTTCGATTTGAATGAAACTGCTTTTGCAATTTCTACCATCTGCCTCTGGGACACTGGCATCGTACTCATAACTCTCTTTGGATCTACATCGATCTCAAGTTCCTTAAATACATCCATTGTATCATCGTACATCTTTTTCTCATTGATCATGACGCCGCCCACTTTTGGATAACGCCCTAACCAGAGATTATCCATGACATTTCGTTTCAATGCCTGGTTTAACTCCTGGTGCACCATTGCAACACCATTTTCTAATGCTTCTTTTGAACTGCCGAAATTAACTTCCTTCCCCTCCAAAAATATCTGTCCGCTGTTCTTAGCGTACATACCAAACAGACATTTCATCAGAGTAGATTTACCTGCACCGTTTTCACCCATCAGTGCATGTACGGTTCCTCTTCTTACAGTCAGGGAAACATGGTCCAATGCTTTTACGCCAGGAAATTCCTTACATATATCCGTCATCTGCAGCAAAACATCTTGTGCCATATAACCTACCCTCCAATCTCTATTTTGCATCCTGCACGTTTTCAAAAAAAGGTGGCCGCCACCCTCGGACGGCCAACTTTTTATTTTTCACTCAATTCATCCGATGTATGCCCGATGATTATTCTCCCGTATATGGTGCATATGGAATATAAATCTTGTTCGCAACATTTTCAGAAATATTGTAAGAATCTGTTCCATCCATTAATTCTTTACCGGAAGCAGCGTTCTCTGTTAAGAATGCGATACAGTTAGCCATACCTTCGGCATCCTGTTTGATGGTACCAACCATCTTGCCATCAGCGATAAGCTGTTTTGCAGCGTCAGTTGCATCTACACCAAATACCGGGATCATCTTGTCGTCGCCAGTATTGTAGCCCTTATCGTTCAATGCGGAGATAACGCCTTCAGCCATACCGTCGTTGTTGCAGATAACAAGCTCGATCATGTTGTTGTTATCTTCGTTGTACTGAGAAAGGTTTGTTGTCATATAGTTGTTTGCTGCAGTAGCGCTCCAGGTACCATCCTGATCCACCTGATAGCAGTCGCTATTGGTAGAATCGAAGTACTCTAATTCCGGTTTGTTAGCTGCTGTCAGAACTGCGTTAGCATCTTCTACACCATACTGTGTACGATAAATAGCTTCTACATTACCCAACTGACCCATCATCATAGCGTACTGGATTTTTCCGTCGCCGTTTAAATCAACCTTGTCATAATTCTCAACAAGATATTCACCTATTAACTGGCCCTGCATATGTCCAGCTTCCGGAGCGTCTGTTCCAACGAATGCACACTTGTCATAGCTTCCAAGTACCTTTCCTTCTTCTTCGTCGCCTTCTACTGCACGGTTGAAGAAGATAACAGGAACGCCTGCTGTATTAGCCTTGTCCACGATTGCCTGTGAAGCATCTACGGAACCTGATGTTACAATGTTAACGATTAACAGGTTAGCGCCTGTCTGGATAGCAGTATCAATCTGCTCATTCTGTGTTGTCTGGTTGCCGTTAGCGTCATAGTCCTGATAAGTAACGCCAAGCGAATCCAACTGTGCATCCAATGCGGTACGAACGGATGAAATATACGTATCAGAGTACGTATAATAGAATACCGCTACATTTGCATCACTTAAATCACCAGATGCAGCGTCTGCGTCTGCGTCAGCATCTGCGTCTGCGTCAGCATCTGCATTGGCGTCTGCGTCGGCATCGGCGTCGGCGTCTGCATCTGCGTCGGCATCTGCATCGGCCTCATTATTGGTATTGTCTGCCGGAGCATCGTTGCCGTTACCGCAGCCTGCGAACATAGTTGCTGACATTGCAGCACATAAAAGTACTGCTACAAGTTTCTTTTTCATTTTTAATATCCTCCTTTTTATGTAGTCCGATTCATAACCGAACTGTATTTACAAATCGAATTATAACATACAGCAATGTTTTTGACAAGAAAAATTATGCCATATGACGAACTTTTTTTAAAAAAACCCCTTTCTTTAGCAAATTCCGGAAAAATATGCCTAATTTCCCGTTTTTTTTATTATGCAAAATGCATAATTTATGTAAAGGTTCAGACGGTCATTCTCCGGCAGCGGTGTTTTTATGCAACATGTATAAAAGTCCCGGCAGCGGCCTGTAGAACAGGCAGTTTATGTGCATCGCGAAACGTGCAGTATAACAGCTCGTCTGAACTGTTGCTAAATTTACATTTTAAAATCTGTCTTGCTGCTGCAGGAGACGATACACAGTTCTACAGCAATTTTGTCGTTTAACCGTCCTGTTTTGACCGCCTCTTCCGCTCCGGCTCCGGCTTTTAATGCATTCAGAAGCATTTCGTTCGAAAATCCTTTTGCCTGCTTTATATATTTGCGTACTGCAAATTCCGGCACACCCACTTTTGCGGCCAAATCAGAACCTGCGCATCCTTTTGACACCAGCTCCTTTACCTCAGCCAGAATCCGAAGCTGCCGGATAATCAGATACAGAATACGCATCGGCGGTTCTTTTAAAGACAGCAGATCATAGTACAGTTCAAGGGCTTTTTTCCTGTTATGAGAGGAAATCGCATCTGTCATTTCAAAAATTTTATTCTCCAGTCGCCCGGTAACTATGGTTTCCACATCCAAAGCTTCAATCACTTCCCGCTCCAGGGTATAGCACAACAGCTTTTCCAGCTCCCGATCAATATGGCTCATATCCGTACCAGTCCGTTCCAGAAACAGCTGCATCGTTTCCTTTGTTATTTTCTTCCCTTCTTTTGAAATTCTGCTTAAAATCCAGCGTATTAAAACCGCTTCTTTCTGTACTCCAAATTCAATAACAGCCCCATTCTTTTTGACGGCTTTATAGGTCTTTGTACGTTTATCAATTTCCGTTTCCACAAAAATAAGACAGGTGCTCTCATTGATTTCGTTTAAATAATCACAAAGAGGGTCGCAGGATTTCTTAAAAAACCCACTGTCCTGTACCAGAATCACTCTGCGTTCCGCAAAAAAAGGCAGTGTTTTTGCCATATCAATAAGCTCGGAGGAATTGATATCTTTTCCTTCATAAGAAGAAAAATTCATCGTATCTCCCCTGACAGTCATGGCATGTACAAGCTTATCCCGATACTGCTTTTTTAAGTAAGCCTCTTCCCCGCAAAGCAGATAACAATGTTTGAAACTTCCGTTTTTAATATCTTCATCAATCGTCTTCATATGAATATTTTAACATACCGGATACCTGCTCTTCAAGATGTACGCCGGTGATTTTTATCTGCCCTGCAAACCTTGTTTCATAAACTCTGTCCGCCATCTCCTTTATCCTTTCTGCCGCCGCTCTTCCCGGATGACCGTATGAATTGTAAAGACTGCAGGAGATTACGGCAATTTTGGGCTTTAAAGCTGTCAAAATCACCCTGCCGTTTGACGTATCCGATCCATGGTGGGAGGCCTTGTAAAAATCTACCTCCGGCAGCTTTTTTCCCACAGCGAGCGCCTCCTCCTGCTCAGTTCCAATGTCCCCGCCGAAAAAACCGCTGCATTCCCTGCTTTCATATAAAAGCACAAGAGAATTGGCGTTGCGGTCATCCTCCTTCCCTGCGCCCTTTAATGAAATAGACTTACACTCCCAGGTTCCTTTTTTTCCCTTTACGGCGTCCCCTGTTTCCATTACAAGTACCGGAATATTTTTCTGCTTTGCAAGGCCCATAAGATCCTGTGAAGCCTCATCCCCGGCCATAAACGCCGAAACTACCAGATGTCCGATTTTATAATCTGCCTCCATGATCTCGACAAGTCCATTCACATGATCTGCATCGCAGTGACTCACAAACCAGTAATCCACTTTCCTTATACCGCGGCATTTTAAAAACGGCAGAATCCGATATGTTCCGACCTTTTTTACATCTGTGCTCCCGCCGTCGATAAATAACGACGTGCCGTCTCCCGTGGAAATATAGATCCCGTCTCCCTGTCCGACGTCGAGTACGTCTATCTCAAACTGTGAAACAGGACGAAGCAGCAAGAAAACAGAAAGCGGTATTGCCAGACATACGAATAAATAATTCCTGACCAGCAAAAACATCCCAATACATCCATACCACAAAAAAATCCTACCAGCTGACAGCTTTCCGGTAATCAAAACAGCATGCGGCAAATATAAAGCTGTTTTGCAGACAGCTTCAAACAAAAGTAAAATCAGATAACACGGATACAAGATCCACTTAGCCGCAAACGGAAAAAAACATCCTGCCACACCGCCAAAAAGCCCAAGCCCAAGCAACAATCCCATACACGGCAAAACAAAAAGATTGACGAACACCGTATATACAGAAATTTCATAAAAAAACTGTGACATAACCGGAAGCGTCATAAGCTGGATACATATGCTTATGATAAGCGCCTCGCGCAGCCTGGTGCGGGTTTTGCTTATTGCAGATTTTTTATTTTCTGTATGTTCTGCAAGTATCTTCTGAGCCATAAGCACCCCGGCTACTGCTCCAAAGGAGAGAAGAAAGCCCGCGTGATGCAAAAGCTTCGGATTATCCCCCGCAAGAACGGCAGCCATAAAGGCCAACGCTGTGGGCATATCATAGCTTCTGCCTCTGAATTTTGCATACATCATCATCAGAAACATGCCGATGGCACGGCTTGCGGAAACATGAAACCCAACCATCTCTCCATATCCCAAAATCCATGCGGATGCCGCCCCGCAAGAAAACCAGTAAGGCGCGCCCCGCTTTTTCATACACATATAAAGCGCCATGCCAAGCAAAGAAATATGCAGGCCCGAAATACTGTAAAAATGACTGATACCCGCCTTTTGATACAGCGCCTTACGCTTGCTGTCCATTATGCTTTTATCGCCCAGAACCATTGCGGCAAGCACGCCCGCATCCGCATCCGGCATAACATACTGATAGCTCTTTTTCATTTTTTGTTTTACAGACCAGAGCCATTCACGAAATGCGCTTCGTCTGCCATATACGGCCTCTACCTTTTTTGCATAGACTTTAAAACCAATTTTCTGGCTCTGATAATATGTCTTTTCATCGTAGCCTCCCTCATTGGACGGCTCTGAAAACATTTTTATATTCCCTTTTACACAAAGAATTTCACCGATTGAATAATCGAAGACTTCCAGATAAACTAAGACTTTATCACAGGGATACTGTCCTTCTGCAAGACATACCCTGCAATTTTTCAGATAATACAGGCAAAACTGCCCATCCTCTTCTCTCTGTTCAATTTCTCCCTGCAGCAGACATACAGTGCCGTCTGTTAAGCGGGCCTCATACTCTCTGCAAAACGATTGCCGGGCTATCGCGTCACAGCTTCCAAGCACGGCGGACGCAGCCATCGCCACAGCAAAGCAGGCCATGCGCCGCCTGGACTTTTCCATGGCCAGGATTTTTATCCGCGCCAGGCAAACGCCTGCCAGAAACAACGCTAAAACACTGTAAAACAGTACCATACGCCAGGATGCCTCCTGTCCGTATTCTACCAGGGCAATCCCCAGCACAAAGGCCGCTGATAAAACAGCCATTTTCCTTTGATACAAATGCGCCGATCCCTCCTTATTTCTTTAATGTACTCCCAGAAAATTCTAAGAATACATGTTTATTTATCCTCCACAACATAATCCAGATTCCTTTCGTAAAACTCACTTAAAGCAAAGCTGTCCCGATAAGTGATGCTGGTATCTCCATTGACCGAAATCTGCACTTTGTTTACCGTAGCGATTTCAGACAGAGAATTTACAATAGAATAAATTACAACAGGCTCTTCCACATTGTAATCCTGATTGATAAAACCTTCGTCCAGACTGACAAAGCACACGCCGTCCGACACCGATACATTCATTAACTTCGTTCCCTCCGGAATCGCCGGCTTGGCCCCTGCGCCTCTCGGCCCTTCCAGCAAATGCTCCATTACAAGTTTTTCCATGGAAATATTACTGCTGTAATGCACGTTCTGCGTTTCCACAAGAAGGCCATTCCCTTTCTCGTTGGCAAAATATAACGTCAGCGTAGCAGACTGAATGGAATTGATCTGCTCTCCCGGATTTTCCACAAAACTGTCGTTTGTCATCACTCCTACCGGATTCTTGTCCTTATCCGCAAGCGGTTCATCCCCGACAAAAAATGCCAGACATTCCACGCCCTCTATCTGCGTCATGGTCCGGACAACCGCCGCCCTCACCAGAGGCTCTGTAATCCGGTCAATTTTACCGTACTCCTGATTAAAATACAAAGTAAGCAGCGTTTCCTCCAACACGTAATTTGTCACCTCAACCTGCTTTGGAAGCGTCGTTTTGTATTCCACATCCCCCAGGTCTGTTGAAAACTGCCGGAGCAATTCATCCACCAGTCCATTTGTATCGGCCGGATCTGACTGGGCTTCGTAAGACACAGGAACAATTTTAGTACTTTCCTGATTCAGATAATAGACCTGATATACGTCGTTTCCTTCCCCTTCCTTGCCGCATCCGCCGGCAAAGAAGATCCAGCATATAACTAAAACAAAAAAAACACCCTTTGTTGCTTTCATCTTCATTCCTCCTACGATGCAATGTAAATCAGAGGGATACGGACATTGAATATCGTCCCTTCCCCTTCTGTACTGAATACCTTTACCGCACCGCGATGCATCAAGATAGAATTTCTTGCAATGGCCAGTCCTAAGCCTGTACCGCCGATTTCCTTCGAATGAGACTTATCCACCCGGTAAAACCGTTCAAAAATATGTTCCAGAGAATCCTCTGGAATACCGATGCCGCTGTCTTCCACCTTGATGTAAAAATACTGGTGATCAGCATTCAAGGTTACATGCACCCACCCCTCCGGTTTATTGTACTTAATCGCATTTTCCACCAGATTAGTGATGGCAAGCGTCAGCTTCACCTCATCTACCTCCGCACTGACCGGACGGAAGCTCTCAAGCACCAGCTCTATATGCTGGCGGTCCGCAATTGGCCTCAGACGTTTTAAAATCAGTTCCATCAGCTCATTGATACTGACACTTGAAATATTCAAATCCGCTGCGGAGCGATCCATTTTGACCAGAGAAAGCAAGTCATTGATAATTTTGGTTTCACGGTCAATTTCATTGCCGATGTCACTCATAAATTCCCGGTACAGCTCGACCGGAACATCCTCCTGCCCATTGATAGAGTCTGCAAGCACCTTCATGGAAGCAAGCGGCGTCTTCAGTTCATGGGAAACGTTTGATACAAATTCTTCTCTTGACTCATCAATAAGCTTCATTCTGGCAAACAACTGATTAAACCGTATGCAGACTATTTCCGTTTCCGTATAATCATGAATGTCCAGCTCCGCTTTATAGCCGCTCTGGATCTCAACCAGCTCGCCCGCCATTTTCCGAAACGGCTTCGCTAAAATCCGTGCCAGAAACGCCGCCGCTAAAATGACAACCATGGCACTGGCAATTTCAATAATCCGTGCGCTGTTCTCCAGATAATCCCGGTTTAGTACTATACTGTCCGTCGAAACACTGACCAGCAAAACGCCTATCGTCTCCTTAGTCTCCAAATCCATAAGCGGAACCGTCATCTCTACATAACCGTTTTCCGAATCGTGCTTGGAAATTTCCTCGCCCCGAAAGCTTCGCATCACTTCTTCGGACACAATCGTTTTGCCGTCGTCTAAACCATACGTATCCTTTATAATTTTAAAATTGTCGTCAATGACCATAATCCGTCCGTCAAAAATATTAGATAGCTGCTCAATCTGGGAATTGATGGTATCAATTCCGGCGTCCTCCAGGTAATTATTAAAAACAATCTGATTGGACAATATTTTCGCCTGACTTAAGACATCAATGCTCCGGTTGGATACAGCCTTTTTGCTGTAAGTCTGGATTAGTCCTGTACGAAGAACAGCCGTCGGTATTACTCCGACGGCCAAAAACAACAAAAATAACCGAACCCGAAAACTTTTAAAAATATCATGAAATTTTTTCTTAAACATATTTCACCTTACTGCGCTAACAGCGATAATAATAGCCCACACCCCATTTCGTGTGAACGTATCTCGGCTCACTTGGGTTGCTCTCAATCTTTTCCCGCATCCGTCTCACATGTACATCTACCGTTCTGACATCACCCGGATATTCGTATCCCCAAACCAGATTCAGCAAACGTTCCCTGCTGTATACCTTATTGGGATTGGTCACCAGAAGCTCCAGCAAATCAAATTCCTTTGCTGTAAGGTTAACTTCTTTCCCCTTTACATACAACCGCCTGCTCTCGCAGTCCATTTTCAAATCGCCGCTTTCTACTACCGAAGGCTTTTCTGTCTTCGGACTGCCTGCCTTTACCCGGCGCATAATCGCTTTGATCCTCGCTTTCACCTCCAGGATATTGAATGGCTTTGTAATATAATCATCCGCACCGTACTCCAGCCCCAGTATTTTATCCATGTCGTCTCCTTTTGCAGTCAGCATGACAATCGGCACGTTTGAAAACTCGCGAATATGCTGACACACTGTAAAGCCGTCCATTTTGGGCAGCATAATGTCCAAAAGAATCAGGTCATATTCCCGCTCCTTTGCCATAAGAAGTCCCTCTTCCCCGTCATATGCACATTCTACTTCCATACCATCCTGCTCTAAGCTGAAGCGGATTCCTTTTACGATTAACTTTTCATCATCTACTACGAGAACTTTTTTTGCCATTTCAACACCTCAATTAACAGTTATGTAATCCTTGATTTTGGAATAAACTCCTTCCTTAATTCCTGTAATATTTTTAATATCCTCAATGGAAGCAAAACTGCCGTTTTCCTCCCGGTAGGAAAGAATACTCTCCGCTTTGGCTGCACCAATTCCCGGCAGCGTCATCAGCCGCGCTGCATCCGCAGTATTAATATTGACCAGACCGCTGGTGCTGTCCGCATCTTTTGCAGTTTCTGCTTTGATCTGTCCCGCTTCCAGGGTCTTAGCCTCCTCCATGGTCAGTACCTTTAACATCTGCCCGTCCGTTATTTCTCCGGCCTGATTGATACTTTCTTCGCAGGCATCCTCCGATAGTCCGCCTGCCATGAATATTGCTTCGTATATGCGGCTGTTTGCAGGAAGCTTATAAACTCCCGGCTGTACGACGGCACCGCAGACATGGACGTAACATTCTGTATCCTCTTCCTCTTTCGTTTCCTGCACGTTATCCAAAATCTCCGTTTCTTCTGACTCCTGTGACAGTTCCTGTTCCGCTTTATCAAAATAAGCGGCAGAAGCTTCTCCGCAGCCTGATAAAACAAGCATAAGCAAGCAAATTCCTGTCCAAATTCTCTTATTCATTTATTTATAACTCCTTTCCTCATACCGATTCCGGGAGCTCCTCAATGCCATTTGGCCGTGGCAGACGCCACAAAAACATTTTAACGAATTTTTTATAAGATTACAAGTAGAATTTGCAACCAAATCACAGCTGAACTGTTACCAACAGTAACACCACAGGCCAAACGGTTACATCAAATCCCTTATAACCTCTCCTGCCATCAAAAGTCCGGCTGCAGGTGGTACAAAAGCAATACTTCCCGGCACAGCCTTTTTCTCCTGCACCGCCTGTGTGTCCTGCATATTCGGACGGCACGGCGTCTCCTCGGAATATACGACTTTCAGCTTTTTGATTCCACGCTTTTTCAATTCACGCCGCATAACCCTGGCCAGCGGACACATCTTTGTCTGGTAAATATCAGAAATCAAAAACTGTCCGCCGTCTAATTTATTGCCGGTACCCATGCTGCTGATAATCGGAACACCCGCTTTTTGGGCCGCCGCTGCAAGTGCGATCTTAGCTGTCACCGTATCAATGGCATCCACAATATAGTTATATTCCCCGAATGGAAAATCCTCTTCCTGTCCCGGCAGAAAAAAACAGTGATACACCTTAACGCTGACCGCGGGATTGATTTCAAGCATACGTTCCCTCATCACATCCGTTTTGTATCGTCCGACTGTTTTTACAGTCGCTATCAGCTGTCGGTTGATATTAGACAGAGATATGGTATCGTTGTCAATCAGGTCAAATGCGCCAATACCGCTTCGCACAAGCGCTTCGCATAAATAGCCGCCCACGCCGCCAATCCCAAATACCGCCACACGGGCTCTTCCAAGCTTTTCTGCTGCCTGCTGCCCAATTAGCATTTTGGTTCTTATAAGCCAGTCTTCCATCTTATCCTCCCCTGCGTCTTTAACAGTTCAGACAAGCTGCCCTGTTCCCTTATGCACCCTGTGGTTCCGGCACAAGCTGTGCCTTTAATGCGGCAAGCTGCGCTTCCGCTGCCACGAGCACCTCATAATTTTGCACCTGTGCCTGTCCTGCTTCCGACAGCATATTATACTGATTTCTTGCTGCTGCAATTGCCGGCTCGCTTTCCAGCGTCACTTCTCCAATACCGTTTATCAGATTCACCACCTGCGCCGCCTCCTGTGCCACCACCGCAGGATTCTCCGTCCCTGGCAGCTTATAAACCAAAACCGGATCTCCCTGTTCGATATTTTCAAAAATCTTCTGTGCCGCACTTGCCGGCAGGTTAATACATCCATGAGAACCGCTGGTTTTATAAATATTGCCGCCAAAGCTGCTTCTCCAGGAAGCATCATGCATTCCTACATTGTTGCAGTAGGGCATCCAATAAGAAACATCCGAAGCATAATCTTCACCCCTTAAGGTAGCATCTCTCTCTTTATAAGTCAGTCCGTAAATGCCAGTCGGCGTATCGTAATTTTTAGACGCATTGCCGGAAACAAAATCCGACTCTACCACCAGAGAGCCGTTTTTGTAAAAAAACAGATGTTGTGCCGTCAAATTAATTTCTACATAGGTATCCCCATAGTCATTTTCTCCGTGACTGCCGGCGGTCTGTGCGTAAGTAAGACTGCGTGAAACATCCATACCCGCTTTCAAATCCTCTAAAAGCTGTGCCTTTTCTCCTTCCTTATCCAGCTTCCAGCCATAATCTCCATCTGTAATCGTAACAGTCTTCCCATAAGAGGTATACAGCGAATGGCTGCGAAACACTGTATTATAAGCTGATGCAAGGTCGTTTACATATTCCTCCACTGCAGCTTCGTCAATGGATACCTGCGTGCCTTCTATCCGCATCCATGCATGTGTCGTACTTCCGTCCAATACCTGTGTTTTTTCCCCAATCTGGTAAGTCAGAGTAACTCCCGTATATCTGTTCAGCGTATCTGCAAGACTTACAAGGCCTTCATCCTCAGCTGTTACCTTCGGCTTCACATAGCAGCTGTTCTCTTCCAAAGAAACCTTTTCCAGAAGGCTGCTAAAAGCATGTTTAAGTACGGACAAAAGTTTTTTCTTCTTTACTTTATTGCCCTGCTCTTCCGGTATGATATGGTAACCATCCGCCTGATATTCCGAAACATAGGCATCCTGCGGCGCTTTCTGGTTCTCCTTTTGTGTACACGATAACCCGTTCACCATCTCCTTTAATCTGGCTGGGTCAAACTTTACCATAGTTTCCTCTTCCAATACGCGTTCGGAAAAAAACGCCGCAGGCCATGCAAATACACTCTGCCCCCGTATTTTGCTGCTGATGCTGTCTCCAAATTCCGGCTTTAAGGCAATGTCCGCGCCTCTTAACCGCTCTTCCTTTCCGTCACGCTCTAAAAGTTCTAACTCAAATCCATCAATCTGCTCTGTTACCATCGCTTCTGCTTCTTCTGTTGTTTTCCCGGAAACATCCAGTCCGTTTAACATGGTAGATGGCAGAAAATGGCTGCCAAAATACGCTGCCACTCCCAGATAAACTCCTGCCGCTGTACAAAGAACCACAGCCGCTGCCACATATCCTGCTTTCAGCCGAACTTTTTGTTTTCCATCGTTCTTCTTCATAGGTCAGTCCTCCTCTATGACTTGAATCTCCAGAAAGTCAAAATCAATCCCATCTATAAAGCTATCCTGCCCAAACCGCGTCTTTGCATGGCGTTTGAACTCATGAATATTCATATCCAGCCATATCGGCTTACTTAAGTCAAAAGCGCAGCAAATCTCGTCCAATGCAAAAAAAACTTTATGCGTCCTTGTGTCATCAGAGTCGTTCTCTACGGTCATATCCTTTAACATACGATTATCCTTCCATTCCTTCGCCCATATCCGAAACATTCCTTCTACCCCCTTCTCTGTCTGTTCATTTCATACATCAGAATCGCCGCTGTAACAGCTGCATTTAAAGATTCCACCTTCCCTTCCATTGGCACCTTAATATGGATATCCGCCAGAGCCGCCGCTTCTTTGGTCAGACCGTTTCCCTCATTTCCAATCAAAAACGCACTTGCCTGTGTGTAGTCCTCCCTGTCGTACGGCACACTGCCCTTTAAATGGGCAGCATATAGCCTTATTCCCTGTTCCTTCATCTGTGAAAGCACTTTATAAAAATCCTCTGCCACCAGAAATGGCACACGGTAAATACTTCCCATAGTCGCACGTACCGTCTTGGGATTGTACAAATCTACGGTCATACGGTTAGCAATCACAGCGTTTATCCCCGCGCCTTCTGCCGTACGAAGAATTGTCCCCAGATTTCCCGGATCCTGGATGCTCTCTAACAAAAGAAAGCCTGGACTGCCCTGAAATAAATCTGCAGATACCACATCTTCAAATTCCCATTGAGGCATACGGACTACCGTCAATATCCCCTGCGGCGTCTGCGTGCCTGCCGCAGCTTTAAAAACAGAGTCCGCCAATATCTCATAATGGAATCCCACGAACGGCTCCACACCGCCTTCCTCCAAAAAATATGTCTCGGACATATACACCTTTTGTATCCATGCCTCGGGCGCCTCCTCAAACATATTTCTCCCCTCTGCCAAAAATACGCCCTGCTCTTTTCTTGCTTTTGCTTTTTTTCCCAATAAAACCAGATTTTTCACCTGTGGATTGGATGCACTCGTAATCATATAATCCCCCATCGTCTGTCTGCCTGTTATTTCTTCTGCAATAAAGAACACCCGATATGAACAAAAGCCACCGGCAGCGCTGCCAATGGCTTTTCCCTGATAATGGACCAGACGGGAATCGAACCCGTGTCCAAAAACCAATCCCCTGTCCTTCTACGAGCGTAGTTTATTCTTTGACATTCCCTCCACAGGACTTGAATAAACACAATCCCTGCTTTAGTAGCTTCATAATACGCCCACATACGCAAAGCTTAATATGTGTCGTTTCCTGTATAGGATGAAGCCTGGATCCTAAGGTACAGGTGCCCTAGGTCAGACTGCTGCAACTAGGCAGCGTAAGCTAAATTATCGTTAGCGTTTAATTTTAAGTTTGGCATTTCACGCATCCCATGCGGCTCGCTTCTCCAGCTTCATAATCCCTGTCGAAACCTTTACTGGCCCTTATATCTTTACTATTATAGCAAAATTTTCGCGCGGGTCAACCCTTAGTATAAATTTCGCACCTTAAAATTGCGTTCAGCCTCTCTGCGCTGATCCTTTCTGGCAATATCGTCACGCTTATCGTAAAGCTTTTTACCTTTTGCAAGCGATATCTGCACTTTTACAAGGCTTCCTTTAAAATAAATCTCTACCGGAACCAATGTATACCCTTTCTCGGCAATTTTTTGCCCCAGCTTTCGGATTTCCTTCCTGTGCATCAGAAGCTTCCTGGGCCTTAAGGGATCTTTATTAAAAATATTGCCTTTTTCATAGGGAGAGATATGCATCCCATAAATGATAACTTCCCCCTCCTGAATTCTGACATACGCCTCTTTGATGCTGCATTTGCCCATGCGCAGCGATTTTACCTCTGTCCCATGCAGACAAATACCCGCTTCATAGTTCTCCTCCAGAAAATAATCATGTCTGGCTTTCTTGTTGTTTGCAATACATTTGATACTGTCCTTTGCCATCTTATGCTCCCCTCCTCTATCTGGCCATCCCTTCCTCTGCCAGCTCAAAATCAATTGTGCGCTGCAAAAGATCCGCAGCCGCAACTATTATTTTCACTTTCTGTCCCAGTTTATAGCGGCGGTTATTCGTTCTGCCTACCAATTCATACGTATCTTCGGCATATTCATAATAATCATCCAAAAGTGATGTAACGTGCACAAGTCCTTCTATGGTATTGGACAATTCCACATACAATCCCCACGCCGTAACCCCGGAAATGACACCCTCAAATTTTTCTCCGATATGGGCCGACATATATTCCGCCTTCTTTAATTTTTCCGTTTCCCGCTCCAGTTCCTCTGCCCTGCGCTCTGTCTCACTCGCATGAAAAGCTACTTCCGGCAAAATTTCTTCATAATGAACCATACGCTTTTCATTCATCCTGCCCCGCAGACATTCCTTAATAATGCGATGGATCTGCAGATCCGGATACCGCCGGATCGGGGAAGTAAAATGACAGTAAAAAGACGCTGCCAGTCCAAAATGCCCTGTACAAAAAACGGAGTACTTCGCCTGCTTCATGGAACGCAAGGTCAGACGGCTGATTAAAGTATCCTCATCGGAACCCTGTATCCTCTGCAGAAGCTTCTGCAGCTCCTTTGGGTGTATTTCGTCTGTACCAATATGGATAGAATATCCAAAATTGTTGATAAATGTCGCCAGCTTCCGGACTCTCTCAGGATCTGGATTTTCATGTGTTCGATACACAAACGGAATCTGCTGCCAGTAAAAATCCTCCGCTACCGTTTCATTTGCAGCCAGCATAAAATCTTCAATTATCTTCGTCGCCACATTTCGCTCGTATGGCCGAATTTCAACAGGATGTCCCTCCTCGTCCAGAATCATTTTTGTTTCCGGAAAATCAAAATCAATCGAACCACGCTGTATCCGCTTCTTGCGCAGAATGGCAGACAGTTCTTCCATGCGCTCAAACAGCGGTACAAGTTCTTGATATTCCTCCATTACTGCCGCATCCCGATCTTCCAAAATCTTCTTCACATTGGTATAACTCATTCTGCGGTCTACCCGGATTACCGTTTCTGCAATCGTATGGTCTGTTACTTTTCCCTTTTCGTCAATTTTCATAATACAGCTTAAGGCCAGACGATCTACTCCTTCATTTAATGAACAGATGCCGTTAGAAAGCGCCTGCGGCAGCATCGGAATCACCCGATCCACCAGATATACGCTTGTTCCGCGTTCTAAAGCCTCGACATCCAAAGCGCTGTGTTCCTGCACATAATTGGTCACATCGGCAATATGCACACCCAGACAGTATAAGCTGCCTTCCTTTGTCAGTGAAACCGCATCATCCAGGTCTTTTGCGTCTTCCCCATCAATCGTAACCATCTGCCAGTCACGCAGATCCATACGTCCTGCTCTATCTGCCGCAGATACGTCCTTTGCTACACGTTCCGCCTGGTTTAAGACCTTTTCCGAAAAATCTACGGGAATTTCACTGGCCCGTATTATCGAAATAATATCCGTCCCCGGACTGTCAATGTGGCCTAAAATTTCCACAACCTTGCCCTCCGGATTCCTGTCGGCTTTTCCGTAATCCGTAAGCGCCACAATCACCTTATGCCCGTCTGTAGCTCCCTTAGAGCGTTCTTTTTGTACAAAAATATCCTTTCCGATTTTCGGATCGTCCGGAATCACAAATCCATAATTTTGACTGGATTCGTAAAGCCCGATTACCTGGGTAAGTCCGTGGGAAAGCACTTTGATTACCTTACCCTCCTTACGTTTTCCGGATGAAACCGGGTTTACCGCTACCTGTACCGTATCTTTGTGAAATGCTCCCAAAGTCTGATCAGCCGGAATAAAAATATCCTCCGTTTCGCCTTCTGCCTCCACAAACCCATAGCCTCTCGCATGTCCGATAAACGTCCCCTTTACAACAGTTCCTTTTGCTCTGGAATATTTGCCCTTTGCAGATACCTGTACCTTTCCGTCTGCTATCAGTGCATTTAAAACCTCTTCCAAATCATGCCGCTCACTTTTGGGAACCGAAAGCAGTACCGCCATTTCCTTTATCTTCATCGGTACATATATTTTATCACAAATCAATTCGTATATAATCTTTTTTCGTTTTTCAAATTGTTCTCTATCCATATTTTTCCCGCCTCCTTTCTGTTCCGCTTATCCATTAAATTAGTATCCTCCGATTTCCGACTTAATAGACTGGATACATTATCCAGAAAACAAATAAAGCCTGCCTAAAAGACAGACTTCATCCTCGCCGGATCTCCGACATAACTCTCTTAAAAGCTTCCAATGTTCAGCACTGCAGCAATTATAATAAACAGTGCGACCAAAGCCTTGGTACCTTTCACAAGCATTCCTTCCATAGAACGTCCCTTGTTCTTTCCCCAGTACGTGTCTGCTGCACCTGCAATTGCTCCTAACCCTGCTGACTTACCTTCCTGCATCAAAATAATAACGGTCAATGCCAGGCATATTAAAATAAATACAACTGTTACAATCGTCTTAACTACTGCCACGGGTAATACCTCCTGCAATCTTTTTCTTTATCGTTCCACAACTTCCAACAGTATAGCATATACATATCCTTTTTTCAAGAGTGAAAAGAAGAATTTTTCAATATTCTGAACATGGCCGCGCCGCCCATTAACCGCCTCCATATGCGCTGTCTAACGCCTGCTGCATTTCCTGCGTATATTTCCGACTGTAAATTGTTGCAACCTGTGCACATCCCTGCTGATACAATTCCTCTTTTCTGCTCTGATAATCTCCGGCGCCCGGATCTAATGCCCGAATCTGATCAATCACCGCCTGAATCTGTTTCCCTATCGTCCGATCCCTGCGGTAATCCGCTACTGTATAGCCGTCCGAAAGCACTTCATCATCTGCACGCCCTGGTAAAAATTCTTCATTTGCATAGGTATCCGTGTCACTGCCCGTACCGTTCTCCTTATCAAACGATCCTGTTTCATATCCATAGGAATCCAACAGATACAGCATGGATTCTTTCCAGATCGAAGCCGGATAAGTCGCCCCATAAAGATTGCTGAGCGTTTTTGGCGTATCAAATCCGACCCATACGGCTACCGTAAAATACGGTGTAATCCCACAAAACCAACCGTCCTTACTGTCATTGGTCGTACCCGTCTTTCCTGCCGCCTCCACTTTTGACGCAGAGGACCATTTCATAGAAGCTGCAGTACCCCTGCTAATAACTCCTTTTAAAATATCCACCATTTTATCTGCTGCCTGTGGACTGTAAACTTCCTTTTCCAACGGCTCTAAATACTTCTCTTTTCCATCCAGATCTTTAATAGAAGTAATACAGCTGGTTTCCCGATAGGTTCCATGGTTTTCCAAAGCCGCATACGCACCGGCCATCTGCTCTGTCGTTGCTCCATAAGTCAGACCACCCAGAGCTGCCGACAAGGTTTCATCCTGCGGTACAATTTTATCATAGTTCATTGCTTTGATAAAAGAAAGCCCATAACTGGCTCCAATATCATTAAACAACTGATAAGCACAGCCATTCTTGCTTTGTTCTACCGCGCTCCGCAGTGAAAACGGAGATCCGCTCATCGTCGAAACCGTTTTACTTTTTTTTGCAACGGAGACATCAATATTATTAAGCGTCGAATTTTCCGTATAGCCCTGCATCAGTGCCGGCGTATAAACCACAAGAGGCTTAATTGTGCTCCCTGGCTGCCTGTGGCTTTGATATGCCCGGTTCAGAGTATACGAATTTAAAAACCCTTCCTGCGACCGTCCCCCGACAACTGCAATTACTTTTCCGGTATTATTGTCAATCGCCGTTAAAGCTCCTTGGAAATCATACATGCCAGACGAACCGATCGAAACATCCATATTCAAACCATTGTCAATAATTGACTGCAAAGAATTCTGTGCTTCACTGTCCAAAGAAGTATAAATTTTATATCCACCGGTATAAATTCTGTCTCGCACATCTGAATACCAGGTATCATACTGCTCCTGATAACTTTTATATGACTCCTCGGAATCAAAATCATACTGAAAAGTAAATCCTTCCTCCTGCATCATATATTTTACCGCGCAGTTTAAGGCATATGTTGTCTGATAATTATTGACACGATCCGAACTGTTTCTCTTCGGCTCCGAAATCGTAATTTCCTCCGATAGCGCCTCTGTCAGCTCCGATTCCGTAATATAGCCACACTCATACATATCCTGCAAAATCTTATCCCGCCGCTCTATTGCACGTTCCGGATCGGTATAAGGATTATAATAAGTCGGACGATTGGGAATCGCACACAAATACGCCGCCTGCGACAACGTAAGTTCAGATGCAGAAATCCGAAAATACGCATCCGCCGCCGCCTCAATCCCATAAATATTATTTGCAAAGCAACAGTTATTCACATAAAATTCCATAATCTGCTCTTTGGTATATTTCTTTGTCAGTTCCGTTGCAATCATAATCTCTTTTACCTTTCTCGCAATCGAAACCTCATTTGTCAGATAAATCTTCCGTGCTAACTGCTGCGTAATTGTACTCGCCCCATGAATAAGCGAACCCTGGCTCTTTAAATATGTAACCGCAACCCGGAAAATCCCTTTCATATCATATCCGTTATTTGTCCAGAAATTGCGATCCTCTACCGCAATAAAGGCATTTACTGCATCCTGTGGAATATCCTTATATTTCAAATAAATATTCTTCTCCGAAGCTGACAGCTCCGCAATCTGATTTCCATCCTTGTCATAAATATAAGAAATATTTAATGGACGAAAATCTCTGCGGCTGCTTGCTTCTACTTTCTGCTTCGCTTCCTGCTGCCATGCGCTGATATCATCTTTGTATTTAAAAAACACCATCCCAACGATACCAAGCATAACTAACATCATCAGAGACAATGTAATTTTAATACCTGTGCCAAAAGCGCTCCGTTTACGTTTTATCTTTTTTTTCGCCTGTGGTTGACGCACTGTTTTCTTTCCTGATGCAGTCTTTTTTTTCGGAGCCTTTTTTGAACCCTGTTTTGTGGATTTTTTCTGTGTCGTCTGCTTTTTCGTTGCCTTTTTGTCCAATTCCATCACCTTGCTTTTTATCATGTTATCTACAGTATGCAGCTTTTTTAAAGCTTATGTACTGTTCCATAGAATGTTACTTCTTCTAAGGACAAATGTCAACCAGACACATATAAATGTTATTTTATCATAAGAAAGATCTTTGGAAAATCTTAAAATTTAAATATGAATTTAAATCGCTGTCTGGCTTCGGGCTTTTAAAGAAAACAGGGAAACAGCGGCAACCAGCATTCCAAAATGGGACGGGTATGGGCGCTGGTAAGCGGAATGTATGATATCATTACTTGATCCGTCTCTCATCTAATGATTATAAGGAAGAGCGTAAACAGATGCAGTCAACAGATGATGATAAATCTTCGTAACTCCCATATGCCTTCCTCCTGTTTCACTAAAAATACCCTGCTCTATGTTTGTTTCTGTTTGTTTTTTAAAATTTATTGGTTTTTTGTCAGCTCTTTAATTATAACACAGAAAAACCCCTTGAAAACTTAAGGTTTTCAAGGGATAAGTTGACGTGCGTGAGAGGATTCGTACTCTCATGCGGCGATTTTTTTACTGCTTAAACAAATTTAAAAAATTGGCTCTAATCCCTGTAAATACAGGCTTTTCCACAAATCACTTTTTAAATATACCCCGCTAATTTCTTTTGCATTTATCCTGTTTTATACAGTTTGTGTGCTTTTTGTGTGCTTTTTTACGACCTCCGCTCCTGCATCCGCCCTCCCTACAACACGTTTCAATTCTCTCAATCCTTAACGCTCCTATTCGCTGCTCTCCTTCGGTTTTCTACATCCTACGGCGCATGTTTTTTCTGCATAAGCTTATCTCTTCTTCATTCGTTTCGCAAACAGACATAATTTGTACATCATTAAATCCCTGCCCTATCATTTTAATTATGATTTTTCTGCGCTCTTGCAATGTCCCTCTTTCTATTCCTTTTTCTATCCCTTTTTCTATATTCTCCTGATCTCTCATTAACAACGTCATATATTCATGCCTCCATTCCCTGTTTTTCTTTGCCCTCTTTACTGCATCCTTCAGCTTCTCTACAAATAAATCATCCGTTTCCTTTCCAGCCACATAATCCAGAAAAGCCGCCAGTTCCCGACTTACATCGTCCATTTTACTGTCCGCATTCAGAAATATCTTCACTGCTCCATCTTCCAGAACTATATTTTTATCCTCTTTACAGGTATTCTCAAACGTATAAATATGCCGTCCCTGGCCAAATATATCAAATGGGCATATAAAAATAATATAGCTTGGCTTTAACAGTTTATAATGCTGCCCTTTATCTATCAGCTGCAAATCTATTAAGCTTTGGTAATATCGGGTTCTCTTTGGGAGCTCCTTTGTATCCGTAACTTGCATTTCAATATCGTATATTGTGCCTTTACCATCCCTTACATACACATCCAAACGAATACTTTTTGCATCTGCATCAGGCTTAATCTCTTTCTGTAGCTGCGGATATTCGATATGGTCTATCTCCAAATCCGGAAGTATCCTTTGCAACAATTCCTTGCACAATTCCGCATCCTGCATAATTTTACCGAACAGAAAATCATTGGATATTCCCAATTTCTCCCAAGATACAACTTTTACTTCATTTTCCATTCCTGAGTTCAAAATTTCCTGCCTCCTTTACACTCATTTTAGTCCATAATTTATTTTCACATCGCTTTTCTTGTCAAAAAACACCTTTTCCCCTATCAACATTTGGACTGACTGTAAATCACTCTTTGCTGTATCAATACGATAACGTACTAAGTCTTCAACGTTTCCGCTCTCAGGCAGTTCCATATAATTCCACCCCTTCCCGCTTGACACTTGCATAAAACAGATAAGCATTTAGCCATTTTTTATAATGTGCTTCACTCTTTGCAATCGGTTTAATATCAATATCGTGTTCTTCATAAAAATCATACGTAATCCATGAAAACTGTTTACGATATTCGCAAATCTCCATATCTGACAAATCCAGTAAAATCATAATATCAATATCTGATTCCGGCCTAAAATCTCCTCTGGCATAGGAACCATATAGAATCACGGACTTAAGATGCTCCCCGTAAATTTTCCCGATTTCTTCTATATACTGTTTAAGCAACGAATTTAACATTACAAGCATAAAACAACCTCCCATTATCTGTTTGATCTATTATCACAGCACATTTATCCTCTTTGCAAATAATTTTACAAAAAGCATCACGCCATCTGTTTTGCCTCAATATACAAATCAATATCCTCTACCAAATACCGGGCTCCCATACTGTGCAAAACATCATAAAACGACTGCAGGTAATCCATAACCCCATATTGAAAAAACAGATGCACCGTATCCTTTCCGCTCAAATGATGTTCCAGTTTATATTGTTCTATGCAGAAAGTCTTGAATAACATTGTATCACTCATTACAAACACCTCAATAATCCGGAAAATCTATTATCCCATTTTCCACTTCCTCCTGATACAGTTCAAACAGCTTCACCACACTAAAATGCCATACCTTTGTTTTTTCCTGCTCTAACATAGCATATAATTTTGAATCGTACAAACGCCGGATTGCTTCGTCTTCGCTAACCTGATAATATACTGCTATTTTATCCGCAATAGCAGATGCCATAAACGGAAGCAATGCCGCTAATTGATTGTCATCCATATAATCCCTCACAGTTCTATTACCCGCACAAAATGGCAATAATCTAATGATCTATTCGTATGAAAAAGTATCTGGTCATATAACTTTTGAATTTTCAGTCTTTTCAATGTTTCCTCTTCATCCAATAACCCCATCTCAAATAACTGAATTGCTGCATATACCGTATCATCCACAACTGCCCCGCGAACCATATCATAATCCATATGATTCGGCTTTCCCATGCGACAGCTATATACAAAGTTTAGCCAATCCTTATCAGCAGATTCAAAATCAAGTATTATTAAGTCCCTTTCTGCAGATCTCCTGTCAAATTTATAAACTGAC
Organism: Eubacterium sp.; assembly: GCA_022794015.1. Lineage (GTDB taxonomy): Bacteria > Bacillota > Clostridia > Lachnospirales > Lachnospiraceae > Roseburia_B. The sequence continues at coordinate 367 of JAAWDZ010000044.1, read as the reverse complement.
AAAAACACTTTTCTGCATCCCTTCTGTGCTTTACCTTTTGAACCCAACGAATGGCCTGTTCTTTGTTTGACGTTGTATAAAATCCCTGACCAAAATCCAATGTCCACTGATTGTGCCGAATCATCGGATACTCTACAATCACCGTACTTCCATGATAAATCAGCATAACATTTCTCCTTTGAATCTCTATTTTTATCATACAATAGTCATTTAGCATTTTCAAGTGAAATCAGAACCACCGGCTTAGCCGGTGGTTTGCTCACGCCCTATAAGGGCTCATTGCCGGCTCTGGAGTCTAAAGACTCATCGAAGGGTTCGCCAGCCGCAACATCATTCTGTACTAAGTCCTAAAGGACTTTTACTATTT
>JAAWDZ010000043.1 GCA_022794015.1 Eubacterium sp. | reverse complement strand
TAGACGATAAAGAAAAAGGTACGGAAACAGAGTACAGGGATTTTATGGCTTAAATCGGATGGTACGGATCATAGGATATGAAAAAAATGAAATCCGATGTGCTCTAAGAAAGTAAGCATAAATTTAAGCGTCAGAGCTGCTTCAACCGTTTTCACACTTGTATCTCCTGTGGTTTTATGTTATACTGATTTAGAACCGAAAAGAGGTGGCGGAGGAATCACATGAGGAAAATAAACAAAATTTTGGCGGTCATTCTTTTGGCTGCTATGGTTACCGCGATTGGTGCCAGACCGGTGTATGCAGCACAGGGATCGGAGGCAGTATCTTACGCGCAGGGATTCTTTTCTTCCTTCTTTCGGAATTTGGTAAAGGGTAAGACAAAAGAGCAGAAATCGGATCTGGTTGTTGTTTTGGATGCGGGACATGGCGGAATGGATTACGGTGCATCTGCAAACAGGCTTCAGGAGAAAATTCTTACACTCAAGATTGCGCGGTATTGTAAAGCGGAGCTGGAAAAATATGACGGTGTAAAAGTTTATATGACGCGTAATGACGATACGTATATCGGGTTGGATCAGCGGGTGGAGGATGCAACAGAATATGGAGCGGATGTGTTTGTCAGCATACATATCAATTCAGATGCCGGCACATCAGCATATGGTGCAGAGGTATATTACCCCAATTCCAATTACAGGCCTGCGGTTGGAAAAGAAGGAAAGAAGCTTGCAGGCACTATTCAGAGGAATCTTACGGTGTTAGGGATTTATGACAGAGGGATTAAAACGTTAAATTCCATGTCTAATACGAAATATCCGGACGGTTCGGCATCTGATTACTATGCAGTTATCCGTGGTGCAAAACAGGCGGGATATCCTGGAATTATCGTAGAGCACGCATTCATTTCCAATACTTCGGATGTCAAAATGTTTTTAAGCACGGATGCTATGCTGAAGAAATTAGGACTGGCAGATGCCAAAGGAATTGCTTCTTCTTACGGATTAAAAAAAGGAGATGACGATTCCGGTGAACTGAGAAAGACCAATCTGACGAAGCTGGTTGGAAAATCTTCTTCCCGTGTCTATCTGGAATGGGAGAAGATAAAAGGCGCATCCGGATATGAAATTTACCGCAGCACATCCCAGAAAGGGAAATACAAACGAGTTGCAACGGTGAAGAAATCCTCGACTACTTATTTTACAGACAAAAAAACAGAGAGTGGCAAGTCCTATTATTACAAAGTACGGCCCTATAAAATGTCTGGAAATAAGAAAGAAACAGCGGGATTTTGTACAGCTCAGAAGGTGAAGCTTTTAAAAACGCCGATGATAACTGTAAAAGATCAGGATGCCAGAATGAAGATTAACTGGAAGAAGATAAAAGGAGCTTCCCGTTATGAAATTTATCGTGCCACGTCCCAGAAGGGAAGATATGAAAAGATTGCAACGGTAGAAGATGTCAAATCCTTTACAGATGCCGGCCGTAAGCCAAATCTGACCTACTACTATAAAGTACGGGCCGTTGGCAGCGGTATAGATGGAAATACTTACAGCTCTTACAGTAAGATAAAATGGTAACTGAAAAAAGAATCCCTTGCGGGATTCTTTTTTATTTCTGTAAATGATCAGATAATACTTTTAAAAGAACATCTACATCAATCGGCTTGGCAATGTGTCCGTTCATTCCGCATGCCAATGCTTCTTTTTGGTCTTCTTCAAAAGCATTGGCCGTCATGGCGACGATTGTAATATCGGCATAACAGGAATCTTTTAACGCCCGAATTTGTCTGGTTGCCGTATAGCCGTCCATGACCGGCATCTGAATATCCATTAATACCAAATCAAAAGTATCCGGTTCGGCAGCTTTGAGCATTTCTACTGCAGCAGCGCCGTTTTCGGCGGCTTCGACTGTAAAGCCGTACTGGGATAATATTTCAAAAGCAATCTCCCGGTTGAGCTCATTATCTTCTACAAGGAGAATATGTCTGCCGGTAAAATCCGGTTTTTTTGGATTTGTCTCCATTTTCACATTTCTGGCAGGCTCCCCGCCTTCTTGTATTTTAAAATCAATGTGAATGATAAATTCTGTGCCTTTGTCTAACACTGTTTCCACATGGATAGAGCCACCCATCAGATCGACCAGGTTTTTGGTGATAGCCATACCGAGGCCGGTGCCCTGGATGCCGCTGACAGTAGAAGTGCGTTCCCTCTCAAAAGGCTCAAATACTTTTTTGGCAAACTCCGGGGTCATGCCAATACCATTGTCTTTTACATGGAACTCGTAAGATCCGTATCCATCATGTGAATTTTCATTTTGAAGCACCCTGAGCCAAATCATGCCCCCAGGCGGTGTAAACTTGACGGAATTGCCCAGGAGATTTAACAGTACCTGATTTAAATGCAGCCTGTCACAGAAAACGCTTTCGTCCTTAAGCTTTGCAGTGTCTATCTTTAGAGTCTGTTGTTTTTCCTGAATCTGTCCCTGTATTATGGTATTTAAATCATGCAGAATATCTAACAGATTGCAGGGGGATTCTTCAATCTGCATTTTTCCGTTTTCAATGCGGCTCATATCCAGCACATCATTGATCAGGCTTAACAAGTGGCTGCTGGCAGCGCGTATTTTTTGCAGATAATCCTGTACACGACTGTGGTCCAAAGAGGATTCATATTGGATGGCCAGATTGGTAAATCCGATAATGGCATTCATCGGGGTTCGGATATCATGTGACATATTGGAGAGAAACAGGCTTTTCGCTTTGTTGCTTTCCTCAGCCTGCTGTTTTTCTAAATGCAGGATTTCATTTTTATGTCTCTGCCTGAAATAGATAAAAAGTACGCCAAATACAACGGCGAGCATCAGTATAAGCTGGATCATGCTGTTGTGGGTGATCACATTTCGGACCATTTCTATATTTGTACTGACGGTTCCGTAATGTATGGTTGTCGTCAGATACCAACCGGTTTCTTCTGTCGGCGTATAATAAGTGTAATGCAGGCTGCCTTTCAGGTAGTAGGAGAGAATGCCGCTTTTCTCTTCCTGAATATCCCGGCGCATCTGTGCTACAGAACATCCCTCCTGGAATGTAGCCTGGGATTCTAACGCCGAAAATACGTTATCATTATCATCAAAATGGTAGTGAGGGGTTTTTACAATATAGGAACCGTCTTTTAATATGACATTGGAAAAAATCTGATTTTCATCATTTCTTAGGCAAAGCCGGTCAGAAAGGGTATCTGCATTGATTCCAATTGCTCCGCCAATCAGGGGTTTTCCCTGAAAATATATATTCTGGACAGGTACGGTAATGATAATCATGTTCTGGGAGAGTGAAGTCTGGATAGCGAGAATATTTGTTTTGGTAAAATCCAGATCGGATAAAAAGTCACAATCTGATTTGTCCAGGCAGGAATTGTCCTGTGTATAAATCACGCCATCCTCATCGACGATGGCATAAAAATCAAACGCATATATCCGGGACATGGATGAAATATGGCCGCACAGAGCATCTTTGTCTGCTAAATCCTGATCCGATATGACCTGAAGGGCGGCTGAAAGATTCTGCATCTGGTGATTCAAACTGCTATGCATCTCGCGCCCGGTCTGGGAAGACAGCTCTTCTAAATAAAATTCACTTATATTATGTACGGATGTTTCAGTGGTATCCTGAGAAGAACTGATAAACCATCCGGTAGAAACCACCAAAACCAACAAAACAACGACCATTAGCGTAAGAGCAAGCACAGGAAATTTTTTTCGGTTTACAGTACCTGCTCTTTTATGGAATAACGATTTCATTTTTGGATCCTCCTCTTTCCATTTGACGTCCATCGCTTTTGTTTTGTATACACACTAAAAATATTATAAGCATTTCAGATTATACCGTCAAGCGTGTTTTGTGCTGTAGCTGTTTTGGCCGCTCTCTGGCAGCCTTATGTATCCCCAAAATACGTTTAGAAAAATTAAGACAAAATCCGGGAATAACGTTTCTCTTTTGGGTGCAGACTATGAGTATGAGAAAACATAAATTAGAAAAAAATTTTGCCGTCTGCGGACTGACCGGATGGTGTATGGAAATTATTTTTACTTCTCTGGGAGCCTTTCGGAAAAATGATTATACTCTGACCGGAAACACGTCTATCTGGATGTTTCCCATTTACGGAATGGCTTCTATTATCGGAGAGGCGTATCCGATATTAAAAAACTGCCCGGTACTTTTGCGCGGCGGGATTTACGGCGCGGGGATACTTTCGTTTGAATATTTAAGCGGCAGCCTTTTAAAGAAGCACAGGCTGTGTCCATGGGATTACAGCAAGGCAAAACTGAATATAAACGGGGTTATCCGGCTGGATTATTTTCCACTCTGGATGGGGGCCGGGCTAATTTTTGAGCGGATTTTGTGTAGCGGGAAATCATGAAAAAGTATGTGGAAAATGAATCTGAGTATATTTCTATAAAAAATGGAAATCCTATCAAAAAAGAGAAAAGAGGAATTTTGATATGGAGCGAAAACAGGCAACGATGGACGGCAACCATGCGGCGGCCCATGTGGCATACGCTTATACGGATGTAGCAGCGATTTATCCCATTACGCCTTCCTCAGTTATGGCGGAAGTGGCGGAGGTATGGGCGGCAGAAGGCCGGAAAAATATTTTTGGAAATACGGTGGAGGTTTCGGAAATGCAGTCGGAGGCAGGTGCGGCCGGGGCAGTGCACGGGGCGCTTGCGGCGGGAGCGCTCGCAACAACTTTTACAGCGTCTCAGGGGCTGTTACTTATGATTCCAAACCTGTATAAGATTGCGGGAGAGGGACTTCCGGGCGTATTTCATGTGGCGGCGCGCAGCATTGCCACGCACGCGCTCAGTATTTTTGGCGATCATTCGGATGTATATGCCTGCAGGCAGACCGGGGCGGCGATGTTATGCGCGTCTTCGGTTCAGGAGGTTATGGATTTGTCTCCGGTGGCACATGGAGCGGCATTGGAAGGAAGAATACCATTTATCAGCTTTTTTGACGGATTTCGTACTTCACATGAAATTCAGAAAATCTCCGCCTGGAGCGAGGAGGATCTGCGCGATTTATTCCCGATGGACGCGCTGCAAAAATTCCGGCACAACGCCTTAAATCCGGAGCATCCGTTTCAATGGGGACAGGCGCAGAACCCGGATACCTTTTTCCAGGTGCGTGAGGCAGCCAATCAGCATTATGCGCAGATTCCCGGAATAGTGGAAGCGTATTTTGAAAAGATTAACCAAAAAATCGGGACAGATTATCATCTGTTTAATTATTACGGAGCAGCAGATGCCACGCATGTGATTGTGGCAATGGGATCTGTATGCGAAACGATTGAGGAAACGGTGGATTATCTGGTTTCCAACGGACAAAAGGTGGGACTGATTAAGGTAAGGCTTTACCGTCCATTTGCTGCGGATGCGTTTTTAAAATGCCTGCCCAAAACGGTACAACAGATTTCGGTATTGGATCGGACAAAAGAGCCGGGGGCGCCGGGCGAACCCCTGTATCTGGATGTGGCGTCAGTATTAAAGGATTCAAAATGTTCCGATATCAGAGTACACAGGGGACGTTATGGCTTAAGCTCCAAGGATACGACGCCAGAGCAGATTCTGGCTGTCTATGCCAATGCACACAAGAGAGAATTTACCATTGGTATTCGCGATGATGTAACGGAGCTTTCCCTGGATCTTAAAGATGCCACACAGGTGATGTCCGAACACGTCTACAGCTGCAAGTTCTGGGGACTGGGAGCGGATGGTACGGTAGGCGCAAATAAAAATTCGATCAAAATTATCGGAGATCACACGGATTTGTATGCGCAGGCATATTTTGACTACGACTCCAAAAAATCCGGAGGTCTTACCGTATCGCATCTGCGGTTTGGCAAGCATCGCATCCGTTCTCCGTATCTGGTACAGCAGGCGGATTTTGTGGCCTGTCACAATCCTTCTTATGTCTGGAAATACAATATGGTACAGGATTTGGTGCCGGGCGGTACGTTCCTGTTAAACTGTCCCTGGGAGCCGCAGGACACAGAAAAACACCTGCCGGGCCAGATGAAGCGCTATATTGCAGAAAATAATATTCAGTTTTATGTCATCAACGGTGTGAAAATCGGCATGGAAACCGGCATGGGTCCGACCAGGATCAATACGATTCTGCAGGCAGCGTTTTTTAAGCTGACAAAGATTCTGCCTGAGGAAGAAATTGTAACACTTTTAAAAGAGGCTGTGAAAAAGACATACGGAAAAAAGGGCGATGATGTCGTGGCCAAAAACTGTGCGGCTATTGACGCCGGTATGCAGGGGGCAAGGAAGGTAGAACCCGCGCCGTCATGGAAAAGCTGCGAAAGTGAAAATATTTTCGGCGAAGATATCAGTGGTCCAAGCCAGTATGTGACAGACTATGTCAACGGTATCCAGCGCGCAGTCAACGCTTATGAAGGCAATAAGCTGCCGGTTTCGATTTTTATGGATTTTGCAAACGGCGCCGTACCGTCCGGAACGGCAGCCTATGAAAAACGCAACGTCGCCGTCCGTGTGCCGAATTGGATTCCGGAAAACTGTATTGAGTGCAACATCTGTTCCTATGTCTGCCCGCATGCCGTGATTCGTCCGGCAGTCATGGATCATAACGAACGGTTAAACGCCCCGGCAGGTATGGCCAGTAAAGATATGCCGCAGCTGCCGGAGTACCAGTTTTCCATTACGGTATCTGTAGAAGACTGCACCGGATGCGGTACCTGCGCGGCCTGCTGCCCGGCAAAGAACAAGGCGCTGGTCATGGAGCCGACCGAAAACCATTACGACAAACAAGCGTATTTTGATTACGGAAGAACATTAGGGGAAAAAGAAGCGCTGGTAGATAAATTTGGCCCGGCGAGCGTAAAAGGAAGCCAGTTCAAACAGCCGCTCTTAGAATTCCACGGAGCGTGCGCAGGCTGCGGAGAAACAGCATATGCCAAGCTGGTAACCCAGTTGTTTGGAGATCGGATGTATATTGCCAATGCAACCGGATGCTCTTCCATTTGGGGCAATTCCTCACCGTCTACCCCGTATACTGTAAACGCCAAAGGACATGGGCCGGCCTGGTCCAATTCCCTTTTTGAAGATGCTGCTGAATTTGGTTACGGTATGCTGCTGAGTGAAGAGGCTATTCGGAAAAGCCTAAAAGGCAAGGTAGAGGAACTGGCTGCGGGAGCCAAAGAAGGCACGGTAAAAGAAGCGGCCACACATTGGCTTTCCACATATGACAATGGAAGGGATAACCAGAAAGCTTCTGAAACGCTTGTAGAAAGGCTTTTGGAATGTAACTGTAAGCTGTCAGATGAAATTTTAGGTAAAAAGGAGTTCCTTTCCAAAAAATCCAAATGGATTTTCGGCGGCGACGGCTGGGCTTATGATATTGGGTTCGGCGGTCTGGATCATGTGCTTGCCAGCGGCAGAGATATCAATATCCTTGTATTTGATACAGAAGTATATTCCAATACCGGAGGACAGGCATCCAAATCGACGCCGCTTGGTGCGGTAGCACAGTTTGCGGCAGGCGGAAAAGATACTCGCAAGAAAGATCTGGCTTCCATGGCGATGAGCTACGGATATGTATTTGTGGCTCAGGTATCCATGGGAGCGGATTATAATCAGTGCGTACGTGCTTTTACAGAGGCAGAGGCTTATCCTGGCCCGTCGCTGATTCTGGCTTACTCTCCCTGTATTAACCAGGGAATCAAATCCGGAATGCAGATGGCGCAGGAAGAAGAGAAACTGGCAGTGAAGTCAGGATATTTCCATTTGTTCAGGTATCAGCCGGCAATCGGGGAGATAGAACAGGCCATCTTCCATTTGGACAGCAAACAGCCAGATGGAGATTTCATTGAATTCTTAAATGGAGAAGTGCGGTTTAACGCGCTGGCAAGGAGTAATCCGGACAGAGCAAAAGAACTGTTTGAGAGGGCAAAGAAAGATGCCCAAAAGAAGTATGAGAAAATGAAAGAGATGGCGGACAGTTCAAAATAAAAAAATAAAATTCTGGACTTGACAACAGTCCGAATACGGAATATAATACAACAATCCGTATTCGGACTATTTTTTTTTGGAGGTGCAAAACGTGTGATATGGAAATAAGCAAAACAGAGAATATAACGGAAAGCCTTTTGTCAGAATATAATAGCATTATCAAGGAGAACGAGGACATCTACCGTGATTTGGCAAGGAAAATGGGACTGTCCGAATGTGGCTTCTGGATTTTGTATATGCTGCGGACCGGATATGGCGCGCCTGTTCAAAGTGAACTGTGCACCTGTTTGCATGAACCCAAGCAAACGATTAATTCCGCTTTGAAAAAAATGGAATCCGAGGGATATCTCGAACTGATCCCAGGGAAAGACCATCGAAGCAAACAGATTTTACTTACTCAAAAAGGAACCAGGCTTTGTGAAGAAACGGTAGACAAGGTAGTCCGGATCGAGCAGGATGCATTTCGCGGTCTGGCAGAGAAAGAACAGGAGCAATTTTTGTTTCTGTTCCACAAATTTACGGATTTATTAAAAAAATATATGCGAAAAATCCCGTAAAAACAGGAATAAGGAATAAAAATTATATAAAAATTACATTAGGAGGGAAAAATGAAGATACAATTATCAGAACATTTTACTTACAAAAAACTCTTTTATTTTTGCCTGCCGACAATAGCTATGATGATATGCACATCTCTTTATGTAATTGCAGACGGTTTTTTTGTTTCCAATTATGTTGGGAAAACAGCATTTGCCGCTGTGAATCTGATTATGCCGTTTCTTATCATGATCGGCTGCTTTGGGTTTATGATCGGTACGGGCGGCAGCGCCCTGGTTGGAAAGACGCTTGGAGAAGGCGCGAAAGAACGGGCACACCGCTATTTTACAATGATGGTTTATGTGACTGTCATAATCGGAGTGGTTTTGTCTGTGGCAAGTTTTATTTTTATGCGCCCGATTGCTTATATGCTGGGCGCTACAGATGCAATGATAGGAGACTGCGTGACGTATGGCAGGATTATAAATGTTTTTAATACTGCGTATATGCTTCAGTATCTGTTCCAGAGTTTTTTTGTCACAGCGGAAAAGCCGCAGCTTGGTTTTCTGGTAACCGTAGCGGCAGGGCTTACGAATATTTTGTTAGACGCCCTGTTTATCGGCGTACTTCACTGGGGTGTGGCAGGCGCGGCATGGGCGTCGGGCATTGGACAGTGTATCGGCGGTATACTGCCTATGATTTATTTTATGCGTGAAAACGGCAGCCTGCTTCGGCTGAAAAAAACAAAGCTAGAAATGCCAGCGCTTATTAAGGCATGTTTAAACGGTTCTTCCGAGCTTATGACCAATATATCGGCATCCATTGTCGGTATGCTGTATAATTTCCAGCTGTTAAAATACGCCGGAGAAAACGGAGTGGCGGCTTATGGGGTTGTGATGTACACACATATGATTTTTGCCGCTGTTTTTCTGGGATATGCCATCGGAACGGCACCGATTATCAGTTACCACTATGGCGCGGGAAATCACAGCGAGTTGAAAAATATGTTAAGGAAAAGCGCAGTCATTATGTTTGGAGGCGGTATTACCATGCTTTTTTTTGCATGGGGGCTTGCAAACCCTCTCGCCAGAATATTTGTGGGTTATGACGAAAGCCTGCTTGTCATCACAGAACAGGCTTTAAAAATATATGCATTTGCATTTGTAATGTACGGCTTAAACGTATTCGCTTCGTCGTTTTTTACGGCGCTGAATAACGGAGCCGTGTCAGCGGCAATTTCTTTTATGCGTACGCTGGTCTTTCAGACAGCTGCGGTTTTGCTTTTACCAATTGTCCTGGGCTTAGAGGGGATCTGGTGGGCCGTCACGGCTGCAGAAATTTTTGCACTTTTGATTTCCATTGTATTTTTAGCCGCAAACAGGAAGCGTTACCACTATCTGTAAAGCTTATTGCGGTACTGTGTCTTTTTTAATTCATATGCCGCCATGCAGAATGCCACAATGGCGGATGCCAAATCAGCAATCGGCCCTGCATACATGATGCCGTCGATTCCGGTATAAATGGGCAGAATCAGGATCAGAGGCAGAAGAAACAGAATCTGTTGGGTCAAAGACAAAAAGATGCCGCCCTTTGGTTTGCCGATGGCAGTAAAATAATTCGAAGTAATTTTTTGTGAAAAATTGAGAAATGTAAAAAATAAAAATATCCGAAAGTAGCTGGTTGCAAACCGGTAATACGCATCCGATCCGTCTCCGAAAATGGAAATGATCCGCTCAGGTGCAAACTGGAACAGCAAAAACGCAGTGAGGGCTATCACAAAGCCGCAGGTACAGGCTTTCCGGTAGCCCTCTTTGACCCGCTGATACTTTTTTGCACCGTAATTAAAACTGACAATTGGCTGCAGTCCCTGGGATATCCCGATAATAAAAGATAAAAACACCTGATTGACCTTCGTAATAATCCCCGCACAGGCTAACGGAACGGCTTCTCCGTATTCGGACAGCATACCATAGTGCTTTAAGGATTTATTCATAACAATCTGCAGAACCATCATGGCGAACTGGTTGATGCATGGGGCCATGCCAAGAGATGTAATGCGCAGGATATAGTTACTTCTTAAAATAAGATGTTTCTTTTGCAGGCGCACAGTCTGGCAATGGGCTAAAAGCCACATCGCCATACCGCCGGAAATGACCTGTCCAATCACAGTTGCCGCTGCGGCTCCTGCCATTCCCCAACGAAAACCAAATACAAAAAGTGCGTCCAAAACCGTATTGATGACGGCGCCGGTCAGATTGCAGAACATCGTATAATTTGGCCTTCCGTCCGCACGGATCAGATGTCCTCCGCCGGTTGCAAATATAAAAAAGGGAAAGCCGAAAGAAACAATGCGGGTATAGGTTCTGGCAAAAGGAAGGACATCTTCCGGGGAGCCAAAAAAGAGCAGCATCGGTTCTAAAAACAGCTGTGTTAAAAGGCAAAGCACAAGACCGCACCCAAAAAGCAGGGCGGCTGCATTTCCCATATAAAAAACGGCCTGTTCCTTTTTCGTGGAATCCTGTTCTCCCTGGCCAACAGCGATATTAAATACAGAAGCTCCGCCGATCCCAAACAGTAGTGCGATGGCAACACCGGAAATCGAAAGCGGAAACGAAATGTTCGTCGCTGCATTGCCCAGTTCACCGACGCTTCTGCCAATGAAAAACTGATCTACGATATTGTACAGTGAGCTTACCAGCATTGCAACAATACTCGGAAGGGCAAATTTCCATAATAAACTGCTGATTTTTTCTGTGGCTAAAGGATTTTCTTTGATTTGTGGTTTGTCCATTTTTATCATCCATTTCTTTTTGGTTTCTTTTGAGGGCAACAGCTCAGGCGGCTGTTATCCCAGAGACAGCCTGTCTGATCCGCTGTCTTTTATTTTATATAAACAGCATATCAAATGATAAAAAGAAAATCAATATCGCTCTCTTAGGGGGATCGTGTAAATTTACTGTTACTTTTCACGGGCAATGTCAGTTAGTTAAGAACTTTGAAAATCGAATAAACAGTCTGAATATAGGAATAAAATATCATTCGGAAATGAATCCTGGAGCAAATGGCGTGGATCATGCCATTTGCCGGACAGTGCTTTTATTTGATTGCATG
>JAAWDZ010000042.1 GCA_022794015.1 Eubacterium sp. | reverse complement strand
TAGACATGACACCTCCACAGCACAAGATACTTGGAGAAAGCTCAACCAACAGGTCACAAAAGCTCATAGCTCATACAAAATCTGTAATTGATGATATGGTAGAGAAAGGCATCCCCCTTACAGTGGAGAGGGTTTCACTTAATGCAGGATGCTCCAGATCCTTTATTTACAAGAATCAAGAAATCAGAGACTACATAAATAACTCCAAGCAAGAACCAACTATCGGCAAGAGAACATACACAGACTTGGAAGAAACTAACAAACGTATTAAAGAGCTTGAGATAGAGAATATGATCTTGCGGATGAAAAACGTAAGATTATTCAAAAGGGCAACGAATCTTTACGCCAGAATGTCAAATCTTACAGAATTAAATATCAGAAACATGGAGCAGGAGATGGGAGAATATGACGAAGAAGAATAGCGAAGGAATTGTCAATCATCAAAAGCAGAGAAGCTATGATACTTATAACAGAGTTTATAAGGCTCTATATTCTATGATTTTACGAGATGAAAAAATCAATTTCTACACGGTAGCAAAGCAAGCAGAAGTAAGCAGAACCTATCTATATAATCACAATGCTTTCTCAATGATGATTGAAACTTTTTCAGGCTTACAAAAAGAGAACGAATCAGAGGACTCTTTATATGAAAAATTTCAACAAGCTGAAAATCGCTACGTCGAATTACAGCAAAAATATGAGGAAGTAAAAACCAAGTATGATGCTTGGTGTAAGGAAGTTGACGAAAGCTAAATAAATTGATTTTTTCCCAATACAAACTTGCTAAATTTAAGTAATCGATAAAAACAAGCCATAAGCAAATTGCCTATGGCTATTTCAAAACCTAAAAGTCGGTATTAACCGACAGTCCCTTTTTGATTAGGATTTTCATTTCAGCGCTTCTACCGCTGCTGCTATATACGGGTTTTCGGTTTCATGGAATCTGCCCTCGTCCGCTGCCTTTGCAATCTCTGGATCAATCGGTATTTTGGCAAACACCGGAACAGAAAACTCCGCTGCTGCTTCGTCCACATGACTTTCTCCAAAAATACGCATCTCTTTTCCACAATCCGGGCATTTCACATAACTGAAGTTCTCTACAATTCCAAGTACAGGAATATGCATCATTTCCGCCATGTTATACGCTTTCTTTACAATCAATTGCACCAGCTCCTGCGGAGAAGTTACAATAATAATACCATCTATTGGAAGAGACTGAAATACGGTAAGCGGCACATCACCGGTTCCCGGAGGCATGTCTACAAACAAATAATCCAAATCTCCCCAGATGACATCTGTCCAGAACTGCTTTACCGCGCCGCCGATGACCGGGCCTCTCCAAATCACCGGCGCTTCCTCATCATCCATCAACAAATTAATGGACATCACCTTAATCCCATTTTCCGTAGGCATGGCGTACATACCGTCATCCGTTCCATAGGCCGGACCATGCAGGTCAAACATTTTCGGAATAGAGGGCCCTGTAATATCCGCATCCATAATACCAACCTCGTAACCCGCTTTTTTCATGGCAACAGCAAGAGAGGCCGTTACAAAAGACTTGCCGACACCGCCTTTTCCACTGACAATACCGATGACCTTCTTTACGGAAGAAAGTGAGTTGACAGGTTCGGTAGTAATCTGAGAACTGTCTTTTTTGCTCGTGCAGCCTTCACAGCTTTCTTTTGTACAGGTAGATGCACTGCTGCATGTACTGTTTTCTGGCATAATTATTTCCTCTTTTCTTTTTGATCTTATTATAATCAACACAAAGAAATTGTGCAAGTGTTTGCAACAGAATCAAAAGTATATCTTTATTTTCGGATTCTGGTGGACACCATGTACTCTGACGCCGGGAAGATAATCTTTATGATGGATAATCTGAACATACAGCCCTCTGTGGCTATTAGTCCACTGGATTTGCACCAGATGGGAAGCGGAGCTGATAACGGATGATGAAATTATGATGATTTTTCCGGGGATATTGGCACTGCTATTTTCCTGTTTCGAAAACTATGTTAAAATAATTTATACAACAGGACAGCTTGTCTGAACTGTCACAAATTTTCCACTCATTAAAAACTGAACCGAATATGGCAACAGACAGTTCTGATACCAGATACAATCGGGAGGAATACAAATGAAAAAACACATGGACGGACACGAATACGAATATCGGTGTGCGAAAATGCTGAAGCGGAAAGGCTTTTCCAAAATAAAAGTTACCCGTGCCAGCGGGGATCAGGGCATTGATATTCTGGCTTATAAAAAAGGAAAAAAATATGGAATTCAATGTAAATATTACTCTCGCCCAGTTGGTAATAAAGCTGTGCAGGAAGCTTTCACCGGGGCAAAATTTTACGACTGCGACGTGGCTGTTGTGCTGACAAACAATACATTTACTTCATCGGCGCAGAATCTGGCAAAAAAAACAGATGTTCTCTTATGGGAAGGCGGGACTGTTCCAGGAGATGCCGGGTTTCGGATTACAAAATGGACAGGCGCTTTTATGTGTATAACAGGTTTGCTGGGGTTTTTTGCATCAGGCCAGATGATGCCTGTGAAAACGTTGGAGTTAAGGCAAATTTGTTTTTTGCTGCTTTTCATGGGCGGCGGACTGAATGTTTTGGAATGTGGGTTTGCTTTTATGGAGTTTGCAGCCTGCACTTTTTATGCAGCAGCTTCTGTAGTATGCATTTTGATGGAAACCGCAGGAGAACGTAATGCCCATAATGCTCTGGGAATGATTGCGGCCGCTTTTGGGATTAGTTTAATCCGGGGCATAAAACTATGGAAAAGAAAACGAAAGATGTGATTTATGTAATGGAAATAGTGTGAACAAGGGTATCTGTTTTGTGCGGTACAGATACCCTTGCTCCTTATCTGACGTATGCTTTTATCACTCTACTGAAACTACTGTATAATCCTGATCTTCCACAGCCTTTTTCAACACATCATCTGTGACTTCAGCATTTAATGTAACTACAGCTGTTCCCGCTTCATGACTGACTGTTGCTTTTGCCACTCCTTCAATGCCTTCCAGCGTTTTCTTTACTCTCGCCTCGCAATGTCCACACATCATACCTTCAATTTTCATTGTTTTTTCCATGTTTTTTACATCCTCCATTTTCTTTTTTGATTTGATTTTTTTATCCTTCGCCGCATTATGAACCTGCAGCAGATTTAAACGCAATGCATTGGTTACGACGCAGAAGCTTGACAGGCTCATTGCCGCCGCTGCAAACATTGGATTTAACTGTAAGCCAAATACCGGAATCCAGATCCCGGCTGCGAGCGGGATACCAATGATGTTGTAAATAAATGCCCAGAACAGATTTTCATGAATATTTTTTAACGTCGCCCGGCTTAACCGGATTGCAGCGGGCACATCACTTAGTTTGCTTTTCATCAATACTACGTCAGCTGCATCAATAGCAATATCTGTCCCTGCACCAATTGCAATTCCAATATCAGCTCGTGTCAGCGCCGGAGCGTCGTTGATACCGTCTCCAACCATGGCAACCTTACCCTGCTTTTTCAGAGAACGAATCACACTTTCCTTACCCTCAGGCAATACTCCTGCAATAACCTCATCGACACCGGCCCTTGCTCCGATTGCATTTGCGGTACGCTCATTATCCCCGGTCAGCATAACGACACGGATGCCCATATTTTTAAGTTCTTTTACCGCCGCCGGGCTTTCCTCTTTCGGAACATCTGCTACTGCGATAATTCCGGCAAATTTACCTTCTTCGGCAAAAAACAGCGGCGTTTTGCCTTCACTGGCCAAATGATTTGCCTGTTCCAAAAACTGTTCTGGAATTGTGATATAGCGGCTGATATACGCCTGATTGCCTCCCCAGAGCTGTCTGCCGTTTAATGTACCAGAAAGACCGTTTCCGGCGACTGCAGTAAAATCTGCCACATCATCTAATCTCTGGTTTTGTGCTTTCGCATAGTTTAAAACAGCGGCAGCTAAAGGATGCTCGCTCTTTTGTTCCAACGACGCGGCCAGATACAAAAGCTCTTCCTTTGTGATTCCTTCTGCAGGCAGCAAATCCGTGACGTTTGGCTCCCCGGTCGTTATAGTGCCTGTTTTATCAAGCGCTATAATCTGTATTTTTCCGGCTTCCTCCAGAGAAACCGCAGTCTTAAACATTATGCCGTTTTTGGCGCCAATACCATTTCCTACCATAATGGCAACCGGTGTCGCAAGGCCAAGCGCACACGGACAGCTGATGACCAGTACGGAAATCCCCCTGGCCAGTGCAAATCCGATACCCTCTCCCGCAAGCAACCATACAAATGTCGTAATAACCGCAATGGTGATGACAATCGGGACAAAGACTCCCGAAACTCTATCCGCAACCTTGGCAATCGGGGCTTTTGTCGCAGCTGCATCACTGACTAACTGAATAATCTGTGAGAGAGTTGTATCCTCGCCCACACGAACTGCTTCGCATTTTAAAAATCCGGACTGATTGACCGTAGCCGCCGATACGCGGTCACCGGCCGCTTTATCAACAGGAATGCTCTCTCCGGTCAGAGCTGCTTCGTTGACGGCGCTGCTGCCTTCTAAGACCATGCCATCCACTGGAATATTTTCTCCGGGACGTACCACAAAAATATCACCTTTTTTAACCTGCTCAATGGCAACTTCTGTTTCAGTGCCATTTTGCAGAACAGTAGCCTTTTTCGGAGAAAGCCGAATCAGGCTTTTTAAAGCATCTGTTGTCCTGCCCTTCGATTTTGCTTCGAGCATTTTCCCGACGGTAATCAGGGTCAGAATCATCGCCGCAGATTCGAAATAAAACTCATGCATATATGCCATTACGGCAGACAAATCTCCACGCATCTGGGCATCTGTCATGGCAAACAGTGCATAGGTACTGTATACAAACGACGCTGCTGAGCCCAATGCAACCAGTGTATCCATATTTGGCGCAAGATGAAACAGACTTTTAAATCCACTAATAAAAAATTTTTGGTTGATGACCATAATAATTCCGGTTAAAAGGAGCTGCAAAAGGCCAGCGGCCACATGATTCTCTGACAGGAATGCTGGCAGCGGCCAGCCCCACATCATATGACCCATGGATACGTACATCAGTACCAGAAGGAAACCAACAGAAGCCAACAGCCTGTGCCGTAAAACCGGTGTTTCCCTATCCTTTAACATCTCCTCTGCATCTGTGTTTCTTTCAGACTGCGCTCCGCTTTTTTCTCTGCCTTTTACGGCTGCGCCGTATCCGGCATTCTCAACTGCCTGGATCACCTCGGCTTCGTCAGCCATACCTTCCACGCCCATAGAATTCGTCAAAAGGCTTACCGAACAGGCTGTAACACCCGGCACTTTTTTTACTGCCTTTTCCACACGCGAACTGCAGGCAGCACAGCTCATTCCTGTCACATTATACTGCTGCATAATATCACCTCTGTTTCTGTTTTTATTCTGTTCTGCATCTTTATTTCATCAGCTTCTGAAGAGTCGCAAGAAGCTCTTCTACCGTTTCTTCTCTGCCCTCTTTAATATCCTGTATCACGCAGGTTTTAATATGATTCGACAAAAGTACACGGTTAAAGCTGTTCAACGCCGCATTTACGGCTGCTACCTGCACCAGAATATCCGTGCAGTACGCATCGTGCTCTACCATCCGTTTGATACCGCGCACCTGGCCTTCGATGCGGTTGAGACGATGGAGAAGATCTTTATATTCCTGTTCCGATCGTTCTTTTGTCTTATTATTACAGCATTCCCTTTCTTCGTTCATGATTATACCGATCCTCCCTTCTTTTCATTGACATTATATACCCCCATGGGGTATATTGTCAAGTACAAAACAGCCATGAGTTCGTATAATTATACATTCTTTCTGAAAAATCAACTCAGATGCGGGCCAGACACAGGCAGACAAAAATCAAAGTGATAACTATAACAGCATGACAGGTTTCTGATACCGCAGCCAGAGAGGGAATTTGGCAGATACATCATATACCCTCCCCTGTAAAGCAGCTTTGCATCCCGGCCTGCCATCTCATTTTTTACATTTCAGACATACCGCCTGTCTTTTGATCCTCTCCTTCACAAGCTCAAGGAACTCTTCATTTCCCACCACTTTAAGCATCGGCCCAAACGAAAGCACCTCAATCAAAAGTTCTGCCTCCATCCCTTTATGATAATAAATCAGGCTCTCATACGTCCCGTCCTTAAGCTTTCTCGTACTCTTTTCATAATTGGCAAACTGCAGCATAGCGCGCTCCAGCGCATTCCGCTGGTTTTTTATAATCACCCGCACCGGCTCGCTGCAATAAGATTTCTTCAGATAACGGTCTACATCCGGCGTCCGTTTTGCCGTATTATGCGTTCGTACCACCTGGACCATCCGGCTTAAATTGAGCGTTTTTATCTGAAATCTCCGTCCGGCACATGAATTTACTGCCAAAAGCCGAAAGCAGTCATTCTTGACGGAGTATTCCAGCCGACAGGGCAGACAGGTAAAATAAATTCTCTGATTTTTCTTTGATTCGTAAAGAATATCCAGATACTCCCGGCTGCGGATTGCTTCCAAAATGATACGGAAACGTTTTCTGTATCCGGGATCCGAATAATCGTCCTGATCCGAAAAACGGTCATAATAATAAAAATCCTCCGGCGTAAACAAAGGCTTCACATCCGTAAGAGCCGCCCCCATTTTTATAATTTCCGTTTCCTCTAAAAACAGCCTGATTTTATCATCCATCAAAATCGCCTTCAGATAAGACTTCTGCAAATCCGTCAGCGGCACATAAAAATCTTCCGACAATTTTGCGCAAAATCTTCCGTCCTTCTTTTCATAAAAGCCCCAACCGTTTTCTGTCAGCTTCGGCAGCAGGTACAAAATACTTTCTTCAAAACAATTCTCCTGTATATAAGTACTCAGCTCCTGCTCCGATATGCAGCGCCTTTGTTTTGTCAGAGATTTTATTACCTGAAAATAACAATTGTATATTTCTGAAAATAATTCCACCATCTGTCACTCCTTGCAATACATTTGATACATCGCCCAAAAATCCCGTTCAAACAGCGCGTTCAGCCTCCTGCTATCCGATTCCAGCGCCACAATCCGTCCCAGAAACGTGCGAATCCAGGGCAGCATCTCATTCGCATCAAACACTTCTGTCTCATAAGTAAAGGTATCCGGAGCAATCCGCAAAACCTTCCCGCCCTTTCCCTCCCGTTTCAGCCGGTTTACAATAAATGCTTCCGAATCCTCATGAATATGCAGCGTCATTTTCACATGCTCTGTCCGTCGGTGCTCGCTGTTTTGAAATGAAATCCCCCATGCCTTCTTTTGATTCTTCTCCAGTTTTCCCCGAAACGCCCGAAAATCCGGATAACTATCCTTTAACTCCACCGCTTTTACAGCATCCAGACGCACGCTTACAAAATGCTTTCTTTTTAAAAAATACAAAACCACATAACGCCTGCCGGTGCGTGTACTGCTAAAAATCTTTAACGGAACTCCCTCTGCTTTTTTCAGATTATCCGTACGTGTGCTCTTTACTGTAAGAAGCACCGTTTTTTCCTGATGCATAGCCGATAAGATCAACAGCAGAATTTCATCCTCTAACGTATGTACAAAAAAGTTGTGCTTAACCCAGAACAGATCATTTGAAAGCTCTGCATTTTCCATAATTGTATTTCCCACAATTCCAAGCGGGGAAAACAACTGGTAAAGCTTCACCGCATTTCCAAGGCCCGGATGGGAATACAGCATCTTAAAAAACGACGGCCTGGAACGATACCAGATTTCTTTTCCTCCTCTTTCCTTTTCCAGTATCCCCTCTTTTGCATATTGGTTGCACTTGCGGCGCACCGTCTGCACATCAAATACAAAACCATATTCAGATAAAATACCGTCTGTAATTTTGTCGGCTGTCTGCGCCCCAAACCGCTCCAGATAATCCAGAATATAAAAATGCAGCATAATATCGTTATCTGTAAAACTTTTCGCCTTCCACACCCGGTACAGCGGATTGGTATCCAGAGAATTGCTGTCTACTGACAGATAAATATTTTTCTCTTTCCCACAGTACTCCTGCCTGACAAAACCTGAAAGCCAGCTTTCCAGCCTGCGGCGCTCATTGTCATAGGTACGGCCGCTCCAGCCGCCAAATTCCTCCCGTGTTTTAAAGCCGTATACAAAAAAATCGCGCACATATTCCCTGCTTTTGGAAAAAGATTTTATTAATTCTTTAAATTCTGACATCCTATCACCCTATTTAAAGTATACCATACCCTCGCAACTTTTTTGAAATGATTCTTTTTTCCAGATATTGTATGTTAGATGCAGACAGGGAAAACCCAAAGCGTCTGCCACGGTAGCTCAGATGGAAGAGCACGAAAAAATAAGTCTTGGCAAAGGCTTTGACAGCAAAACATTCACCTTAGGAGTGCGGTGTCGCGGGTTCGATTCCCGCCCTGACAAAAGCTTTGCGTGTTTTCCCGGTCTAAAGTGAGACGGTTCATTTAAAGTTGCTTTCGGCAAGAAGCCGGATTCCTCATATCTGACTGTGCGTCTTCGCCGCCATGCAGCGGATCGTGCGGCGCGGATGTGAAAAACAACGAACCGTTACTTTGCAGCCTTACTGCGGCAAAAGAAGTCTTGACAAAGGCTTTTTCAGCAAAAATCCCCAAAAAGATGATTGGTCACTGCAGGTTCGAATCCTGCCCCGGTAAGGCTGCTCACTCAGGTAAATAAATGATAGTAACAGTTCAGCCTTCCGGCTTCACTGTTACGGAATCCGCCCATTTAAAGTTTGCCGTACGGCAAAGGGGCGGATTCCACTTAAGCCTTTACGCATTCTCACGGACTTTGCAGCAGGTGCAAAGTCCTGGGCTGAACTGTTACAAATGATATTCTTTCGGAAAACTTCCGGGAGTACATAATAAAAAAACAGGAGGGATTGCGATGAGTTTTATGGAAAAATTACATACCGTATTAAATGACCGTCAAACATACACAGAAAACGGTGCAAGAGGCTATGCCACTACAGGAAAAGCTCTCGTAGATCTGAATTTCGCCGTCGCTTCGCTTCGAAACGAAAGTGAAACAGACATAATCAACCGTTTCCTTGCCGCATTTTATGAAGACAGAGCGCTTGCCCTAAAATGGCTTTTTTTCCTGCGTGACGTACGCGGCGGGCTGGGAGAACGGAACACTTTCCGCATTATCCTGCGTTACCTCGCCCAGTCCTTTCCGGACCTTTCGGCACGTCTGGCGGAAATTGTTGCCGAATACGGCCGTTTCGACGATTTGCTCTGCCTGTTTGACACGCCGACCGAACATATTGCGCTAACCCTGTTAAATGCTCAGTTAAAAGAAGACGCTGCAAATATGGCAGACTCTAAACCCATTTCACTTTGCGCCAAATGGATGCCCGGCAATAACACATCATCCCCCGCATCCAGACATGCCGCCGCAAAGCTGCAAAGTTTTATGGGCCTTACTGCCAGAGAATACCGAAAGCTGCTTGCTTCCCTGCGGGCATATCTGCACGTAACCGAGGTTTCTATGACAGATGGCCGCTGGGATGCGATTGATTATACCAAAGTTGCTTCCAGGGCAAACATCCTTTACAGAAACGCTTTTCTGCGTCATGATGAAGCGCGCAGGATGCAGTATCTGAAAAACGTACAATGCAACAAAGCTGTTATGCACGCAGACGTTCTGATGCCGCACGAAATTACGGCACAGTATACCCTGCGCATAGGATGGCAGTTAAAGATGGCTGCAGAAGATCCTGCCTTAGAAGCCCTGTGGAAAAATCTCCCGGATACTGTATCAAAAGCAAAAAATGTCCTCTGCGTCGTAGACGGCTCCGGCAGCATGCTCTGTCCGGTCGGGAAAGGAAATATTACGGCGCTTCATGTATCCAATGCCCTGGGTATTTACTTTGCGGAACATATGAGCGGCCCCTACCAGAACCGGTTTATTACGTTTTCCCATAAACCCAAATATGTAGATTTATCTTCTTGCCGGACACTGAAAGAAAAGCTGGAGCTGGCTCTTTCCAATCAAGACTGTACCAATACAAATATAGAAGCCACTTTTGAGCTCATATTGCAGACTGCAGTAAAAAATCATTTGCCGCAGGAGGAGCTTCCGCAAACGATACTGATTATTTCAGATATGGAATTTGATCAGGCAATGTGGGGCTGTGAGACAGATACGCTTTTTAAAACAATCAGAAAACGCTTTCTTATCCACGGCTACTGTATGCCAAAACTCGTATTCTGGAACGTAAACAGCCGGACAAACGTAATTCCGGTTCGGGAAAATGAGCTTGGCGTTGGACTGGTGAGCGGATTTTCTGTAAATGTATGCAATATGGTATTGTCAAATGAGTTGGATCCGTTTTTGTGCCTGAAGAAATTATTGGAACGGGAACGGTACCAGAAGGTACTGGACTGTTTGGAAAAGGATTCTCTTTTGTCCCATACTGTGCTATAATACAGCCGAACCCCTCAACCAAACTGAAAGGAGCGCACTATGGCTATCAGGCTTGTCGCACTGGATATGGATGGAACCTTACTAGATTCAAACAAAAACCTGCCGCCCGACTTTATGGACTGGGTTAAAACGCACCCTGCCATCAAAACAGTAATCGCAAGCGGTCGGCAATACTATACACTGGTAAAGGATTTCATCCCCATTAAAGACCAACTGATCTATGTGGCCGAAAACGGCGGAATTGTATTCGAACAAGACAGCGTCATCTATCTGAATGAAATGCAGAAAACAGACATTAAAGACTGCCTGGATATTATCGACCGCACAAGCGGAACAACGCCAGTCATCTGCGGCGCAAAATCCGCATATATGAGACCGGCAGAAAAACATATCCTCCGGGAAATTGAAATGTACTACGACCATTTACAGCAGACCCCGGATTTATACGAAGCCGCATTACAGGATATCGTTGTCAAAATCGCTATTTTTGTCGATCAGAAAATGGCAGAATCCGCTATGGGACATTTTACGGATGTTGCCGGACATCTGTCCACCGTACTATCTGGGGACAGCTGGATTGATATAGCAAACCAAACGGTGAACAAAGGAGTTGCTGTT
This sequence comes from Eubacterium sp., assembly GCA_022794015.1. Taxonomy (GTDB): domain Bacteria; phylum Bacillota; class Clostridia; order Lachnospirales; family Lachnospiraceae; genus Roseburia_B. The sequence goes on along the minus strand of JAAWDZ010000042.1, from coordinate 20,334 downwards.
GCTGCAATCCAGCAGAAATACGATATCTCCCCAGAGGAATCCATGGCATTCGGAGATTATTTAAACGATACGGAGCTTTTGCAAGCCTGCGCTGAAAGCTACTGCATGGCAAATGGGCATCCAGGCTTAAAGACGCTGGCAAAACATATTGCGGATTCCAATGATAACAACGGCGTTATGAAAATATTGCAGCAGATAAACGGTTAAAGGACAAAACATGGGCTGTCGGAAAAGATTTCAAACAATATATAGATATAGATTTTCACAATTCAAACTATATATTACAGAAAGCTTATATGTTCCGACAGCCCTTTTTTATTCTTTTAAAATAAATCTTTTCTTTTTTACCGCAAGAGTTAAATAATTTTCGTAACAGTTACATTTTTACCCTGCCCTTTTCCCGCCATAAGCTTTGTATATTCCGCTACTTTTGCGGATTTCACCTGAATAACTGCTGAAGACGAAATTCCCATAAATGCATTTGATTTTACTGTATCCAGATTTCCGGATTTAATAATAATGACAGAAAGCTTAGAGCAGTTACAAAATACTTTCTTGCCTAATAGCTTCAATCCTGAGCCAATAGTTACAACAGACAGTTTTTTGTCACCGCTGAAAGCATTTGATTTAATTGTTGTTACAGATTTTGGAACGGAAATACTTTTCAGTGAAGTACAATTGGCAAAAGCACTATCCCCTATTGATTTAAGACCGGTTTTTAATGTAACTGTTGACACTTTTAAACAGCCGTTGAATGCATTCTCATTAATCGAAGTAACTGATTTGGGTACTGTTATCATAGATAAACTCATGCAATCCCGAAATGCACCTTTTCCAATTACTGTAACGCCCGAACTAATCGAAACCGTCTTTAACTTCGTACATCCCCGGAATGTCCTCGCAGCAATCTTTGTTATGGTTTTGGGAATCGCTACGCTGGTAAGAGCGATACAATCAGAAAATGCTTCCATACCGATTGTCGTAATACCGGTATTAAGCAGCACAGACTTCAACCCTGTACAGCCTGAAAACGCATTGTTTCCAATAGAAGTTATATTTCCTTCCAAAATAACAATTTCAATTCCCGTATTATTTTTACACGCGTCTGATTCGATAGAAGTCACTTTATAAGTAATATTATCTACCGTAACCAAAGCAGGAATTTTTATTGTTCCTGTACCAGAAGTACCTGTAAACGCAACCTCTGAACCTGCTGTTGTTACTTTGTAATGATCCTGTCCAATATCAAACACCACACCTGCTGCAGGCGGCTCCGGAGTTAAAACTGTATCTCCGGAATTGTCACCTTCTGGCTTTTCTGTAGATCCCTCCGTCGGATCTTTTGGTGGTTCTTCCGCAGAGCCCTCCGTTGGGTCCTTTGGCGGCTCTTCCGCAAAACCCTCCGTTGGGTCCTTTGGCGGCTCTTCCGCAGAGCCCTCCGTTGGGTCCTTTGGCGGCTCTTCCGCAGAGCCCTCCGTCGGATCTTTCGGCAGCTCTTCCACAGAGCCCTCCGTTGGGTCCTTTGGCAGCTCTTCCGCAGAGCCCTCCGTCGGGTCTTTTGGCGCCTCTTCCGTAGATCCTTCAGCTGGTTCTTTCGACGACTCGCCTATAGATCCTTCTGTAACAGCCTCAGCAAAAACCCAGCTTTCCATATGACTTAAGCTAACCGTTGCAACTGAAACAGACAACAAAAATAATAATACCTTTTTTTTCATTGATTTACGCCTTTCTTATGTTGTGATTAAGACAAGGGTAAATCGCTAAAATTAAAGATATATTAATTTTTCTAGTTAAATCCCACTACCTTCTGCGAAATCTTATATGCCGCAATTGATATCTTTCTTCCGCCCCTGCCTGGCAGATTCATTGTATTTCCCATAATACCTGAGCGAAGCCTGTGGAACAGCCTGAGATCCTGCTGCTTGATATAATGCCACAGCTCCCTCTTCTTTTCCAGATTTTCCTTCGTCCCCGACCGAATCAGCATTACCGTAGAAATCACTGTAATAATCTCCAGGTAATTAAACATGTAATGCCGCAGCTTCCGATTGGGTATTTTCCACAGGTCATAAGAATCCACCATAATCTTATTTACCTTAATCTGTTGGTCAATCCGGCCAATCATCACCTTTTCATTGACCGACTGATCCTCCCGCCCGATAAAATACCTGTAAAAATCCACGTCCATATAGTACATATATTTCACCTGCGGAAGCGGCTGGTATACAAAAAGATTGTCCACATAGAAGGTATGCCTCGGCAGCTCCAGTCCGCAGTCGCGCAGAAGCTGCGTTCGATAAATCACCGAATGCATCAGTATATATTGTCCCTTTCGGAAATGTTTCACATCTTCCCAGCCAAATACGCGGTTCTGTGGCAGCACAGACGCATACCGCATCACCTTTTTATGCTTTGCGCCCTCTTTTTCATAAACAAAATTACTGATCATCATATCAAGCATTTCCCGGCCGACTACAAGCTCCTTAAGTTTGGACAAAATGACCAGATAACTGTCCAAATCTACCCAGTCATCGCTGTCTACCACCTTAAAATACAGACCTCTGGCATTCTCAATACCAGTATTGACAGCCGCTCCATGCCCGCCGTTTTCCTGATGAATTGCACGCACAATACCTGGATATTTTTTCTCATACGCATCGGCGATCTCCGATGTCATATCCTTTGAACCATCGTCCACGACCAGTATCTCCACATCTTCCCCTCCTGGAAGCAGAGATTTGATACAGTTTTCCAAATAATCCTCCGAGTTGTAGCTTGGAATTGCTATTGACAATAATTTCATTTCTTATCTCCTTATCACATCTGCCAGCTGCAACGCCTTTTTCACAATGGCATCTATATTATAATACTTATATTCTGCAAGCCTTCCCAATAAATATACATTCTTTAAGAGCCGTAATTCCTCTACATATTTCTGGTAAAGCTCTCTGTTTTTGTTATTCAAAATAGCATAATATGGAATTTCTCCTTTTAAGCCCGTATAAGCAAAAGGATATTCCCTCACGATCGTCGTCCCTTCTGCATCCTGCTGTCCAGTCAGATACTTAAACTCCGTAATTCTGGTAAAATCTTCGCTGACCGTATAATTGACTACGCTCCTGCCCTGAAAGCTCTCCTCCTTCAAATGTTCAAATTGAAATTCCAAAGAACGGTAAGGCAAGCGTCCGTATTTGCATCCAAACAGCTCGTCCAATGCTCCGGTATAAACCACATTTCCCTTAAATTCTGCCCCTTCAAACAGTACTTTATCCGACTGAAATTCCATACAGCTTTTGCAGTCTGCCGAAGTCCTGACCGTAATACACGGATGATTCAGCATTTTTTCAAACATTACCGTATAGCCTTTCTTTGGCATCCCCTGGTATTTATCCTGAAAATACCGGTTATCATACGAAAGCAGTATCGGCACGCGTCCCGTCACTTCCGGATCAATTTCTTCCGGCGTCTGTCCCCACTGTTTCATCGTATAATGCAGAAATACATTTTCATATACATAATCCGCAATAGCCTGAATCTGTGGATCGGTATTCTTCTTAAGCTCCATAATCGGCACGCGGTTTCCCGCACCATATTCTGCAATCAAAAGCTTCTCAAGCTCCGCCGCTTTCTCCTGACCGTATACTTTATAAAGCGTATTCAGATTAAAAGGAATCGGCAGCAAAGAACCATGCACATTCGCCACAACTTCATGTCCAAACAGATACCAGTCCGTAAATTCCGATAAGAACTGATATACATCTTCTTCATTTGTATGGAAAATATGCGGGCCGTACTCGTGGATCATAATGCCATACGCATCCGGTCTGTCATAGCAGTTTCCACCGATATGCGGCCTTTGCTCCAACACTAAAACATGCTGCCCCGCTTCCGCCAGCTTCCGCGCCACCGTACTCCCGGCAGCACCGGAACCTATTATTATGCTGTCATACATACATATAACCTCCATAAAGTAATACTGATAAATCACACTTTGTAGATAATAGCATAAAAATGCCAGAATTACAATGAAACCTCTTCCTGTTTTATCTTAAGATTTCCTTATTATATTATTGCCGTATGGCATTGAGGTATCCTTTCGTTTCTGTTTTTCGGATTAACAAAATGTTCACAAAATTCTCATATTATGTAAATATCTACTTCATAAATCCTGATTATACTATATTTACAAATCAAAAAAATCTGATACAGGACAGTTTTCCAAATCTGGTAACTAGTGAGTTGCTTCACTTTTAATAAAAATCTTTTTCATATGAAACAGCCGGTGTTTCTGCACCGGCTCCCTCTTTGTTCTCCACAAATTATTTTTTTACTTCTGCCCCAAACGGAATCTCCAAATACTTCATATAAGCTGCAAAAGCTGACGGCATCGGATAATTTTCCCCAAAATCTGAAACTTCCGCGAACAATAGCCCCTTTTCTGCTTCCCAGACAGGCCCGATTCGGACCAGATACCCTTTCATGCGCCATTCCACATGAGAAAAAATATGCTTCGCATCACAAATTTCCTCTACACGCAATGGTAAAAGGCCCTGTCCCTTTACATAAGAAACAACCGATTTTGTATCCATATATCCCAGCTCATTTGGAAACTCATACATTCCTGCTAAAAGGCCCTTCTCCAGACGTTTTCGGATCAAAATCCTTTCTCCGTCCCGAATCAAAAGCACCGTCCGCTCTTCCACTCTTCGCCTTGCAGGCTTGCTTTTTACCGGAAGCAATTCCACAAGCCCCTCTCTTTGCGCAATACAAAGCCCTTTCCAGGGGCACTCTTTACACTTTGGCTTTCCGTTCGGCAGACAGACTGTGGCGCCCAATTCCATAAGCGCCTGATTAAATGCGCCTGCTTTGCCTTTCGGAATAATTTTATCCAGTTCTACTTCCATATTCACACGGACCTGCTGCTTCATAATGTCCCTGTCATCACCCGCTGCCCTGGAAATAACCCGAAGTACATTTCCATCCACCGCTGAAACTGCCCTTCCATACGCAATTGATGCAATCGCCCCAGCTGTATAATGGCCAATTCCCTTTAATTTTAAAAGCTGGCTGTATTCAGACGGAATCTGTCCGCCATATCCTTCCATCACCTGCTTTGCCGCCGCCTGCATATTCCGTACCCGGTTGTAATACCCAAGCCCTTCCCAGAGTTTCAAAAGCCTCTCTTCTTCACATTCGGCCAATGCCTCTACAGAAGGCAGCGCTTGTATAAACCGTTCAAAATAAGGCTTCACCGCCTCCACTCTAGTCTGCTGCAGCATAATTTCCGAAACCCATACACGATACGGTGAAACCTCTTCCCGCCACGGCAGCACCCTGGCATGTCCCAAAAACCATTTCAGCAGCGGCTCTGTCAATTGCCCTAAACCATATTCCTCTATCTTCATTCATCTTCACCTGCAATCTGCTTTTTGTCCGTTCAGTCATATGTTCTTTAGCGACGGACATTCGGTAACAGGGCATCTTGTCTGAACTGTTGCACTTCTCGGACAAATACCGCTATTTTCTCCAGACACTTACAAATCACATCCTCAGAATACGCATAGGAACAGCGCACATAGCCTTCTCCGCATGGCCCAAATGCATCTCCCGGAATCACTGCTACCTTTTGCTCCTCCAAAAGCCTTTTGCAAAATTCCTGGCTGCTCATGCCAAGCGATGCCACAGACGGAAATACGTAAAACGCTCCCTCAGGCACCGCTACGTCAAGCCCCATTTCTAAAAATCCCCGGACCATCCTCTCACGTCTTTTGTCATACTCTGCGCGCATGTGCCCTAACTTAGCTTCCCGCACTGGATTCTTTAGCGCCTCTAAGGCCGCATACTGGCTGGTCGTCCCCGCTGACATTGTCGTAAACTGATGGATTTTATTCATATAAAAAATCACGTCCTTCGGGCCCGCCGCAAATCCCAGCCGCCAGCCCGTCATGGCAAACGCCTTGGAAAATCCGTTTAATACCAGCGTACGCTCCGCCATACCGGGCAGAGAAGCTATGGAAATATGCTTTTTCCCATAGGTCAGCTCCGCATAAATTTCATCACTGATGACAAAAATGTCGTGTGCTTTTACGATTTCGGCAACCGCTTCTAAATCCTCCTTCTCCATAATCGCCCCAGTCGGATTGTTTGGAAACGACATCAAAAGCACCTTTGTCTTTTCTGTTATTTTTTCCAAAAGGCCCGCTGTGGTCAGGCGGAACCGGTCAGACGCCTTTGTCCCAACAGCAACCACTGTCCCGCCGCAAAGCTCTACACATGGCTCGTAGGACACGTAGCACGGCTCTGTCACCAGCACCTCATCCCCTGGATTAATAAGCGTACGAAGCGCCAGGTCGATCCCCTCGCTCGCGCCCATCGTGATCAGCACCTCGTCCGACCCGTGATAATGCAGATCAAATTTTTCCAAATATTCCGCGACGGCCTGCCTTAATTCTACCGTGCCGCGGTTGTCCGTATATTTGGTATCCGCACGTCGGATGGACGCAACGGCTGCGTCGCGTATGTGCTCCGGTGTAGCAAAATCCGGCTCGCCAACTCCAAGGGACAGCGCCCCGTCCAGTGAATTTGCCACGTCAAAAAAATCCTTAATACCGGAATCCGGCATATTTTTTACGATATCGGATATAGTTGGTTTGTACATTGTTTTTCAAAATCTCCTTATCTTCTCTAGATATAGCGAATAATAAGCATCCAGCCATATGACCTGCCCGAATTTCTATCTGCTGCGTTGTCGCCACTCGACGTAACCACTGCTACACCTCATTCCTCCGCCTTGCAAATGAAATTACATTCTAAACCATATGGCTGGAAACATTTTTTCGCTCTGGCCTATTCAACACGGAATTTGCCGATCAGGCTGTTTAAAGTTTTGACCTGTTCGGACAGCACTTCTGGTCAATATACTTTGTCGCATCCGTTAACTGCACCATCTTTATATCCGCTTCAGAAGCATATCCATTCGCCCTGTCCACCAGTTCACTGGCATCCTGGCAGCGCACGGCGCTGTCCTTAATCTGCGAAGTGATCCTTGTTACATTCGCTACCAGCCCATCGACAGACGCCGGCTGCTCTGCCGTTCTCTGCGACAGCGTAGGGACTCCCTTGGACAATTGATCCACGCCTTCATCTACCTGGTTTGAAATATCGCGCATTAAATTCGTAAGCTTCATCCGGATTGTTTTTAAACTCTCGGCTAACACCTTAAAATCGCCTTCATAACATAAAATTTCATGATTTTAAAAGCTGTCTTAAAATAAATTCCTGTATTTTTAAACTTAAATATAATACCATATTTTTGATGAATTATCAATATCTGCACGAGTGTGATCAGCACTGACGCTTCCGCCTGTTGATGTTAGCCTGTAACGATTATACATTTATATCCTCCAGCACCACATCATCAAATACCGGTATAGCATCATAACGTCCAAGTAAATATTCCTTGTCTATTTTCTTATTGTAACGTTTCTCTTATTTTATCCTGATAACAAATTCTTCATATGTTATCTTTTACTCACGGGAACATTAGCACTTATTATATACAAGTGCTAAAGATAAAAAGATGGCCTTTCGACCATCTTTCAAACTAACTCTGCATTGTGCAGATTTAATGCAGCACTTGAATCTTATTATATAAATGCAGAGATTTCAATGTATCCAGTCATATGATGCAGAATGAATTTTCATCTGCTATGTTGGCTTCACCCAATGATGTCACCGAATCGCCTCGTTCAGCCGTCTTGCAGGCTGAAAATTCATTCTGCGTTATTTGTCTGAAAGTGAATGAAACACTACGCAATTTTACAGACTGCCGCCCTGACGGCCCTTCTCACATTACTTATTTATATAGAAAGATTCCTGCATACTTCAAACTGATATTCGGAAATGCTTTTCTCCATGGAAAGCGCCTCATCAATATCAAAATCCACGAAATCGCCATGGCGGTATGCCACTACGCGGTTTGATTTCCCCTGGCAGAGCAGGTCTACCGCATAGGCTCCCATTATAGATGCATATACACGATCCTTACAGGTCGGGCTTCCACCGCGCTGCATGTGCCCTAAAATGGTCGCTCTTGTCTCAATTCCGGTCGCTGCTTCTATGCGCTTTGCCATACTCTGTGAATATCCAATACCTTCTGCATTAATGATAATATGATGCTGCTTGCCGCGTTTACGGTTCTCAATGATGTGATTCACTAACTTCTGCTCGTCGTAATCGTAGCGTTCCGGAAGCAGGATATCCTCCGCTCCATTGGCAATTCCGGTCCAGAGGGCGATAAATCCTGCTCCGCGGCCCATAACCTCAATAATACTGCAGCGCTCATGAGAGGTAGATGTGTCGCGGACCTTGTCAATTGCTTCCATGGCAGTGTTGACTGCGGTGTCAAAACCGATAGTATATTCGGTGCAGGCAATGTCCAGATCGATGGTACCAGGCAGGGCAACGGTATTGATACCAAAAGACGCTAATTTCTGCGCGCCGCGGAAGGATCCGTCTCCGCCTACAACAATCACGCCGTCAATGCCGTGTTTACGGCAGATCTCTGCTCCGAGCTGCTGTCCTTCACAGGTAACAAACTCCTTGCAGCGCGCCGTCTGTAAAATCGTGCCGCCGCGCTGAATCGTATCAGATACGTCTCTTGCTTCCATATCAATGATCTCTTCCTGTAAAAGACCTGCATATCCTCTTTTGATGCCCTTTACCTTTACACCCTTCCCCAATGCCTCGCGGACTACTGCACGGATAGCGGCATTCATTCCCGGTGCGTCGCCGCCGCTGGTTAATACGCCGATGGTTTTCATTTCGTTTGACATAACACGTATTCCTCCTCAATCTATTTTTCATATCAGGAGCTGTATAACCGTCTTCAGCTTTTCACTGTTGTATGGGTTATTATAGCCTGAACATTTTAATTCATTCTCATTTATTGTAATCGCTTTACCTCTGCTTTTCAATAGGCTTTTCCACAACTTTTACATTATTTTCTCCAAAGTTCTTTGTCAAAGTATGCAAAAGAGAGGACTCAATCCGGATATTCCGGCTCACGGGAAGCCGCTTCATGACCTTTTGGGCGGCAATATACACGACAACGGTGTCTCTTCCGTCAGAATCGGAAAGCATTTCATAGAGGTGCTCTTCCTTTGCGGCAAATTCCGCCTTATCCGCAAACTGAACCCACAGCTCCCGCTTCGCGTCTTCAAACAGATACACCCGCTCGCAGATAAGCTTGCCGTTCCGTTCTTCCTCTACATTTGCCCTGCCCCGAATAAAAACCTTAGCCTCCTCATGGAGCAGCTCCTGATTTTTGGCATAATCACGCGGGAATACGACGACCTCGACCGTACCGAGCAGATCCTCTATTGTGACAAAAGCCATCGGCTGGTTCGTCTTGGTGTATTTGATCGTTTTTTCGGTAATCATACCGCCTATCATCACGGATGCGCCGTCTCTTACCTTGGTCTCGCCTGTTTCTTCCTGCAGCAGAAAATCTGCCGTTGTCGCAGTGATGTTTTTGCGCCAGCATTCCTCATATTCCTCCAGGGGATGGCCGCTGACATAGATTCCGAGAACCTCCTTTTCAAAGCCGAGCAGCGTTTCCTTGTCGTATTCCCCGACGTCTGGCATGGAAACCTCAAATGCCTTTTTATCCTCCTCGCCTACCAGGTCAAAGAGACTGATTTGACCTGCCATGGAATGTTTCTTTTCCTGATTAATGCTGTCCATAATCGTGGTATAGACAAGCATCTTCTGCTTTCTGGTGCCTTCTAAGCCGTCCAGTGCGCCTGCTTTAATAAAATTCTCCACGGCACGCTTATTGACCTCCTTACCGCTTGTCCGGGTGAGAAAATCCTTCACGGAGGTAAATCTGCCCCCGTTTTTCCGCTCCTCTAATATAGAAGAGATTACTGGCCGCCCGACGCTTTTGATGGCGGAAAGACCGTAGCGGATGCCCTGATTCGATACGGAAAATCCGCTTTCTCCCTCGTTGATATCCGGCGGCAGAATTTCGATTCCCATCCGTCTGCAGGTTAAAATATACTCGGACACTTTGGTCACATGATCCTGTACAGAAGTCATCAGAGCCGCCATATACTCTTCCGGGTAATAGTATTTAAGCCAGGCCGTCTGATAGGCTACAATCGCATAAGCGGCGGCGTGGGATTTGTTAAACGCATATTTCGCAAAATCAATCATTTCATCAAAAATCTTATTGGCAATTTTTTCATCAATGCCATTTGCCACACAGCCGGTCACGTTCTCGTCCGGATTTCCAAATACAAAGTTTTTACGCTCCTGCTCCATGACGGACTGCTTTTTCTTGGACATGGCGCGGCGCACCAGATCGCTTCTGCCCCAGGTGTAGCCCGCCAGATCCCGCACAATCTGCATAACCTGCTCCTGGTAGACGATACAGCCGTAGGTCGGCTCTAAAATGGGCTCCAGCTGCGGGCAGTCGTAGGTGATCTGGCCAATATTATTCTTGCCGCGGATATAAGCCGGAATAAAATCCATCGGGCCTGGCCGGTAGAGCGATATTCCCGCTATGACGTCCTCAATATTCTGCGGCTTTAGCTCCTTCATAAAGTTTTTCATCCCGGCGCTTTCCAACTGGAACACGCCCTCTGTTTTTCCGGTTCCCAGAGAATCGTATACGGCTTTGTCATCAAAATCAATATGGTCGATGTTCAGAGAAATACCCCGGCTTTTCATTACCATTAGAACGGCATTCTGAATCACCGTTAAGGTTCTAAGGCCCAAAAAATCCATTTTTAACAGGCCCAGCTCCTCAATCGTCGTCATTGTAAACTGCGTGGTAATCATGCCGTCGGCGCCTCTTGCAAGCGGCACGTATTCATCCATAGGCTTCTGGGAAATCACGACGCCGGCCGCATGGGTGGAGGAATGCCTGGGCAGCCCCTCCAAACGCTTTGACATATCAATCAGACGCTTTATACTGTCGTCCTTTTCATACATCGAACGCAGCTCCGGGTTCATTTTCAAAGCCCTGTCAATCGTAATGCCCGGGTCGTTTGGAATGCTTTTGGCAATCGTATCCACAAATGCATACGGCAGATCCATCACGCGCCCCACATCACGGATCACGCCCCTTGCCGCCAGCGTACCAAAAGTAATGATCAAAGTTACACAGTCCCTTCCGTATTTTTCGACCACGTAGTCAATGACCTCCTGACGCCGTTCAAAACAGAAATCCACATCGATATCGGGCATGGAGATACGCTCCGGATTTAAAAACCGCTCAAAAATCAGACCATACCGGATTGGGTCAATATTGGTAATCCCGGTCGTATAGGATACCAGGCTCCCGGCTGCGCTCCCGCGCCCCGGCCCTACTATAATGCCCTGCTCCCTGGCAAACCGGATGTAGTCCCACACAATCAGAAAATATTCGACATAGCCCATATTTTGGATCACGCCAAGCTCCTCGTCGAGCCGGGGCTTTAACTCGTCTGATGTATCCGGGTACCGCTCCTTTAACCCGTCATAGCAGAGCTTCTGCAAATAAGAAAACGTCGTAAAGCCCTCCGGTACCGGGAAATCCGGCAGCTTGGTATTGCCAAATTCAATCTCCACCTCACATCTGTCAGCAATTTTCTGTGTATTTTCAACGGCCTCTGCCGCATAGGGAAATAACGCCTTCATCTGGGCCTCGGATTTGACATAATACTGACCGCCCTCGTAGCGCATCCGATTTTCGTCACTCAGCTTCTTCCCGGTCTGCAGACAGAGCAGGATATCGTGCGGTTCGGCGTCTGCCTCATAGGTATAATGGACGTCATTTGTCGCAACCAGCGCAATCCCGCTTTCTTTGGACAGGCGCAAAAGCTGCTGGTTGACTGTCTGCTGCTGCGCCAGGCCATGATCCTGCAGCTCCAGGAAAAAATTTCCCTCGCCGAAGCAGTCCTGATATTTGTATGCCGTTTTCTTGGCCTCGTCATAGAGGCCGCGTGTCAGATAGCGCTGCACCTCTCCGGCAAGACAGGCGCTCAGGGCAATCAGGCCCTCATGGTATTCCCGTAATACCTCCATGTCTACCCTGGGCTTGTAATAGTAACCGTCTACAAAACCTTTAGAAACAATTTTTATCAGATTAGCGTACCCCTGATTATTTTCTGCCAGAAGAACCAGGTGGTAATAACGATCTTCCCCGTGCGTATTTTCCCGGTCGAAACGGGAGTTCGGAGCGACGTAAACCTCGCAGCCTAAGATTGGGCGGATGCCAGCGGCCCTGGCAGCCTTATAAAAGTCAATCACGCCGTACATCACTCCGTGATCTGTAATGGCGGCAGCCGTCATGCCGAGCTCCTTTACTCTTGCGACATATTCATTTATCTTGTTTGAACCGTCGAGAAGACTGTACTCTGTGTGGACGTGTAAGTGGGTAAATGCCATAGTAACACTCCATTTCTCTATTATTAATTCCGTATCTGAAAATCAGTTATATTCAGTATAGCGTATGGGAGGGAATAAGTCCAGAATGCATTTTTCAGCCAGAGTGTAACCTTACTTTTGGGTTGAACCCATGTCAAAAACCTTTCCGTAAGCTTATTGGAATCCGGCTCTTATATAAGATATGGATGTTATTGTATCAATTGATTGCAAAAGAAATTGCCTGTGCATGCGGATTTGAAACTCCCAGCTATTATTCGGAAACATTGCGTTTCATCCGTTGTTTCTTCACCCTGTCTGTCAAACGGTAATCTCTAACTGATTACCCTCCAAATCCAAAACACAGCTTTCATAATACCCATCTCCGGTAACCCTTGGCCCGCTTATTAACGAATACCCGTCTGCTAAAAGCCGATTGGTCAATGCATCTACTTTTTCTTTACTCCCTGCGGAAAATGCCACATGAATAAATCCCATCTGCGCCAGCTTCTTTTCATATTCCACGGCATCGCCCCTGTTCATAATTTCCATTCTGGCCCCATCTTCAAATGTCAGGAAACAGGAACGGAAACCCGTTGTCTTATTATAATAACCTTCATTTGGCTTTGCTCCAAAATATGTTACAAAAAAATCTTTTGCGGCTTCTAAATCTTTTACATACATAGCAACGTGTTCTATTTTCACTGCATCTTCCTCCTTATCTTACGCTCCGTGAATAAAAGACACATATCTCTATATCCCTTTTTCATAGTGAACCAAAAAAACCGACAAGACCAGTCTTTTTGGCCTGCCGGGTTTTACAACTGTTTACTCTATTCTCTTTTCTTGTGTTTCTTAAGCCTCATCGCCAAGGCTTTCTTTACGCCTTGGCGTACCGTCAAAGCCCGCATGGGGTCTTGCTGCATGGAACTGCGCAATCTTAGCTTGCTGCGTTTACCATGTAAGATACAAACTGAATAAAATCTTCTCCTTCAGATACCTGAATATCCAGTCCATCTGTTCCCGGTACAAGAACTCTCAGCAGCTGCGTACCCATTTCCTCTTCCTTTAAATTGTACAGCTCATTGTTCGGAAGTTTTAAAAGTACAGTGCCTTTGCTTTCTTTGATTACCTTTTCTAATCTTTCTGCGTTTGGTATTTGCTTTAAATTCAGACGATACATAATAGTTCTCCTTTCATTTAAAAAACATTTGATACAACTTTGCATGCTGGCAATCTCGATTGCGTGATTATAATACCCCGAACTCTGGCTTTTGTAAATGGGCACAACCAACAAATTTCTGACGGCTTTTTTTTAATTTATTGTGGAAACAGCGCCACATTTTGGCACCAAAATTAAAATTAAGCCCGACAGATGTAGAAATTTTCCTTCTGTCGGGCCCAAAATTTTTTTTCTTGCATTTTTCTCGCTTTTTTTACAGTTCAGACAGGCTGCCTCATTACTGCTTTTTTCGGCGCTTATGTATCAGTCTCCTGTCACATGATATTTCCCAAGAAATTCCCTTGTCCTCTGGTTCGAAGAAGCAAACAGCTCTTCCGGTGTCGTTTCCTCCACAATCACGCCCTGATCCATAAAAATCATCCGATCTGACACGTCCCTTGCAAAGTGCATCTCATGCGTCACGATCACCATTGTCATCTTTTCTTTTGCAAGCTGCGTAATAACCTTCAAAATCTCCCCTGTCAATTCCGGATCCAGAGCCGAGGTCGGCTCATCAAAAAACAGAATCTTTGGCTTCATCGCCAATGCCCTGGCAATAGATACTCTCTGCTGCTGCCCACCGGAGAGCTGGCAGGGATAATAAGACGCCCTGTCGCTTAACCCCATTTTTGCAAGCAGCTCCTCCGCTTCTTTACGTACGCTTTCCCTGTCCCGCTTCTGCACATGGATCGGCGCATCCATCACATTTTTGAGCACCGAATAATGCGGAAACAGGTTAAAGTTCTGAAAAACAAGCCCAAACTGCCTGCTGATTTTTTTCAGCCTGGCACCGGACACATATACTGCTTTTCCATTCTGGCTTTTCGCTGCCGCTTCATCCAAATAATACAAATCTCCGTCATCCATCGTTTCTAACAGCGTCGCACAGCGCAGAAGCGTAGACTTTCCGGAACCGGAAGGGCCTATGATGGATACGACCTCTCCTTCTTTTACAGACAGACTGATATTTTTTAATACGGTATTTCCGTCAAAGCTTTTCTTTACATGGTTCATTTCCAGCAAATTCATCCAGACCGCCTCCTAACTGTAGTAGCCAAGCTTCTTTTCCCAAAGCTCCATCAAAAATGCCACGACAAAGTTAAATATATAGTAGAATATCCCTGCCGCCACAAGCGGAGCCATGCTCTTTTGAGAAGCTGCAATCGCCTTTGCCGTCGTAAACATCTCCACATAGGCAATGGAAAATGCCAGCGATGTATCCTTAACTAATGTAATGACTTCATTTGTCACAGAAGGAAGAATCCGTTTGATCACCTGCGGAAAAATGATTTTAAAAAACGTCTGTACCTTCGTATAGCCCAATACCTTTGCCGCTTCGTACTGCCCCTTTGGCATAGATTCAATTCCGCCGCGGTAGATTTCTGCAAAATAAGCCGCATAATTGATCGCAAATGCGATAATTACCGCATATGCACGGTACGAAGAAGTAATACCAATGCGAAATATATAATACGGACCAAAATACACGACCAAAAGCTGCAGCATCAGCGGCGTCCCGCGCATAATGGATATATAAATTTTGGCAATGCCCCGCAGAAGTATGTTCCGTGACATCCTGCCGAACGACACCAAGAGTCCCAGTGGCAGGGAAAACAACAGTGTCAGTACAAAAATCTGGCACGTTGTAATCATTCCTTCCGCGAGCTGTCCCATCATAACCTGAAAACTCATCTCAACCTCCGGCTATACAGCCTGTTTTATTCTGCTTCTGTATCCTCTGCTCCTGTTCTTTTCAGGGTGCAGACATCATATCCGAAATATTTGTCCGAAATCTGCGCAAATGTACCGTCGTCTACCATTTCCATTAAAGTAGCCTGTACCTCGTCACGCAGCGCTTCGTTGCCTTTTAAGAATCCAACTGCATACTGCTCGGAAGAAATCACTTCATCTAAAATGATGTAATCGTCTTCTCTGCCCTCCAATTGGAAGTTTGCCACACCGATATCAATTGCAATCGCATCTACCGCGCCCGATTCGAGATCCATAAATGCGGTATTATATTCCGCGACCTGTAAGAAATCTCCGAAAGAAGCTAAAAGCTCGGTGTGATCCTCGTCCTCTAATGCGGACTGTGCGGAAGATTCTTTCTGTACCTCTACAATCTTGCCGGCCAAATCTGCAAGAGTCGTAATACCGGAATCTTTTTTCGTAATCACTACCTGCGTATTGTCCATATAGGAATCGCTCCAGGTATACTGATCTTCGCGGCCATTCATCGTAAAGCCGTTCCAGATGCAGTCAATTGTGCCGGATTCCAGCTCCATATCCTTGGAATCCCAGTCGATCGGCTGCAATACTACCTCCTTGCCCATACGCTTTGCGCACTCGGTTGCCATCTCAATATCAAAACCGGTAAATTCTCCGTCGTCTCCGACATAACCGAACGGCGGAAAGTCCTGATCAAATCCTACTGTAAAGGTGTCGCCGCCTGTCTGTCCTTCTTCATCCGCTGCCTGAGAACTTTCCTCGTCCCCCGTATCGGCATCATCTGCATTCGCCGTCTGGTTGTCTGCCTCGTTTGCGCCGCCAGACGCCTTGTTGCTGTCTGCTTCTGTGTTCCCGCATGCTGCAAGGGAAAGCGTCATTCCCATTAATAATACTGCTGCCACTAATTTTTTCATATAAATCCTCCTCGTTTGCTTTCGTAGTAATCTGTTACCACTTTACTATGATAAAACACTTCTATAGGCTAACATAGGAGAAATAAGATGTCAATGGGAGAATGAACGGAAATCCTCCTTGATTACCAGCGTATCCCCTTCCTTTTTTGTATCCGCTTCTGTCTGCCGCAGCAGATATCGCTTCTGGTACTGCATATTGACATACCGCATAACCCTGCGGTAGTATACAGGATTTCCTGCGCCGCCCAATATACCGACTACGGGCAGACCCTGAATAAATTTTTGCAGCAGCATATCCGCTGCAAACGCGTCTGCCGTTTTCTCCAGTTGAACCTTAAGCTGCTGCTCTGCAGGTATCTGCAGACTGCCTTGTGCAACGCAGCTGTTTAATTCGTCACTAAGGCGTATGAAAGCTTCTCCTTTGGTCATAGACGCTTCCATCATTTTTAAGATAAAATATTTTTCCTGCGGTTTTTCATAATCAATACCATAATGCAGCGCCGCCTGGTAAATGCCTTTTAAAAGCATGCCTGCAAACAGGGCTATATCGGGAATCCCTATGCCAAACACTCCAAGGCCGATTCCCTCTACGGTAGATGCCGCCATATTAATAAAATCAGTTTTGGCAGCTTCTTTGCGCAGACCGCGGATTTCTTTGCGGCCCCCTTTTCTTTTGATCGCATAATCATGGATTTCATAGTCCGCTTCCATCGCATCCTTATTGAATGTTTTCTCGATCAAACCCGTTCCTTTCTCAAATATTACCGCAAATGATTTGACAAATGCTTTCTCTAAAGCGTCATATGCCTTCGGCGGTATTTTATTCACAAGCTCTGCCTTCCATGACGCCTCTTCGCTGCGGACAGCCGCTTTTTTCAGCCTTTCTTCAGCTTTACAGATTTTAGCCAGCTCCTTTTCTATAAGAACATTTCGTCTGTTTTTCAATTCCGCCCCTCCTGTCTGATTCGAATTTCTTCATTATTATAGCAAAATCTGTACAAAAAAACACCCCATACTCTGCTTTCGGCGGTGATGCCTTTGCATAGTATGGGGTTTAAAGAAGGAAAAAGATTATAATATGTTTATAAAATCATATTACCGGACTTTTGTATTACTGATTACAGAATACGGCGTATATACGGTTTTTGCGCCAATTTTCTTGTATGCACGTACTCTTATATAATATTTCTTGTGGCTCTTTAATTTTTTGATGGTTACACTCTTAGTCCCTGCTTTTGCATTTTCCGCCTCTTTCTTCGCCGCATCTGTCTCTTCTTTTGATGCTGTCTGCTGCTGCCGAGAAGAATATTTCACTTTTGGCGGAACTTCCGGATATACGGTACGGGTAATAATTCCATCTGCTTCCATAGCGCGAAGATTTTCTGTAAGAACTTTCTGGCTGATCTCAATTGCAGTCAAAGTCACAGCAACAGAGCAGATAGAAACGAGAAAACAGGCCTGATATTTGATTTACATCTCATAATTTGGTTCTCATAGAAAATCCTCAAGCGTCCCAAACGTATATCCCATTTCTTCCCATTTGGTCAGCAGCTCATCCAGAATCTGACCGTTTGTAGACGAAGTACTGTGCAGCAGCACAATCGCTCCTGGATGAATCCGCGGCAGAAGCTTGGCGTACGCTTCCTCCGGGGTCGGCTGGTCATCCTGATACCAGTCTACATAGGCAAGGCTCCAGAAAAATGTGTGATACCCCATCTCCTTTGCCATTTTTAAATTTTCCATATTAAACTTCCCCTGCGGCGGGCGATACAGTTTTACCATCTCTTCGCCTGTAATCTCCTGATACAGATTCTCCACATCACCGATTTCCTTCCCAAAGGATTCTTTATCACTGATTTTGGACATATCAGGATGATGATACGTATGATTTCCAACCAGATGTCCTTCTTCTGCCATCCGCTTTACAATCTTTGGAGCGGTTTCCAGAAAATTTCCCACAACAAAAAAAGTGCCTGTGGCATTGTGTTTTTTTAAGGCATCTAAAATTTTTTCCGTATTGCCGTTTTCATAACCGCAGTCAAATGTAAGATAAATGGTGTTTTTAGCCGTATCGCCTATATAATAGGCATCCTCTTTCTTCAACTCTTTGGCACTGACATTTCCTGTGGGAGCTTTGCCTTCTTCTCCGAATCCCAGTCCCCAGTTCTCCGTCGTATTCCGAATGGCATAAGAGCTGCTAAAAACATCTACGAATTTAGCAGCCCCTGCGCCTGCCCTATACATAATCAGAAAAAGTAAAAAAATCAGAAGTGGTTTCCTGTATTTCATATGCACCCAAAAAATTTTCCTTTACTCTATTCTATGAGGCGCTTTTTATTTCATTCTTTTTATTTGCCGTTCCAGCAATAGGTACACAGCTTACACTTGTCAATGCCCACAGCATCTAGCATATCGTCCAGACGGTTGTACCTTAAGGATGTAAAATTCAGCTCCTTTCGGATTTCCTCCAGCATCTGCGCATATTTTACAGATTCCGGATCGGCATACTCTTCTAAAATGTCATCCGTTACGCTGCCGTCCTCCAACCGGGCAATTACACGGCGCGTAATCAAATCCATTTCCGAAGAAGAGCGTGAAAAATTTAAATACTTACAGCCAAACAGAAGCGGTGGGCAGGCCGGACGGATATGCACCTCTTTTGCGCCGCTCTGATACAAAAATTCCGTCGTTTCCCGCAGCTGTGTCCCTCTGACAATGGAATCGTCAATCAAAAGCAGACTTTTGTCCCGAATCAGCTCTTCCACAGCCAGAATCTTCATCCGGGCAATCAGATTCCGCTGGCTCTGCATTGTCGGCATAAAAGAGCGCGGCCAGGTCGGCGTATATTTGATAAACGGCCTGGAAAACGGGATTCCCGATTCATTGGCATAGCCGATGGCATGCGCCGTACCGGAGTCCGGCACACCGGCCACAATATCCGGCTTTACATTGTCCCTCTGTGCCATCTTCTGTCCACAGGCATAGCGCATCTGCTCCACGCCGATACCTTCATACGAGCTGGAAGGATACCCATAATACACCCACAAAAAAGTGCAGATCTTCATATCCTCTCCCGGAGCCAAAAGCGTTTTACAGCTCTCATCTGTAATCACAACAACCTCTCCCGGCCCCAATTCCCGGTAATCCGAATAACCCAGATTTTTATACGCAAAATTTTCAAACGAAACGCAGAAGGCGTCTTCTTTCTTCCCGATTACAACCGGCGTACGCCCGTGCAGATCTCTTGCCGCATAAATGCCCTTTTCATTCATCAGAAGCATTGACACCGAACCGTCCACCGTCTCAAGGGCATAGCGTATTCCATCAATTAAATTCTCCTTTTGGTTAATCAGGGCTGCAACAAGCTCCGTCGAATTGATATCTCCGCCGCTCATTTCCAGAAAATGAGAATGCTCGTTTTCAAACAGCATGGTAGAAAGCTCGTCCATATTGTTGATTTTGCTCACTGTTGTAATTGCGTACGTGCCGTGATGGGAACGGATCAGAAGCGGCTGCGGCTCATAATCGGATATGCAGCCGATCCCGGTGTGCCCGGACATTTCCTGCATGTCCTTATCGAACTTCGTGCGGAATGGGGCATTTTCTATATTGTGGATAGAACGGTCAAAGCCGCCCTCTCCATATACTACCATTCCGCCGCGCCTGGTCCCTAAATGGGAATGATAATCAATTCCGAAAAACAAATCAAATACACAATCCTCTTTGGATGCTACGCCAAAAAATCCACCCATATTTTTTCCTCGTTTCTTTCCTTTCTTTGCATGGTTTGTGTTGTCTTATTTATCATAAGCGTAAATGGAGGAAATGTAAACGGGGGATTGAAAATTTTTGACAACCTGTGTTATTCTGAAATAAAGACTTTGTATAACTTCTCGGAATCTCAATGAATGAGATTCTAATCAAAGATTGACAACTGAATATCGTGCAGGAAAAGAAATTAGAGAAAAATGGACATAAACTTTGGACATAGCGGGTACTATGCCTTGAAAAATCTTATGGAATCGCTTAATATATCATTATTAGGCGGCTAAACCTAAGAAT